>JBPCXH010000146.1:0-51684 GCA_051008735.1 Gammaproteobacteria bacterium | reverse complement strand
TACCTGCTGGGAGCCCAGCCGGGTATACCGAAAACTCCGCCGGAGGTCGCCTTGGGTATGCCCCAGGACCTCATCCGCCGCCGGCCCGATGTGCGGGTTGCCGAGCGCCAGTTGGCGGCCCAAAGCGCCATTATTGGGGTGGCGACGACAGATCTTTACCCGGCCCTGTCTATTGGTGGTTCTATTGGCACCCTGTCCGATGACACCGGTGATCTGTTTGAGGGTGACAGTAAGGAATGGGATTTTTCCGGTTCCTTCCAATGGAACCTGTTCAACTACGGTCGCCTACGTAGCAACATCCGTTTGCAGGACGCGTTGTTCCAGCAGTTGCTCGTGGATTATCGGAACACCGTTCTGCAGGCGCAGGCAGACGTAGAAAACTCTATTGTTGCTTACTTGCGTTCTTATGAGCAGCTTGAGTATTACGAACTGGCAGCGGCAGCTTCCACGCGTGCTGTGGATATCGCCACCATCCAGTATCAGGAAGGCTCTATCGATTTCGATACCCTGATCACCACTCTGAATTCCAATGTGCAACAGCAGGACTTGTTTGCAAGCACGCAGGGTGATGTAGCGACTAACCTGGTGCAGGTTTACCGGGCCCTGGGCGGTGGTTGGTCCGGTCGGGCAGGTCGCGATCCGGTTGAATTCTTGCCTGCTGCGATGAAAGACGAAATGCGTGAGCGCACGAAGCAATGGCGAGGCGTACTCGAATAGGGCGGGGTAATCTACTGGGAGGTAAGTCGCCATGCTCATAAATTTGGTTTTAGGTGTCTTGTTGCTGTGTATTACCAGTGCGGTTCATGCCTCCGCGATGGTTTTCGCCAGAGATATGGTCAGGTCTCACACGAGCAGACTGCGCGAAGAGTTGGAAACCTTCCCTATGTTGCAAGTCCTGGCAGTCATTCTGTTGATGTTCGTTGCTACGTTGATTGAAGTGCTGATCTGGGCATTTGTTTATCTGTCGCTTGGTGCAATTCAGGGTATGGAGAAAGCGTTGTATTTCTCCATGGTGACATTTACGACCCTGGGTTATGGCGACGTCGTGCTGCCTGATCAATGGCAATTGTTGAGCGCTATTGAGGCTACCAACGGCATCATTATTTTTGGTTGGACTACAGCCATCGTCATTGCTGTCATTCAGAGGGTCTATTTCAAGAACGCATGAGCCGCACTGAACGTGAGCTTGCTCATTGAATGACTCGATAAAGAAGCTGTACTTTGCTTGGTCCCTGCTGTTTTAGACCGACCACGGCTTTAGTAATTGGACGCGGCCGTTTCCGGCAGCATGAGCAGCGAGCCGCACAGAAAGCCAGCCGCACCCACAGCGGTAAATAGCACCGATATCGTGGCGGCATCGAAGCCGAAAGGTGATGGCGGTACAAAGGCAAAGAATGCCGAGATCATAAATGCCAGACAGCCCAGTAAATTGGCAAAGGTGACCCACCAGGAGATTCCGCTTGGGTGCCAGGAAAGGAAGGAGTTGCCGGCCTCGGCGAAGGCCAGATGGCCCGCCGCGAAGAACAGCAAAGAGCCCAGAAAATTTGGCCCCCAGATAATGAGATCTTCCTGCAGCCAGTTCAGACCTGGCAGCATCGAGTCAAAGGTATTCAGATTAAACAGTAGTGTGCCGGCAAATTGCAGGGCACAGCTCAACCAGCCGATGTCCAGTGGCTGCCAGCCAAAGAACATCGTTTCACGGACCGAGTCCGTGCCTTCGACCGAAAACTCGCCGGCGTTGGCCGCCTGAAATAGCTGCAAGTACGCAGCCGTCGTGAAAGGTATGGAGCCGGCGAAGAAAACTGCATTAATCGAATGAGTATCCAGAGCCCAGTCCGCGGCTAGTGTCGGTATCAGGAACAGCAGGCTCCCCAGGATGAATAGTGTGGCGCCCAGGACGAATATCACGCCAATCCACCAGTTCAGCTGCCGGGGATTCCAAAGGCAGCGAAAAACCAGCGTACCGAAGCTCAGCAGCTTGATTGCCCCGGCTCGGGCCAGCTTCTTTCGGTGTGCTCTGGATTGCCAGATGCGTTGGCGCCGGTCCTTGAGCCGATAAATTCGCCGGGTAATAAACGGACCGGGGCCGGTGGCTTCGACAGTCAGATCGTCAGCCGGGAGCAGGTGTTCTTCGCTCATGGCGATATGGTCGACTTGCGCTTTTCTAGCTTCTCGGTTTTCTTTACCAGACGTTGTTCGATGTAGTCAAAGAAAGGATTGTGTCGCAGCCGCATGAGCTGGCCGATTGGTGCTGATAGCATCCGGGTCTCGCCCCGAGGTTGCAGCGCACCCAGTGGCAGGCCCTGATAGGAACCATTTGCCGCGACCTCGATACCGTATACCGGATCATCCGGCGCAAAGGGAATGGCCACATGGGCCAAAGAATAGATATCGGGCGGCCACTCCATATTCAGTGGCCGCACATCCACATCTGTTGAACGGGGTGCCTTGGTCCGGCGTGCCAGGGCGTCAGAATTTAGATTGATATTGCCGATAACAGTTAGCCGGAACGGCAAGTCATCTCGAGCAGCCCAATCGTCCAGCGCCTGTTCCTGGGTAGCGGGAATGAAAGCGGCCAGTTCGTCAATACGATTGATGTCGAATACGACCAGTTCATTGCCGTCATTACTGAGTCGATCATAAAGGCGTCGGATAGTCGCCTCCGTGCTAACGGTGGAGTCGCTCCAGGACAGGAAGGTCAGTACGGGAGGAAAGTTCACCAGGTTGCCATCCTCATACCTGGCTTGTATCTCTTGATTGATAGCGCGGGTGACTTGCCACGCCTCCCGGGCCGCATTCTTTGGAAAAGAGTTGTATTTGAAGGGATCAAACTCCGGTTGTACTGACAGCCATTTAAACTGCTCAAAGTAGGGAATAAAGCTCAGTAGTTTATGGACGTTGGCAATAACTGCAGCGGGTGTTATGCCGATTTCGGGCGAGAAAAGCAGTAGCTGGTCCGGAGTTGGCAGAGCCTGGTCTGTCAGTGCATCGAGGGCGTATTTAACCGATAAACCGCCACCGTTCGAATAGCCGCCCACGATGAAAGGCTTGTCCTGACCAATAGTCGCCTTCACGTGCTGCGCACCCAGTCGGCTGGCCGCCACCCAGTCCTCCCAGTAAACGCGGGTCAGTGCGGCGGGTGCTGTGCCGTGACCGGGTAAGCGTAAGCCCAGTACATAGTAGCCCTGATCAAAAAGAATCTGGCCTATCCGGCGTACGCTATAGGGCGAGTCCGTGAGGCCATGCAGAAGCAGAGCGCCGCCGCGGGGATTTTTCGGTATTAATTCAAAGCTTCGGTTCCAGTTCTGGTTAACCTGGGCGGGGTCCTGCGGGCCATCCGCGCGATAGCGACTATAAGCAGTGGCGCCCGTGGTAACGATAGTTTGATAAACCTCTTCGCGGAGCTCCGCAAACAATCGGTCTTCCCGGGCCAGATAGTCAGCCAGTGTGGTTTCGGTGCTGGCGTCTGCTGCTGTGAATTCGCTTTCCAGTGTGGCCGTATGCCAGCTTTGCAAAGGCGCCATCGTCCGTGACTGAAAAGCCCACGCCAGTAAAAGGGCGCAAGCCAGCAGGCATAAGATTGATAGCGATTTTACAAGCCAGATAAGCAGGCGTTTCATTGTGGGTGCAATCTCTTGGTTGTTGATTCGGAAGTGAATATGAATTTCCGGGCTATCGCAAGAGATATATATTCGAACGCGAGTTTGAGCTTGCCTTTAGTTGCTTGTCCGGCGATTTTTGATTCTGGTCCGTACGCACGGCTTGCTACACGGTCTGGCGCGCAATTGAATGCCACCGGGAAGGTGAGGGTTGCATTGAGTACCGGCCTGCCCTGCACTCGCAAGCAGGGTGTCAAGCAGGTGTATCTGCGGGGTAAGACGCACCAAGATACGGGGATGACTTCGAACGCTACATAAGTGCTTGCGCAAAAAAGTGGGGCGGGCCGTAAATCGCTCGATGGCGTGGCATCTGGCTTAGGTGTTCACCAGGAAGTTCGCCATACGGGCGATGGGTTCCTGCGTCATGGTGCGGAACTGTTCCGGTGCATCGACTTTTTCCAGCGCCCGGTTCCAGCAGGCAATCCACTGGTCGCGCTGTTCAGCACCGATGGGGTAGGGCTGATGGGGTTCCGTGAGGCAAACGGTTCCGTACTTGTCCTTGTACAAGTGCGGTCCACCCAGCCAGCCGTTCAGGTACTCGAAAAGCTTCTGCTTGATCAGGTCCAGGTTCTTCGCGTGCATATTGCGAACGCTTTCCGCTTCTTCCAGTTCGTTCATGGCTTCGTAGAAAGCGCCAGCAAGGGCTTTAACGCCCTCATCCCTGCCAATAATTTCGTAAGGCGTGCTGTTGTTCATCCGCCGGTTTCCCGAATTGCTGACTATCAAGTTCACAGGGTATGGGACTGGGCCGCAGCATCAATCGGTAGAAGTACTTAATGCCAAGCTGGTAAAGGCTTTCAGCCAGTCGGCCGGGTCTCTGCTCGTCTGCCGGGCTTGAATATCCGGGAAACTATGTGGGGTGTCGCTGCAGCCGGTAAGATGCAGGCAAGAAAATAATCTTGGGCGGACCAGATGTTGATGAGAAGCTTTTTGGCAGTTTTGTGCCTGTGTATCGCCGGGGCTGGTACTTCAGCTTATGCGGCTGAGGATTCGTTACCGCTTTTGCCGGCCCTGACGGATCCGGCCACGGGCGAGAACATTCCGGGAAAAATTATCTGGGCCGATTACTTCACCAGTGATCTGGATCTCGCCCGACGCTTTTATGGTGAGCTGTTTGACTGGGAGTGGCGCTGGGTCGTCAATGAGCCCGGTAAACGATACGGCATGTTCTACGCTGATGGACTGCCGATGGCGGGTATCGCTGAAAAAGCGGCCACTGACGCTAATCGTGCCTACGGTCGCTGGATTTACTACATCTCCGTGGAAGATGTCGGGGCGACGCTGGCCATGCTTGATGAGCAGGGCGGTAGCACCCTGCTGGATCGGCGAGATTATGCCGAGCGTGGTTCCTTTGCTGTTGTTGCAGATGCGGACGGTGTGCTTTTTGGTGTGCTGAATTCCAGCAGTGGCGACCCTGCTGATTACCGGGCCGAGCCCGGCGAATGGATCTGGTTCAATCTGTATACCCGGAACGCCAGCGAATCCGCGGGCTTCTATGCCTCGTTATTCAACTATGACACGCATGCGCCCGAGGCCGGAGGCAATGAAAGCGAAGTTCTGGATATCTTTTTGGCCCGGCAGAATTACTCGCGCGCCGGCGTTCGGCAGCTAAGCACAGGATCTGAATCGCAGCCCACCTGGATTGGCTACATTCGTGTCTCGGATGTGAATGCAATGGTTGCCCGCGCCACAGATCTGGGCGGGGAGGCTATTTTCAAGCCGGATGATTCGGTTGTGGAAGGGGATCTGGCTGTTGTGTCCGACCCGGTGGGCGCGCCCATCGGTTTGCTGCGCTGGACCTTCGATGAAGAAGCACAGGAGGTTGAGTGATGGGAAACCTGCGCTTACTGATTCTGGCTACTTTATTCACAGCGCTACTGGGCTGGCTGCCCGGTTGTGGTTCTTACAGCGGCGGTGGCAGCAGCTATCGCATGAGTACCGGCTACTACGGCGGAGGCTGGAACGATCCTTACTACTATCGCCCTTGCTGTTATTACGATAATGACCGCCCCGGTAATGGTCATCGACCGCCGGGTCATCGCCCGCCGGGCTCTCGGCCTCCGAATGGTCGACCGGTACCACCGATAGCACGACCGCCGGGCGGAGGCCGTCCGCCCGGTTATCGGCCACCGGGTGGTCGGCCACCGGGCATGCCCTCAAGACCGCGTCCTCGTGGCGGCGGCGGCCGGCGTCGTTAGACCGGGCTTGCTGCGCTGTTTGACGGATCAGATTGGCTCAGGCGCCGCTTTATCGCCGAGCAGGCGTAATACCCGCGAGAATAACGCCGGGTCTTTGAGCAGACCCATATGATTACTGCGCAACGCGGTAACGCTGCGCCAGGGAATGGGTGACCGCCCGTCGCTTTCGGTCAGTCTGGCGCTACTGGTCAGCACCGTGCCGTCTCCGGGGCCATAGTCTGTCCAGCTGACTGTGCGATCGCCCCGGGCGCCGGTAAAGCAGCGTGCCGTTTTCTGGGTCTCGCCCATGAACAGGTGGTATTCGAGATGGTCCGGGGCTCCGGGCGCCGGCTGGTCCATGGCCGATTGAAAACGACGGGCGCTAAACAGACATTTGCGCAAATGATCTTCCGCCGCTTCTATGCGGTCAGCTTGATTGTCGATGTCGGGGAACTGACGGGCGCGTTCCTCTTTAAGCCATGACGCCGTGATGCCCCAGTCTCGCGATAACCAGAAGTCCGGGTCCAGGACATCGTCCTCACGTCGAAGCGATGTGCTTGCTCCGGGCTGATGTCGATTTCGAGGCAGAAGCTGGTACCCGGATGGAAAGGTGCCCAGCAGAACCGGTCCGTAGGTGGGATGCAGAGCATTTTTTGGAATGCCCCGGACCAGCCTGTCGATCATGGTCAGCGAACCGGCATTGGGTGTCCCGACGATCACGGCTTTTTCAATGTGCGCCGCCCCGGCCCACGTGAGTCGTGGCATCGCGTCGTCATACGGCAGCAACTGCCGGCCGTATTGCAGAAAGTAACGCAGGACCAGACCGCCCATGGAGTGTGCAACTACATCGAATCGAATGGGTTCACTGCTGCGACGCTGAATCTGCAGAAAGCGCGAAGTTCTGGCGACGAAGTCGGCGAAGTCCATCGCGCATTCATCCAGGCTGCGTCGCCAGTCGTAGCTGAATTCGAACGCGGCCGCCTCTGAGGTGTTTGCTTTTTGCCGATCGTGCTGGACGGTATCGGCATGGCTCTCTACGCCCATGGCACTCATGACATCACCGTATGCCGTGATTTTGACTGGCATGCCGGCGATGTAGCCACGCACTGTATCCAGTGCGCCGTCGACGCGACTCTGACCGCGGAGTTCATCCAGGGGAGTGCCGTATTCGATTGGCAGGCCGAGCAGCTGGGCGCCCTCACCGGAAGCCGGGTCGGAGAAGCCGGTACGCCATTCGCCCCACACGGAGCGCGAATCTGCCTCAGCGACCAGCTTTGAGCCCAGTACGCCCGGGATCACAATCACGGGGTTGCGCGCGCTCGGGTCCCGGACAGGCAGGCGCGAGGTGCTTCGCAATGCCGGTTGCGCCCCTTTGCTGGCTGCCGTGGGTTGTCGCCACTGCCGCATATAAAACCTCCTTGGCGTTGGACTATATTAGCGACTCTCGGCCTGGTGTCGGGGTGTGTTTCAGATGGCGAGAATTCATGGCCCGGAAGTCCGTTCGATTCAAGAGCAATCTGCTGCTCAACCTGACCGGCATTGTCCTGCTGCTGGGGCTTTGCCTGCTGGCCGTATCTCTGCTGGTCACCGACCGGGCGGTTCAGGTGCTGTCCGGCTCCCTCACCAAGCGAGTAATCGCGACAACTGACGCGCAGCTACTGGGTTTTTTCGAGCCTGTCCAGACGGCGCTTGAAGTTGCCGCCGCCCGCATTGCGGAGGGTGACTTTGAGTCGTTTCCCCTCGACGGCCTGGATCGTTATTTCCAGCCCCTGGTGGATCGTATACCGCAATTATCGTCCTTGAGTTACGCCACCGAGGCCGGGGACGGTTACTGGTTGATCAAGATCGACGGGGTCTGGCGCAGTCGGCTGTCCCGGCCTGATAGCTGGGGTGAGTGGGCACAAGTGCGGCAATGGGCGCCTGGCGCGTCGGAAAAACCCATGCAAAGACAGGCCCTGGGTTTCGATGCAAGAACGCGGCCATGGCATGCCGGTGCCCTGGCTCGATTGAATACTCTGAGTGACGAGGCGGGGTTTCGCGAGCGTATTTACTGGACGGCCCCGTATGAATTTTTCACCCTCCAGCAGCCGGGTCTCACCGCCAGCCTGGCCACGCGCGTGGCGACAGGTGGCGTGGCCATTTTGGGTTTCGATATTCTCCTGGCCGATATCAGCAAATTCACTTCGCAACTGGAGGTCGGCAAGCGAGGTAAGGTTTTTGTGCTGCGCGGTAAACCGTCTGACCCGGAGGGGCTGATGGTAGTCGGCTTGCCCGCTGATCAGCGTTTCGAAACGTCTGAAATAATGACCGAGTTTATGTTGCTGCATCCCGGTGCGCTGGGCGGCCCCATGGCCAGTTTTGCCGAGCAGGCCCTGAATGCAACAGGCATGGCGCTGACTGATGCCCAGCCCTTTGAGCATGAGGGCGAGCGCTGGTGGGGCGCGATTGCCCGTTCCAAGCTGCGTAGCACCGATGATCTGTGGGTGGGTTCCCTGGTGCCGGAGTCGGAGTTGCTGGCCGGTCTGCCCGATACCAATCTCATTGTCATGATCGTTACGGCCATCATCCTGATTCTTGCTGTCTGGCGAGCTTTTTATCTGGCTAATCGCTATGCGACCCCATTGCTGGAGTTAATCGATCACGGCAATCGCATGCAGCGGCTGAATTTTGAGCCCATGGATCGCGTGGATTCAGACATCTCTGAAATCCGCTACCTGGGTAATACGCTGGAGCGAATGCGCCAGGCTCTGCAGTCGTTTTTATCTGAGCGAGAAGATCTGCGCATTGCTCGATCCGTCCGGGCCATGACGCTGCCCACTGAACTGCCTTCGCATCCAGGGCTGGAGGTGCAGGCCTGGTACGAGCCTTCCGCCGATGTCGGCGGTGAGATTTATGACCTTGTGCCCCTGGCTGACGGGATTGCCCTGGCGCATTTTGATTTACCCGGCCTTGGCGTCGGCGCCGCTGTTCAGGGCAGCCAGCTGAGGGCGGCATTCCGGACCGCCCTTGGCGACGGGGCATCTCTCCCAGACGTTGCGGCTCAGCTGCATCGGTTTGTTGTCACCGATCTACCCGAAGCGGCACCGGTGCGAGGCTGGCTGATCAGGATCAATCGCGATGCTTGCCGCCTGCAGGCACTGGGCCTGGGGCAGGAAGGCTTGCTGTGTCGCCGGGGTGCTGAGGTCCAGGTAATCCCGGCCCTGGCTGGCCCCATCGGCACGGAGGCGAACGTGGCTGCAGATTCAATGGTTGAACTGACGCTGGCGGCCGGCGATTTAGTGGTTCTGGTTTCCGACGGTGTGCTGGATGCGCTTAATGTGGAGCGTAGCCAATACGGTAGCAAGGGCGTGGCGTGGACTATGGAACAGTTGGGCGAGACTCACCCCGTTGACGTGATTAAATGTTTGCGTCGTGATCTGGAGATCTACACCAAAGGTGATGCCGGTGATCAGACCATTGTTGTAGCCCGGTTGAAAGACTGATTGACTGGCCGGTTGACGGAGGATGGCCGACTGCGCCCGACCCTGAGAATGAAGGAGAAGAGGTCAGATAACCGCGCAAATTCTGTAGGTGACGGGCCCAATTGGTCCTTTGGCCTGCCAGGCTGGTGGTTTTTCACCGGCTGATACCGCTAATTTACTTGCGGGTGCCCGGCGATCGCCCGGTCCATCCCCTTATTCACGCGCAAATCCCGCATACTTTGTTTATCAGGCCTTGGTTTTAAGGGTCTGACCCTGTATTGGATTGAGGTTATAACGGCACCATGGCAAGACGAAGCCCACAGACTCAGGCGAAGCGACAGCGTGAATTCGCCAAACTGGAAAAGCGCCAAGACAAGGCGGAAAAGAAAGCTCTGAGGAAGTCGATGAAAGAAGCGGCTGCCAACGGACTCTTACCGACGGAAGAGCCGTCCACCGCAGAGCCCACCGCGCCTGATGAAACTGATCCCCAGGCCACCTAAGTTTTCTGATGTGCTGCTGAGTTCATGACCAAGTCGCATCCTACGACCAAACTGGTGGTTCGGAATCTGTCACCCCAGATGACGGTGCAGGGCTTGCGCGCTCATTTTGCTTCCCATGGCGCGGTGCGATCCGTGCGCCTTGCTACAGACATCATGACCGGCTCATGTCGCGGCGTTGGATTCGTCAGTCTGGATGAGGCCAGTAACGGTGCTGCCCTGGCGGCGCTGGACGGCAGTAATCTGGGCGGGCGCACTATTAGAGTGACCCTGGAACGCAAGCCGGTGCGCACTTAACGCCGCGTCTTTCCCCCGTAGCCCTCAGCTACTTCGCAATCAAGCACCTGGTCGGCTGATTGAGTCGCGCAGAGCGGACTCGATGGTAGACGTCGTTTGGATCGCACCCAGGTCGATGCCCAGTTCTGCAATAGTTTGTGCGATGGCCGGCGAAATGCCGGAGATGATGGTATTGCAGCCCATGAGCACGGCAGCCTTGGCAATTTTGATCAAGTGATTCGCGACAGCGGTATCCACGATGGCAACGCCGCCGATATCCAGCAACAAGGTACGTGCCCGTGTATCGGCGATACTTGAAAGTGCTTTGTTCATGATGTCGACGGAACGTTTGGAATCCACGATCCCCACAATGGGGGCGAACAGCACGCCATCCCAGATTTTGGTTACGGGTGTCGACATCTCAAGCAGGGCCAGGCTGCGTTTCTCTACCTCCTGGCTGATATCCGAGGCAAATTTGACGATTTTGAGCGGGTTGCCGTCTGCATCCAGAATCGGGTTATAAGACGCTTGCAGCCAGATTTCTCCGCCGTCTTTATCGATTCGCTTGAATTCACCGCACTCGAATTCACCCCGCCCCAGTTTTTGCCAGAACTGCGCGTACTCGGATGATTCGGAATAGCCTGGTTCACAGAACATGCGATGGTGTTTGCCAACGATATCGTCAAGCTTATAGCCAAAGATGCGCAGGAAATTCTCATTGGCTGTGATGACAATGCCATCCAGTTCAAATTCAATCACTGCCTGAACGCGATCTATGGCCTGCATTTTGCCTTCGTACTCAGCTGTTTTTAATTTCTCAGCTGAAACGTCGGTGGCAAATTTAATGACCCTGATGACCTTGCCGGTCTTATCAAATACCGGGTTATAGGACGCCCGCAGCCAGATTGGCCGTTTGTTTTTTGCCAGTCGTTTGAACTCGGCCGTGTGAAATTCGCCGCTGCCCAGTTTTTTCCAAAAATTAGCGTATTCGGAGGAGGCGGCATAGTCTGGTTCGCAAAACATCCGGTGATGCTGGCCAACAATCTCGTCAGATGAATAGCCGAAGGTATTGAGGAAATTGTCATTGGCGGTAATGACGGTACCGTCCAGGGAGAACTCAATGACAGCCTGGACCCGGTCGATAGCCTGATAAATTGCCTCCAGGTCACCGGGGACTATTTTTTTCTTTGGGGCTATTTTTGCGCTCATGGTGTGTTTCCTGAAGTTCCGGCCAGCAACCGTCTGCACAGCCAAGTAATTGTATTTGTTACGACAGCCTGCCAGATCGGTCGGGTCTTGCGCAATCAGTCGCCTGACTCCGGGCCATAGCAGGGGGTGGCTTGTCGGTTAGCCATAATTCTACAGGAACGGCTAAGTCGCCGAGGCGGTTTCCGGTAGAATCTGGCCAGCAATGTCTATTTACGACAACATCCCCCGGGTGGCCATGCAGGTGAGCCGCGACGTCGTCGTGGCGTCAATTCAGGTCGACCTGGATGATGAGGTTCTCAGCCGATTTCGGGAGGACCTGCTCAGTCGCGTGCATCAGACGGGTTCGCGTGCGGTTATCCTGGATGTGTCGGGTGTCGATACCCTGGACTCTGATGAATTCGCGGCTTTGCGCGGCATTATTTCCATGATCACGATCATGGGTAGCCAGTCCGTGTTGGTGGGTCTGCAGCCTGGTGTCGTATCGGCACTGATTGAAATGGATGTCGATGTGGCAGGGCTACAGACTGCTATCGATCTGGACGCGGCCTTCGAATTGATAGAAGTGTCACCGGATATTGAGGCGGAGGCTGATGATGAGGATCCGACTGAAGCCAGGAGTGAGCTGAGCCAGGGCGATATGCCCGATGCCGGCGACGCAAACGTCTCTGGCTCTGAGCGGCTGTTCGGTGATGATTCATGAGCGCCGAATTACGCCGAAAAATTCGCAGCGAAATGGATCTGCGTCGAGTTGTTCTTGAGTCAACGCTCTATTCGCAAGAAGCTGGCTTTGATGAGGCGCCGAGTCGAATGATTGCCACCGCGGTTTCCGAGCTCGGGCGCAATATTCTCAAATACGCTGGTTCAGGCGATTTTCTGTTGCGTCGTGTGAAGCGGCCCAGCGGCCATGGTATAGAAATGCAGGTGTCTGATCACGGGCCTGGCATTCCCGATACTGAGCAGGCTATGCAGGACAATTTCAGCTCGGGCGGCACTCTGGGAATGGGATTACCGGGCGTCAAACGCATGATGGATGAATTCACGCTCGAATCCGCGCCCGGTGAAGGCACCCGGGTCACGGCTCGCAAATGGATATGAAGGCTAACGGAAAACTATCTCATGCCAGCCTGCTCAGGCCCTGCATGGGGGAAACCGTGAGCGGAGACGCCGTCGTCGTGCGGCCCCTGGATGATGGCCTGTTCGTTGCGATAGTTGACGTACTGGGCCATGGCCCCGAAGCGCATGAGCTGACGCACGTCATCGATACATTCCTCGAGCGGCACGCAACCTTGGATGTGGCTGCGCTCATGCCGCGTCTGCATAAGCATCTGCAGGGTACGCGGGGTGCTGCCGTGGGTTTGTGTGCCGTCAACACAGAGCAGGGCATGATTGACTACGTTGGCATTGGCAATACCAGTATTCGCTGTTTTGGCGAGTCAGAAACCCGCCTGGTGTCCAAGGACGGCATCGTTGGCCAGAACATGCGCACGCCGCTGCACCAGTCTTTGAAGCTTCAGTCAGGCGATTTGATTCTGCTTTATACCGATGGGGTAAGCGATCGATTCTCCTCTGAGGATTACCCCAGCGTTCGCAGCCACCCTCCGGAATCGGTGGTAAGGGCGGTACTGGATCGATTCGGCAAAAGTCATGACGATTCCGCCTGCATTGCCATACGGTACGGCGAATGATTGAGCTGGGTTACATCGGGCTGGGGCATCAGACGGCGATCTATGATGCGCGTAGCAAAATGCGCAGCCTGGCCCATTCGCTGGGCTACAGCGGTGTTGAGGTTACCCGCCTGGCAATTGCTGTGAGTGAAGCGGCTCGAGCTCTACAGGGTCAGTGCCAGGATCCGCGCATAGCCGTGGGGCTGTCGGTCGAACAATCTCCGCCGCAAGTGATCCTCGTGTTTGAGGCTCGCGACAGGATGCCCGAACTCATCGGGCTGGGGGGATTCTTTGATTCCACAGCTGAGAAGACCGAAAACGGTTATCAGGGCGTGCGCGTGGCCAAGCGACTGCCAACTGCGCGCCTGCAAATAGATGATGCCTTCGTTGCCGAGCAACGCAAGCGTATTCAGGCCCTCGCTCGTGAAGAGCTGATGACGGAGATTCAGCAGAAAAACCGGGAACTCGAGCAGCACAGTGCGGCGCTGGAGCAGACGGTTGCCCTGCGCACCGAAGAGCTAAAGGAGGCGATGGAGTCTGCGGAAGATGCCAATCGGGCCAAGAGTGGTTTTCTCGCCAATATGAGCCATGAGCTGAGGACACCGATGAACGCAATTATCGGCTACAGCGAAATGTTGATGGAGGAGGCGGAAGACGACGGCAATGAGTCGGCTGTTGGCGACCTGAAGAAAATTCACAGTGCCGGGATGCACTTGTTATCACTGATCAATGACGTGCTCGATTTGTCAAAGATCGAAGCGGGCAAGATGGAGATGTACCTGGAGACCTTCGGGGTCGGGGAACTCGTTGACGGTGTTGTGTCGACGATTGACACATTAGTGAAAAAGAATGGCAACCGGCTCTCCGTACAGGTGGATCCCACCCTCAGCGAAATGCACGCCGACGTTACCAAGGTCCGTCAGGCTCTGTTTAATCTGCTCAGCAATGCGGCGAAATTCACCCACGAAGGTGAGATAGGCCTGAAAGTGCTGGCAACACAGATCGATGGCGAGAGCTGGGTGGAAATGTCCGTGTCGGATTCCGGGATCGGTATCCCGCCGGACAAAATTGACCGCGTGTTTGAAGAATTTTCCCAGGCAGATGACAGCACGACCCGAAATTACGGGGGGACCGGACTTGGTCTGCCGATCAGTCGACGTTTTTGCCGCATGATGGGCGGTGAAATCATTGTTTCCAGTAAGTCCGGAAAAGGCTCAACCTTCACGATTCAGCTACCGGTGATGGTGGTTGAAGCGGCGGAAGAAGAGATAGTCACGGACGCGTCTAATGCAGCGGTAAAAGAGCCTGGCGAGGGTCCGGTTGTGCTGGTGATTGACGACGACCCGGTAGCGCTGGAACTGTTGGACCGCACGGTTACGGGTGCGGGGCTGCGTGTGGTGACTGCCACTGACGGTCAGGAGGCGCTGGCCCTGGCGCGCGAGTTAAAGCCGGCTGCGATCACTCTGGATGTGCTGATGCCTGGAATGGATGGCTGGGAAGTTCTGAGTGAATTGAAAGCCGATGCCGCCACGCGCGACATACCGGTCATCATGGTGACCATGACTAACGATCGGAACCTGGGTTACACCCTGGGTGCAAATGAATTTCTGACCAAGCCTGTGCGACGCGATCAGCTGGTTGGTTTACTCGGCCGTTACGCGAGTGGTGATATCGGGCACGCCCTGGTGGTTGATGACAAGCCGGAGAATCGCGAAGTGCTGCGGCGCGTGCTGGAAAATGAAGGTTGGCGTGTTAGCGAAGCCGAAAACGGTCAAGTTGCCCTGGATGAAGTCGCCAGCGAGTTGCCTTCGCTGATTTTGCTGGACCTGATGATGCCCGTGATGGACGGCTTTGATTTTGTACTGGAAATGCGCCAGCAGGATACGACGCGCCAGGTCCCTATCGTAGTGGTGACAGCCAAGGATGTGACAGAGGACGACCGTCGTCGCTTGAACGGCGGTGTTGTCGGGCTGATAGAGCGTGAAGGCCTGGGACAGGAGTCCCTGGTTGAATTGCTGCGCGAACAGGTCGGGGCATCTGACTCCAAAGCCAAAGCTGGAATCGGCCAGTCGGTTTAGCGAGCTAAGGAGCAGAATTCGAGTTGCCGGCCGGCGATGAATTTCGACCGCGCGATCAGCAAAGATCTGCAAAAGCTTTCGGGCAAATACCCGGGCTTCAGCCCGCAAGCGGCCAAAAAGTCGGGGCTTTGAATCGGACGGGCAATGACCGCTTGGCTGTGGTTCTGATCATGACTATTGATCTGCCGCCCGCGTGCTTGTCCCGAACCAGACCGTCAGTGCCAGGGTCAGCCAGGCGATCTGAAATGCAAAGCCACCGAACATGGCGATAAATGCCATACGCGGTGGGAGCAAGCCAAAGGTGGTTGCGTAGATGCTGCCGGAGAACAGGCCAATGCCAGCCACCACGAGCCAGCCGCAACTTTTGACCAGCCTGGATTGCGGCAACAGGTGGGCAAGTCCTGCAATGGCGATCAAGCCCAAGGCCTGGAAGAACTGAAAGTCCACGGCCTGTTGATAAACCGCAAAGCGATCCGGTGTCAGGCGCTCCTGCAGAAAGTGCGCGCCGGTCGCGCCCAGTGTGGTGCCGGTGGCCAGCAACAGGAAGGCCAGTCCCAGGAACAGCCGGGTCGTTGAGTTCATGCACCGTCTCCCGATGGTGTTGGCCCCGGGTGGCAGGCGGGTCCGGTCAGGGCGGGAAAACTTGCGGACACCGTGTCGCTATCCTAGGATTGCTTCACCGTCGGGGTCAATAGGCCGGCGGCTTGATAGGGAATAACCATGAAGTTTTGTCTGCAGTTACTTTGTCTGGCCTGCCTTGGCCTGAGTCACCTGGCGACCGCTGATCCGACGGTAATTCAGCGCGGTGCGGCCTTTGATCCGCCCAGTTTGGATCCGAATCGCGGCACAGCCACGGCCGCCGGTCCGATTCTTTCCGACCTGGTGGAAGGGTTGGTCGGGCGTGGCAACACCGGCTATCCGGTGCCCGGTTGCGCTGAGTCCTGGACGGTCAGTGACGACGGTCTGACTTACACCTTCATGTTGCGCGACGGCTTGCAGTGGTCTGATGGCAAGGCCTTAACGGCAAATGATTTTGTGTATTCCCTGCAACGGCTGGTGGACCCTGCTACAGCAGCACCGGCGGCCGGTCTGTTTTTCATTATCAAGGGTGCTCAGGCGGTCGCTCGCAAACAGGCTCCTCCCGGCAGTCTGGGCGTTTCGGCGCCCGACGAGCGCACCGTCGTGATTGAGCTGGAACGACCCGCTCCCTATTTCATTCAACTGCTCGCGAATAGCCAGGGTATTCCAGTGCCACGACACGCCATCGAGAAGCACGGTCGTGACTGGACCCAGGCTGGCTTGATGGTCTCCAACGGGGCTTACACGTTGCAGGAGCGTGTTCCACAGAGTCACATGCGCTTGGTGCGTAACCCCTTGTACTTCGCCGCTGATCAAGTCGCCATCGACGAGGTGTACTGGCGACCGGTCCAGGATCTGGGCTCCGCCTTTCGCCAGTTTCGTGCCGGTGATCTGGATACCGTTCTCATGGCACCGCCCGATCAGCTGGGCTGGATTCGCGAGAACATGCCGAAGGCCTTGCACGTGAACCCAATCCAGGCGACCTATATCTTGTCCTTCAACGTCAATCGGCCACCGTTCGATGATGTGCGCGTGCGCCGCGCGCTGAGTCTGGCCGTTGATCGCGAGGTGATGGCAATGCAGGTGCTCGGGGGCAATGTGCGTCCGGCGCCGTCCCTGGTAACGCCCGGTGTGGGTGGCTATGCGGGCTACCAGCCACCTGAAATTTCTCTGAGCATGGCGCAGCGGCAGTCCGAAGCCCGTCAATTGCTGGCGGCTGCGGGTTTTGATGCCGGCAAGCGGCTGACGGTGCCGGTGATTTATGACACCCAGGAAGAGAATCGCAAGATCATGGTGGCAATCGCTGCAATGTGGCGGGATATTGGTGTGGAGACTGAACTGGATAGCCTGGAAGGAAGAGCTTTGTTTGGTCGCTTACGAGCAAAAGATTACGCGGTCGCACGATCGGCCGTTTTTGCGGTGTTCGACGATCCTTTCGCTTTTCTGCAGAAGCTGAAAAGTGACAGCACGGATAATCGTTCCGGGTATCAGAATCCGGCTTATGACGACTTGCTGGCCAACGCCAATGAGAATCGCGATCCGGAGGCGCGCCTGCAGATGCTCGGCGAGGCGGAGGCCATGCTGATGGCGGACCAACCCTTGCTCCCGGTCTATTGGTATGTTGGCAAGGTCCTGGTCTCAGAACGCGTACAGGGCTGGATCGACGCGCCCCTGGGAACGCCGCCCACGCGCTACCTGAGCCTGGATTAAGGGGCCCGGCCCGCCAGCTGTCGTTCCGCAAGACTGGGGAGGGCCTGCTACTATTCTGCGCCTCAAATATTGACTTCAGATCAAAGGAAGGCCCCATGCCCGTGATGCAGACTTCTGACCTGACCCCGCGCCAGTACTGGGCGGAGGTGAAGGCCAACCCGAACCGCGCGAAGTTTGGCTTCGGCGAGAAAGCCGCCATCATCAACATCGATTGCCAGCGCGCCTATACCGATATGGACAGCTTCAAGACCGCGTACCAGACGGATCCTAAGCAGATCGATTACATCAACGAACTGTCGGCGCTGGCGCGTGCCAAAAACATGCCGGTTATCTGGACCTATGTTGCTTATATGAATAATGCTGACGATGCCGGCGCGTGGGGTACCCGCACCAATACGCCGGATTCTCTGCAGAACATCAAGGTCGGGGATCCACGCTCTGAGCTGGACCCGCGCCTGCAGATTGATCATGAGCGTGATGCCATTCTGAACAAGCGCATGGCCAGCGTCTTTCACGACACCCTGATTCCCTCCCTGCTGGTCTGGCATAAGGTGGATACGGTGATTCTGACAGGTGGAAGTACCTCCGGGTGTGTGCGCGCCAGCGCCGTGGCTTCCCTGTCGACGGGTTACCGTACGATCGTTCCCGAAGAAGCTGTGGCCGACAAACACGAGATTCCCCATTACGCGAATCTTTGCGACATCATGCTCAAATACGCAGATGTTGAGTCAGTGGCCAGCGTGAAAGACTGGTTCGAGCAGCATCCGGGTTGCGAGCCCATTCGCCAGGCCCGGGGTTGCTCGTTCTAGACAAAGAAGGAAGACGGGGTCTGGCGCTGCAGGCCTAAACCTCCATTGAAAGGGTGCCCGCCACCCTGAGAGAAGAATGATGAAAGAAGATCCCGGTCTGTACGATTACTGGCCCTATGAAGATCGCCCGAAGATCACCTGGCCTGACGGTGCTCGCGTGGCCTTCTGGGTGGCACCTAATATCGAGTTCTATGAACTGGATCCGGCGGTAAATCCCCATCGCAAAGCCTGGCCACGTCCGGTGCCTGATATCAACGGCTATGGGACCCGGGACTACGGCAATCGCGTCGGTCACATGCGACTGATGCACACCCTCGACAAGTACGGTGTGCGCGGCTCGATTTCGCTATCCACTGCCTTGTGTGATCACCATCCGGAGATCATCCAGATGTGTAAGGAGCGCGACTGGGAGTTTTTCAGTCATGGCATCTACAACACTCGTTACACCTACGGCATGAGTGAAGATCAGGAACGCGCCATGATTGAAGACGCGGTGGAGACCATCCGTAAGCACACGGGGCAGGACTGCGCCGGTTATCTGGCACCGGCCCTGACTCATTCCGACGTCACCATGGATCTGTTTGCTGAAGCGGGCGGCATTTATACCTGCGATCTGTTCCACGATGATCAGCCGACCCCGGTCCATGTGCGATCGGGCAAGAAATTTATCTCCGTGCCGTATTCGCTGGAGATGAATGACACCATCGGCTACGTAGTCAACAAGATTGAGCCGCGGCGCTACGGTGAAATGATCAAGGCCAACTTCGATCGCCTCTATGCGGAAGGAAAAGATAACGGCAACGTTATGTGTATTCCGCTGCACGGTTACCAGGTCAGTCATCCACACCGGATCAAGGCTTTTGAAGAAGCCCTGGAGTACATCACGGGCCATTCGGATGTGTGGGTGACCACCGGCCGCGAGATTGCCGAGCATTACATCGAGAATTGTTATGACGAGGCGGTGGCCGACATCACCGCGAAAGGAGCAGCCTGATGGCCCTGGATCCCAGCTATCTTGAGTATCCCCACCGCAGTTATGGCATGGATCATGATCGCTACGACTGGTCCATGCTGGCTGATCGCAAGCCCGTGACCTGGCCAGGCGGCAAGCGCCTGGCTCTGTGGGTGAACGTTTCCTTGCAGTACTTTCCTCTCAATCAGAGCGGCAAGCCTTTTGCTCCGGTAGCGGGAATGACCACCGCGTACCCTGATCTGCGCCACTACACCCTGCGGGAGTACGGCAATCGGGTGGGTATTTTTCGTTGCCTGAAGGCTTTTGATCGCTACGAGGTGAAGCCAACTTTCGCGATATCGGCGCGCCTGGCTGAGCGCTATCCCTACCTGATCAACAAGCTGGTGGCGCGCGGTGACGAGATCATTGGCCATGGCTGGCATATGGATGCGCCTCATTACGGTGGCATGGATCGTGACGAGGAAGCTGAGCTGGTCCGTCGCTCATTGCAGACGCTTCGTGATGCTACCGGTCAGCCGGTAACCGGCTGGCTTAGCCCATCCAAATCACAAAGCGAAAATACACCGGAATTGCTGGTCGAGAACGGTGTGCAATACATGTGTGACTGGATCAATGATGAGCTGCCCTACAACTTCAGGACTTCAGCCGGCGACATCACGGCCATGCCCTTGTCCACGGAGCTCGAAGACCGCTTCATCATGCACGCGAATCTTCATTCCGAGAGTGAGTACGCGGATCAAATCAAAGATGCCTTTGATTACCTGTACGCGGAAGCCGGCGAACAGGGCGGGCGCATGCTGGCCCTGTCGATTCATCCGTGGATGCTGGGTCAGCCGCACCGCATCGGCAAGCTGGAAGAGGTTTTAGCCCATATAACGAGCCAGGACGGTGTCTGGTCGGCCAGTGCTTCGGATATCTGCAAGGCCTTCCAGGCGGGTCAGTAGGGTGCCTGGCCGCCGCTTTACCCGGCCTGGTGCTTTGGCTACTCTCAGTGCCATCAGTGCACGGGGCGGCATAGCTCCTGCGCGGCTTCACCAAGGGGAAATGTAATGACAAAAATTATCCTGATTGCCGGTGCTTTGTTGAGTTTTGCCGGCGCCAGTTTCGCGGGCGGCCACTCAGGTGCGGATGTTGGTGCTGATATCGCCAAGGCGGAAACCTGTATTCAGTGCCATGAGAGCATGGGTATGAGCCTGAAGGGCGGGGGTGCCGACGCCATCGCCGGTAAAATCAAGGCGATTGGCGCTGGTGGAACCAGTCACCCCGCCGTCATGGAAGGCGCCAGCGATGCCGATATTGCTGAAGTGGCCAAGATCCTGAACGAAAAAGGCTAAAACCTTTCATTTTTGGGTGGTCGGGCCAGTTTCTGGCCCGACCCCTCATTCCAGAGTCAGCAGTCCGGTTTTTTGCCCGGGCAACTCAATCTTTCTTTGCAGGCTCCGGGCCACGGAAATGCGCCAAGCGGCTATTGGTCCGGGCAAGAGCGTTCCCGACCTGCTTGCTGACTGACTGAGTTGCAACTCGCTAATGCATGCTTCTCGGGAGCGGACGAGCTTGTGTATAGAATCAGCTTTTAGCCAAGGGGAAGCCGTATGTCCGAAGTTTCCATCACGCGGCGATCTGCCCTGGCGGCCGGATTGTCACTGGCCGCTGCACCCGGATTAACCCAGGGAGAGCCCATGAGTGTTGCCCAGCCTTTTGATTGTTTCGAGCTCGGCGAGCAAACGGGCCTGGCAGCCCTGCGCAAAGTTCGTCGTCAGGCACCTCTCGTCCCGCCAGGCGAGGTCCTGGTGCGGGTCCGCGCGGCCGCGTTAAATCACCGTGATCTCACCATCGCAAAGGGTCGTTATGGCCCGAAAAAACCTCTTAGCCGAATACCCGGTGGTGATGGCGCTGGTGAGGTTGTTGCCCTGGGCGAAGGCGTGAACGGCATTGAGCCGGGGGCCCGAGTCACGGCGCCGCATTTTGTCAGCTGGGTCGATGGTGAATTTGATCCCGGCGTGTTCATGGCCGACCTGGGCAGTTCCCGGGACGGTTGGTTCAGTGAGTACATTTTGTTGCCGGCCAATGCCCTGGTGATTTTGCCCGACAGCATGAGTTTTGAAGCGGCTGCTGCCTGGGGTGCGGCGGGCATCACGGCCTGGACCGTGTTGCAGACCCTGGGTCAGATCAAGCCCGGCGATACCATTCTGACCCTGGGCACCGGTGGCGTCTCCATGCTGGCTTTGCAGATCGCCACCATGGCCGGCGCGCGCGTTGCCATTACCTCATCCAGCGACGAGAAGCTTTCGATTGCTCGGGAGCTGGGCGCCGACATCACGGTGAACTACCGGAGTAATCCCGATTGGGCTGACGCGGTACGCGCCGCGACCGGTGGTCGTGGCGTTGATATCGTCGTGGAGACGGTGGGCCTGGCGACTCTGACCCAGTCTCTGTCTTGTTGTGCGCCGAATGCGCGGGTAGGACTGCTGGGCGCCCTGGGTGGCCGACCTGAACAGGGCGCGGACCTGGGTGGGCTGATTCTCGGCAACGTGGTACTCAAGGGGATTACCTCGGGTAACCGCCGCATGCTCGAGGAATTATTGCGCGCCGCCGATGCCAACGATGTGCAGCCAAAGATCGATCGTCGCTTTAGCTTTGCGGAAACCCTGGCGGCCTATGAGTACCTGGCCAGTGCCGCGCATGTTGGCAAAGTGCTAATCACCGGCTAGCGAACGGGCAGGGCCGCCGCGAGCCGGCAATTGCTAGATATCCCGCAGCTCGGGCACGACTCGTTCGCCGATAATCTTCAGGCCATCCATGGGTTCGCCGTGCAGTCGCAGCGCAATTTCCGTCAGCCCGGCCCGGCCGAATTTCTTGAAGCGCTCCAGTTCCCGGTCCAGGTCTTCCAGGCCGCCTGTGGAGGTAAGCCCGGTTGCCAGCTTGTTGGAGATTTCGTGGGGAACGCCTTTCACATCATCGGAATGGGTGAAGTAAGCATCCACATAATTCTGGAAATTGTCCGTAACGATTTTCACTTCGTCTTCATCCAGGTACAGGCTGGTCAGTTCCGGGTCCAGCTTGCGAGCGCGCCACGGTAACTCGCGACGTGATTCGCGAAAAGCGGCTTCACGATCGGCCTTAATGTGCCAGCCCCAGAACGTATTAACGCGGAAGTCTTCGGGTTTGTCATCACGGCGTGACAGTCCGGTGCGCACATTTTCCATTGCAGGTTCGACAATTTCAGGGGGCGTGCAGCCGACAAAGCAGCCGTCCGCAATACGGCCTTCCATGCGCATCATCATCGGGCGATAGGCTGTGCCGTACACGGCCGGTGGCGTTGCCTTGAGCCAGTCGTAGGCGCAGGGCAGATTGACATTGTAGATCTCACCGTCATAACCGGTCTTCAGGCCGCCGCTGGCAGCTGCTTGAACAATCTCGATGGCTTCGCGAATAGCCAGCACCACTTTTTTCGGTTTCTTCAGATCCATCGCGTCCAGGTTGCCTTCGCCGGCACCCACCGCCACCAGGGCGCGACCGTTACTGATCTCGTTAAGGGTCAGCACAGCGTTGGCGATTTTCAACGGATGCATTTCGAAGGGGCTCACCGCCAGGGCGCCCATTTTGATGCGCTGCGTGGACTGCGCCAGGGAAATCAGGCTGATGAAGGGGTCCCAGTGGGCAAAATAATTCGAGGTCCAGATGGCCCGAATGCCATATTTTTCAGCCGCCTGGCCGATTTCGGTGATCTGCCCGGGGTTCAGGTTGGGTTCAAGAATCAGGTCTACATCCACGCTGCTTGTCTCCTGCAGGCCGACGGTCGGCCGCTTGGGGGGAGGAAAGATAGGAGAAAATGGCGCCCGACACCACTTTGATCTGGGCTGGGGTGGCCGAATTCGTAGAATAGCAATACCCGCCGCCCCGGCCTTTGACTAAAAGCAATCGCACCATGGACCCTGCCGCCCCGGATACCCAGACACTCCTCGACGAGGCCATGGCTGCCCACCGCGACGGGGCTGTTGAGATCGCTGCCCAGTTGTACCAGCAGGTGTTGAAGCAGTCGCCTGAACATGCCCAGGCGCTCCGGCTGGCGGGGGCTTTGGCCCGTGATCAGGGTGATGCGCAGAGTGCCCGGGACTTGCTCGATCGCGCCTGTGCAGCGGCGCCGGACGACGCGGCGCCCCTCAATGAACTCGCGCTTGCCTGTTTTGCCCAAGGTGAGCTGGGGCCTGCCGAGATCGCTTTGCGCGCTGCCCTGGCGCTGGATGCTGACTCGGTGCGAGCCTGGGCGAATCTCGGCGCGCTGTTGCAGTACCGCGGCCGATTGCATGCGGCCGCTGACTGTCACCGCGAGGTGCTGCAGCGCCAGCCGAATGATCTGGAGGTACGCTGTAATCTGGCCAGCACGCTCATGGACGCCGGGCGGGGCGAAGAGGCTCTTGCCGAATGCGAGGCGGCCCTGTCTCTCGCGGCCGGGCATCCTTATTTGCTCGCCGCCAAAGGCGCTGTGTTGCTGGGTCTGGGGCAGGCCGCTGCAGCCGTGGAGTGTTTACAGCAGGCCACCGGGAAACATCCTGAAGATGACATGGCCTGGACAAACCTGGGTCAGGCGTATAACTCGCAGGGCGAGACCACGGCGGCTGTCGGCGCGCTGCGCCGCGCTTGCGAGCAGAATCCTGACAATGCCCGGGCAGCGGCGGATCTGGCAAACCTGTTGTCGGTCGGCGGCGACACGGCCACCGCTTTGCAGCTGTGCGATGCCTTCCTTGAGCGCCACCCGGGTGAGCGTCTGGTGCTGGCCTCCCGGGCCATTGCCTTGCGGGATGCCGGTCAGACTGAGCAGGCTGACGATCTCGTTGACCTGGACCGCCTGATACAGGTTCATCAACCGCCGACGCCGGCAGGTTTCGCGGAGGCAAAAGAATTTCGCGCCGCGCTGATTGAGATCTTGCTGAACGATGAATCCCTGCTGGCCGAGCCGGCCAGCAAAGCCACGCGCGGCGGGCGGCAGACGGGGGAGCTGGACCTGAGCAGTTCACCCGCCCTGATTGCCCTGGGCAGCCTGTTTGACGAGGCGGTGCAGGCCACTCTTGTTGCCTGGCGCGCCGCAGGTCTGGGCAATCATCCGGTTATGGCTTATGACACCGGGCGCTGGACCTTGCGCGCCTGGGGCACGGTGCTTGATGCCGGCGGGCACCAGGCGCCCCATCAGCATCCCCTGGGCTTTGTCAGCGGCGTGTATTACCTGAGTTTGCCGGCCGACATGCAGGCCGCGGGTAGCCAGGCGGGCTGGCTGGAGTTCGGCTGCCTGCCCGAGCGCCTGGCCAGCCAGGCACCGCCGCCTGCCCGGGCCGTTCAGCCGGTTCCCGACGGACTGGTCATATTTCCTTCCTACTTCTGGCATCGGACCTTGCCCTTTACCAGCGCTGAATCCCGCATCAGCATTGCGTTTGACGCTGTTCCGCTGGCGGGCTAGGCCTTTTTTCATTGCTCATAAACGCCCTGGATGTTAAGCTGGCGGGCGGTTTAGAGGTGCTCCGTCGAGCGGTTTCTAAGGACCGTGGACCGCATCGCAGAATAAGAACGGCAAAACGTCGTCTGCAGACCTAAGATACTGATTTCATTGATTTAAAATGTGGACCTAAGGGACACATGGTCCATATCGTCCCGGTTCAGGCTACGCCTGAACCGTAGGCGCGCCAACGAAGGAGAGACGTATGCCCCGTCGCACTGCCACAGCCGCCGCTGAAGCCCCTAACCTGGGCCAGCCTTACCAGCTGCAGGAAGTCGAAAAGACAAAAGCACCGTCGGAAGGTGATACCGGGCAGTGGTGCCGTTACACCATAGTGCAGGGTGACAACACCATAACGGGCTACAAGAAGGGTTCACGAACTGCTGTTACAAAAGCAGCCAAGGTGATCGTCGCGGACCTGAACGAGCGTCGTTCCGGCAAGCGCGGTCGGGTGCACCTGAGCAGCAGCAAATCCAATGCCGCTAAGGCGAATGCTGCTAAAGCGAATACCGCCAAAGCCAAGTAACGCAGGCCGGGGTTCTCCGGCCTCTTCCCGCTGTTAATGACAAGCGTCGGATCGCTCGCGAAACAACAGATCCGGTTGTCGCGAACCGCACAGCGTTCATACCGTTCCGGACACGCATTTCAGGGCAACTATCGGCACCCCGGTGGCTGCTCGAGCAACACCGATGCTATGCGATTGGACCCGCAATGCCCGCTGTGCTTTATTATCCAAACCAGCCTCCTTGGAGTATCAGGTTTAAAAAAGCGACCCGTCTGGGTATGCAGGGCCGCAAAGAAATACCTGAGATTACTCAACCCGGGGTCCGCTGAGCTTTCTTCATAAACAGGAGCTGAAGTTGTATACGAACGTCTGGTACGTCGCAGGTTTCAGTAAGGACCTGACCAACGAACCAATCAAGGTCAGGATGCTGGGTGCCGATCTTGTGCTGTTTCGTGAAGCAGACGGGACACCGTGTTGTATCAGTAATGTTTGTCCACACCGGGGTTCGAGCCTGGCGGAAGGCTGTCTTTATAAGGATGGCACGCTGGCCTGCCCTTTCCATGGTTATCGCTTCAACGGCAAAGGTGACTGCACGCTGGTCCCGTCACGTCGGGATCATGAGGCGCAGGTGGTTGCGCCTCGTATGCGAACCGATGCTTATGCCACGGAAGAAAAATACGGTTGCATCTGGGTCTGCCTCGGTGATGATCCGGATGCGGCTTCCCCCATCTTCGATATCCCTGAATGGGGTGACGAGCAATGGAAAAGCACTACCAATGAGGAGATCTGGGAAGCCGACTACCACACCTGCAAATTCACGAATCTGGATCCCGTTCATTTGCCGGTTGTTCACGGCATCATGTTCCAGGGGACAGAGAATCCGATTCAACCGCCGCCGCGCACCATTACCTCAACGGAGCATGGTTTTCGGTCAGTGATGCGGCCGAAACCAAAGCCCAGTGAGGGTGTCTGGTCAGAGTTGCGTGAAAAAGGGACTGAAGTTGAATCGGTTATGAAGTTCTTCGTGCCCGGTTTGACCCTGAGCGGTCAGGTTGAGATAGGCGGAGTCGGATCCGGGACGTTCAATCTCTTTTACGAGTTCACGACACCGATTGATGAGCATCGAACGGTGATGCGGCACTTGTTTTTCCGCAACTATCGAATGGAAGATGAGTTCGATGCCGAGCATACTCGTCGAAATTTACAGAATGTTCACCAGGATAAAGACTTAGCCGAATCGCAACGGCCAGTGTTCGCTCCCGAAGGCCCTAATCCAAATGGCGTCTATACGCAGGATGAGGACCAGATCATGCTGACCTACTGGGGGCTGATGGAAATCATGCGGAACAAGGGCTGGCAGCTTGATCGATCGAAGCTGAAAGATCCGGAGCACGAGGTGCGCATCATTCCCTCTCCGAATCGCAAAGCCAGTCCGGACGGCTGGGTTTATCCCGCCATGGCGCGGATTCCGATAGGCGAATCAAATGTTGTCTCGGTGAAAGATTTGCACTTTGTGGATATCGATAGTATCGAGCCGACGCGATCGAAAGATTACGGAAAATCGGAACCGGTTGTGCCCCGCGATGCAAAATCCAAGGCGACAATGGAGTGGGAAGACAAGGCCCTGGCGATTGTTGAGAAGGCGCCTGGCTTTGTGCAGCCCATGATTATCAAGAATGCTGAAAAAGCAGCAAAAGAGAACGGCAGTAATTTTGTGACTGTTGCTCTGCTTGAGGAGCTGCAGGCTAAACAGAACGGGGGGAGTGCGCCCGCGAGCGATGGCTCACAACCCAAGCCAAAAATGGCCAAACGTAAAGAATCAAAAGGACTGGGCATGGAAAACAACAAAGAACTCGATCAGAAAGTAGTAATTGTCACCGGTGGCACCATGGGTATCGGTTTTGGCATGGCGACAAGGCTGGCTAAATACGGCGCGAAAGTGGTTATCACGAGTCGCAATGCAGATACGGGTGAGGAGGCACTTGGCCGATTGGTAAAAGCGGCAGGCTGTGATGCGAGTAATGTTGCCTATTTCAAGATGGATATTTGCAGCGAGGCTGATAACGAGGCTGTCGTGAAGTTTGCCGTGGATAAATTCGGGCGGCTCGACGCGATAATCAATAATGCAGTTTTTCCGGGAGACTTCCAGTTGCTGGCGGACGAATCGCTGGAGAGCTTTGAACAGGTCATGACAACTAATGTTACCGGCACTTATCTGGGCATGCGGTTTGCCATCAAACAGTTCCTGGAGCAGGGCGCGACGACGGGCGATAATTATTCGATTATCAATATCAGCTCGGGAGCGACTCGCGATACAGGTATGCGCATGGCTCCCTATATTGCGTCGAAGCTGGCGGTCGAGGGTCTGACCCAGGCGGCAGCTCTGGAGTACTCCCGCCAGGGGATTCGTATCAATACACTGTTATTCGGAGTCTTTGAAACTGAAAAGGCAATGCAGTTTATGGAAGCCATGCCCGCCATGCAGGAGAAAAATGCTGCCAAACATCACGTGGGCCGCTTTGGTGATCCCGAGCATGATGCGGGTGAGGCGGCAGCCTATTTGATCTCAGAACGCAGTACCTTTATCAGTGGCACCACGATGCATGTTGACGGCGGTATGTGTCTGTAATCTTGCGTTGAAGGCCTGTGCTCGACGCAAGAACAGGACCCCGGGTGGCCTGGGGTCGGGCGGAATAGTTTAAGCCTCCTGGTACCAGGGCAATGGGGCCGATAAAAAACAACAGTAATCAGGAATATCCGGTATATGCTTAGATGGCGGCGCCTGCATCAGCGAGCAGTCGCAGGCTATCTCGGATCATAGATTCCCCGCCTTCCCCTGAAAAACATGGCATAGTGTCGCCCCCAAACAGGGGTGCCAAAACTAATAAGGAGCGACGGATGAGTGAGCAGCAGTGGGATAATCCCCCGGAAATGAGTGTCGATAGCAGCCGTACTTACAAGGTCACGCTGGATACAGATCGCGGTGAGATTCAGCTCGAACTCTATCCTGAGCATGCGCCTGTTACCGTCAATAATTTTGTTTTTCTGGCGCGCGAGAAATTCTACGACGGCACAAGCTTTCACCGGGTTATCGACAATTTCATGATCCAGGGCGGTGATCCCACCGGCAGTGGCCGAGGCGGCCCCGGTTATCGTTTTGAAGATGAGTTCGATAATAATCCTCTGCGGCATGAACAGGGCGTTATATCAATGGCCAATGCCGGTCCCGGCACAAACGGAAGTCAGTTTTTTATTACACACGGACCCACGCCGCACCTGGATGGCAAGCACACCGTTTTTGGCAAGGTCCTTGTCGGACAGGACATTGTCGACGCTGTCGAACAAGGTGACCAGATTCGCGAGATTCGCATCGAAGACTAAAACCGGGCCTTCGGGCTCAATGGAACAAAGAGAGATCGAAAAATATGCGTAAAATTATTTTGCTTCTGTCCCTGGCCGCCCTGATTGGCAATGTTCAGGCTGCCTCCGGCACCCTCAAACGCATTGCTGATAGTGGTGAAATCAAGATCGGCTATCGTGCAGCCACGGAACCCTTTTCCTTTCAGGATTCCTCCGGGCAAGCCACGGGTTATTCCGTTGAATTGTGTCAGCGCATTGCCGAGGCCGTACGTACGGAGCTTAAGCTGAAAGATATTAAATTGACCTATGTGCCGGTCACTCTGGAAGAGCGGTTTAATGCGGTCGAAAAGAAGAAAGTAGACATCATTTGTTCTGCCACGACCATCACACTGAGTCGTATGGCGAAAGTCGATTTTTCTTTGATGACCTTTGTCACGGGTGGCAGCCTGATGTCCCGCAGCTCGTCGCCAATCCAGATGACCAGCGACTTGTCCGGTAAGAAAGTTGCCGTAATCTCCGGTACGACCACAGAGACCGGACTGGCCGACTATCTTAAGGAAAACTTCATCGAAGCAACGACGGTGGCGGCGGAGAATATTGAAGCTGCCCGGAAAATGCTTGATGAAGGAAAGGTAGACGCCGTCGCCGATGATCAGATCGTACTTATCGGTCAGCTGATTGCCAGCGGCACACCGGATGACTACACCCTCTCTCAGGATCTCTACTCTTACGAGCCTTATGGCCTGGCGCTGACCAAGGATGATGGCGAGTTTCGACTGGTGGTAGACCGGACATTGGCCCGGCTTTACCGCACAGGACAATTCAAGCCGCTCTACAGCAAGTGGTTCGGGCGCTTTGGGCTCAAACCCACGCCGATTCTGCAAGCCATGTATTCGCTGCAGAGTTTGCCCGAGTAAGGTTTGCTGCTCCCATCCCGGGCTGGCCGGGGTGGGACTTCCTTGTTTTCTGCTGCTGCAGTCTGCGCGGCAAGTTGCTTTCTCTGGCCAGACATTCGCTGCAGAGAAATTGCATAAACAGGGTTTGGGTTAAACGACAGATACAGTCAGGAAGTTGGCGGGCCGTGAACGCTTCGTCCGCAAGCATACGAACGTTTTTAAGGCAGGCTGATTCAGTTTCAGCTGGTCAGGGTATCCAGATCGTGCCGGAAGTAGACACCCAGCAGTCTTTGTAGCTCCCGGCGCGCGCTCTCACCATCGCCGCTACCGAATTGTTCTTTTAGCTGGGCCGCTATGCCGGTGAAGCAATCAAACAGTTCAGGGTCGAAATGGCTGCCCCGACCGCGACTCATGGTGCTTAACGTGTCCTTAAGTGATCGCGGCTCCTTGTAAGGTCGCTCCGAGCCCAAGGCATCGAAGACATCCGCGATGGCAAATATTCGCGCAGTGATCGGGATGCTGGATCCTTCCAGGCCAGCCGGGTAACCCTGGCCGTCGAATTTTTCATGATGGCCGCCGACCACCGTCATGGCGTCATGCAGCCAGCGCGCACGACCTGTGATGTCAAGTCCATGCTCGACATGGGTCTTCATGACAGCAAACTCTTCTTCGCTTAGCTTGTCGGGCTTTAGCAGGACATCATCACGAATACCGAGTTTTCCAACGTCGTGCAGCAGGGCGCCTTTAATCAGTGCGGGCATGTCTTGCTCCGGCAGACCGGCGGCTTCGGCCAGTCGCACGGAATAGACGGCCACACGGTAGTTGTGGGCATCGGTATCGCCGTCCCGCTTGGCAATGGCACTGCCCAGGACCTGCAGGGTCTCCAGGTTTGCCGTCAGTAACTCCGTACCGGCCCTGGCAACCCGACTGACCAGGCTGCTGACGACCGGATAGATAGCCAGCGCAGTTAGCAGCACGCCCCCAATTACGTACAGCAGGCTGCGCAATACGTCCGCGCGAAGCTTTTTCATCGCCGCCGGAGACACTGCAAATGCGCCTCCCAGCCATGCCCGGATGCTGTTCTCGGAGTCACGCAAAGCGATAGCTACCCCGACGTAGGGCTGATCTCCAAAAGCTCGACTTACGACCCGGTAGTCAACGTCTGTGGGCGGTTGAAAGCGACCGGCGTCAACCACCTCGCGAACCTCATCGATTCCCGGAAAATCTTTATTCTCAAGTGCGGCCAGAGCGCTACCGTCGGTAGAAAAAACCCGGGCCAGAACAAAGCGTCCGCCCGCGACTTCGGTGCCTGCTCCCTCCCGTGCCAGTTGTTCCAGGGCAGCTTGCCAGGCCGCTGGCCCGCTCTGCGGATCGTCAAGCAAGGGCAGAGCTGACCGATTAAGACGGTTCGCCTCCAGGCGGGCCAGCTCCGTCACGGCATCGGCCATTCTCGCCTGGCCGTTAATCCACGCGATGGCAGCGAAGACGGCGCACAGAAGCAATGCGGCACCGCCCAGGCGCAGGCCCAGAGAGCGGCGGATGGAAGTATTTAATGTTTGCTCGCTCATAGAGCACCAAGACTAACCTGCAACCGATGGAAAGTCTGCAACCCTTTGTAAAAAAAGGATTCACCGGCGGGGCGATAGACCGGTAGGTAGTTCTCCGTATTGTTGCTAAACCCGGTGCTTCGTTAAAAAGCACCACAGAACAAAGGGAGGAGGATCCCATGTATATCAACTTCTGGTACCCCATCGTCCGTAGTGAAGACCTAGGTCCCGACGTGCCTGAAAAGGTCACGATCATGGGTATGAATTTTGTGGCTTTCCGCGATGAAGAAGGCAAGGCGAGTGTGCTCAGCGATACTTGCGTTCACCGCGGCGGCTCCTTGGGCGGTGCCTGGTCCGGGCCCGACAATATGCCCCGAATCGTTAATGGTTGCGTTGTCTGTCCGTATCACGGCTGGGAGTACAACGGTAAAGGTGAATGCGTGAATATCCCGTCCATCGGCTATGGGGCCAAGACTCCGGCCCGCGCCAAGGTGGATGCGTATCCGGTGCAGGAAAAATACGGCATCGTCTTTGCATTTTTGGGTGACCTGCCGGAGTCGGAGCGCCCGCCCTTAATGGAAGTAGAAGAGTATGGTCGCGAAGGCTGGCGCGCCAACACGGTTCTGGTTCTGGAAGTGGATTACTACTACGAGCGCTCGGTTGAGAATGCGCTGGACCCGGCGCACAACGAATTTGTACATCCCACTCACGGTTTCTCGGGTATTAATCGTGATACCTACAAGGTCAATGACTATGACGTCGAGGATCATAAGCAGGGCTATGGCATGTGGTTCATGCACAAGTTCAATGCTCCGCCTCTGAAAGGTAAGACCTGGAAAAATGTCCGTGAAGAAAGTGGCGACCTTTATGCCGGCGGTGGCACTTACGGGCCCAATACCGTTATCACGAATATCAACATTCAGCCTGGAGTGGGCTTCCGTCAGTACTTTTTCGAGCAACCTGTCAGCGAGAGCCATACCCGGATCTTCTTTCTGAATATGCGGAATTTCATGCCAGAGCCCGAAAATGATGGGCCTATTCATGCTCGCAACAAGGCGATTGCCAAGCAGGACATCGATATTCTTCAGGATCTCTATCCAAAGATGACCCCGCTGAGTAATACCAAGGAAGTTCTGACGCCTTCCGACAAAGCCATCGTGGCCTATCGTGATTGGCTGGCAAAATTCGATGAGAAAGGCTGGCGGATAGATCTGGAAGAGTTACAACGGCGCAACGATAAGGCGACAGCCTTCGCTATTCCGTGTCCGGCCCGTCGCGAAGCGGGTAACTGGGTGGTAGAACCTGTGCCTTTGCTGGGCAGCCGTGAGGCACGCAAGCAGAGTCAGGATGAAGCAGCCTGATCTTCTTCCCTCAGGTTGGCAGTCACGAAGGGCGGCCTCTGGCCGCCCTTCTTTTTAGCCGCTATCAGCCCTGACTGTTTGGACCTGTTTTGGTCAGCTGCTCCTGCAACTGTTCAAGATCTGCCCATTGCTCGACGTGGCTTTCCAGCGCCACTTGCGCCTGGCTCAGTTCTCCCAGGATGCGTTGCGTGGTTTCCGGTGGTTGCGCGTAAAAGTCAGGGGAGCTGATCTCAGTCTGCAAATCGGTGATCCGGGTTTCCAGGTCACTGATACGGTCAGGCAGTTCTGTCAGTTCGCGTTGCTGTTTGTAGCTGAGTTTAGTCTGACGCTTTTCTGCCCGGCGCAAGGCTGCCTGGCGGCGTCGCTCCCGACCCGTGGGGTCGTCCATTTCTGCCAGTTCCCGGCCACGACGGGCCCAGTCGCTGTAGCCGCCAACGTACTCCTGCAACTGTCCATCAGCCTCAAAGACGATGATGCTGGTGACAACATTGTCGAGAAATTCCCGATCATGGCTAACGACGATCAGCGTGCCCTGATACTCAGCCAGACGGGCCTCAAGGGCCTCCAGCGTTTCCACATCAAGATCATTGGTCGGCTCATCAAGAACGAGCAGATTGCTGGCGCGGGTGAACAGTTTGGCGAGAATAACCCGGTTTCGCTCGCCGCCCGATAGGGCCTTTACCGGCATCATCGCGCGCTTCGGGCCGAAGAGAAAACCCCGCAAGTAGCCAATCACATGGCGATCTTTGCCATTGATCTGAATATAGTCGCGACCCTCGCCGACGTTTTCCGCCACACTCTTATTGAGGTCCAGGGTGCCGCGTAACTGATCGAAATAGCCGATTTCCAGGCCGGTGCCCAGTTTGATGGTGCCTGTCTGCGGCGTCAGTTCCCCCAGCAGCAACTTCAGCAGCGTACTCTTGCCGACTCCGTTGTTGCCAATCAGACCAATCCGATCACCGCGCATGATCTTGAGAGAGAAATCTTTAATCAGCGGTGTGTCGCCGTAGCCGTAGCTGACATTCCGGGCGGTAATTACCTTGCGGCCGGAACGCTCGGATTCACCGATATTGATTCTTGCCTGCTGGGGCTTATCCAGTCTTCCGGCACGCTCGGTGCGCATGGCCTGCAAAGCGCGCACCCGGCCTTCATTGCGGGTTCGGCGAGCCTTGACGCCTTGCCTGATCCAGACTTCTTCGCCTGCCAGCTTCTTGTCGAACTCACGCTCTTCCCGCTCTTCGGCCGCCAGCGCCAGCGCCCGGCGCTCAAGGTATTGGTGATAAGTGCCAGGCCAACTGCTCAGTTTTCCGCGGTCCAGCTCAACAATGCGAGTTGCCAGTCGCTGCAGGAAAGCCCGGTCATGGGTGACGAACAGAACGCTGCCAGACCAGCCACGGATGCGATCTTCCAGCCAGCTGATAGCGGCCAGGTCCAGGTGGTTGGTGGGTTCATCAAGGAGCAACAGGTCAGGGTCTGTGACCAGGGCACGCGCCAGGCTGACGCGCCGGCGCCAGCCACCGGATAACTCGGCCAGGCGTTTGTCCGGCGGCAGTTCCAGTTCGCTCAGGGTGGTGTCAATTCGCTGATCCAGACGCCAGCCGTCCAGGGCATCGATACGCTGCTGCAGTTCCTCGAGCTCGCGCAGGGCGCGGCCCTCCGGATGCTCGGTGCTGCGCGCTTCATAGTCATCCACGAGCTGTTGTACCTGGGCCAGGGCCGTGGCGACAAATTCCCGGGTGGTCAGATCCAGCTGGCCGGGCAGGGTTTGCTCCAGCTGGCTGACACGCAAATCGCTGCGCACCTCGATCTCTCCCTGATCGGGTGTCAGCGTGCCGGCAATGAGCTTCAGCAAGGTCGTCTTGCCGGCTCCGTTGCGCCCGACCAGGCAGACGCGTTCGCCCGGCTCCAGCGATAGATTGGCCTCCCGCAGGATGACCTGATCGCCGAAATCCAGGCACACGTCGCTGAAGCGCAATAAGCTCATGGCGCAATCCTAGCGGTGGCTTGCCTTCTGACCAAGGGAAACCTGAGCGACCTCAGTTGGCGAAGCTGGCTGGGTTGGGGCTAGACTACGCATCGATTTACGCTCAGAGGCCTGAACTATGACCACACCCATTGATCGTCGGCGCTTTCTGGCGGGCGCATCCTCCGTGGCAGCCGCCGCCGCATTGACGGCTTGTTCAGAGCCGGGTTCCGACGCCAATGTCAGCCCGCCGGGCGTAGCGCTGGGTCCTTTTGGTCCTGAATCCACGGCGGAAGAGGTCACTCAGGGGCTCGATCTCACGGGGAAGACAGCCCTGATTACCGGCGCCAATTCCGGCCTGGGCTATGAAACCATGCGGGTGCTGGCCATGCGCGGTGCCAAGGTAATCGGCACCGGGCGGACAGCCGAGAAGGCGGATACGGCCTGCGAAAGTATCCCCGGCGGCCTGGCCACTCCTGCCGTACTTGAGTTATCTAATCTGGATTCCGTGGCCAGCTGCGCCGAGCAGGTGCGCGAAATGGATACCCCCATCGACATGTTGATTCTGAATGCCGGAATCATGGCCTTGCCTGAGCTGGAACAGGTTGATGGCGTTGAGCGCCAGTTCTTTGTGAATCACCTGGGTCATTTTGCCCTGACGGTCGAATTACTGGATCGTGTGAAAGCCGCGCCGGCCGGGCGCATTGTGGTGCTCAGCAGCAGCGGCCACCAATGGGCGCCTGACGGCGGAATCCAGTTCGATAATCTCAGCGGCGAGCGTGACTACGACCCGATGCAGATGTACGGGCAGTCGAAGCTGGCCAACGGCTTGTTCGCTTTCGAGCTGGCACGGCGGCTGCAAGAGACCAGCGCCACAGCGAATGCCGTTCATCCGGGCATTATCAATACGAATCTTGGCCGCCATTTCCCGAAGTGGCAGACATTCTTTGCCGATCTGTTGGGTTGGACCTTCATGAAGGATGTGCCTGAAGGAGCGGCGACCAGTGCCTATGTGGCAGCCAGTCCCTTAGTGGAGGGTATGTCGGGTTACTACTTTGCTGACTGCAATCCCGTCGTCCCGGATCCCCGCATGGAAGACCCGGAGCTCGCCGCCCGTCTGTGGACAGTCTCTGAAGAAATGACGGGCGTGCGCGCAGCCTGAAGCCGATTATTTATCAAGGGAGATAGGGATGTCTGCAAGTTTGCACTGGCCGAGAATTCTCGGGGCTACCGTGGCCGGATTCCTGGTGGCCAGCAATCTGAACTGGGCCATTGCAGCCTTTATTCTCAATCCCTGGGCGACGCCGCTATTCGATGGCTTTATGCGCATGGGTGAGGACGGCGCAGCCGGCATCAATATTCTGAAAATGACGGTGGGCTTTCTGCCCCACCTGCTGGCTTCCGTTGCTCTGCTGATTGTGCTGCGACGGCCTGCCGGGTGGTTCGGCCGCGCGGTCGTGGCGACTTTGCTGATTTGTCTGCCGGGATTCTTTGGCACCTATACCTTTTTATCGGGCTGGGGTGCGGTGAACTGGGTGCCGCTGATGGGTGCCGCGACGGCCGATACCTTGTGTATAGGCATCGGGACGGTGATCGCGGGCGGGATCATGCGCAAGCAGCTTCCGGCGGAGCCTGCCTGAACTGCCTTGGTGCCGTCCTGCGTGGTCTAACGCAGTGCTGTGACGCGTTCTTTATCCAGGCTGCTCACGACAACGCCTTCGCAATAGTTCACGCCACCGCCTTCGGCTTCATCACCGGGGCGCGTAAACACTCGATAGGCCTCGTAGTCGGGCAGGATTCCGTAGTCGCCCGTGTACTGGTAGCAGTAGAAGTTTTCGAACAGGAACACTTTGGGCGGGAAGAAAGTGAAGCTGGAATACATGCCGATTAGCACGGCATAAGCCGGCAGGGCATATCGCCTTAACTGCGGGCGCATGGGCTCAGCAGTCAGAATCCGGTAGCTGATGAACTGGCCAAAACTGATGCCGAAAACCATGATGCCCAGCATGATGGGCAGTGAAGCTTTGGCGTCAGAGAAACTGACAAAGGCCATATAAGCGTAGTAAGTGCTGAAGATCGCGATGGGCGTGATCGCCAGGGCCATGGCTTTCCCCAGCCAGTAGTTGTTAGCCTCATTACGCACGTAAGTGTATTGCACAACGGCGTAAAGCAGCCCGGGCCAGAAATACATCTTGGAGTGTTCCCACGCACTTTCGTTGACTGCTGCAATCAGTGCCAGCGGTGTCCAGAATTCGCTGAGTTCAAAGGCGAAATGCAGCAGTGATCCTGCTACGCAGATAAAAAGGACACAACCTGCCTCCCAGAGTCCGAGTTTCAGTTTTGTACTCATTATCTTGGTGCCCCGGTGCTCAGATCAGGCGGCGGTGCCGGCCAGGAAGTAGGCGCCTGTCGCTGCGATGGCTGCTCCGCTAAATCTCAGCATCAGCTTGCCTGTCTGATAGTGCTGCGAGATATCGCCGATGATTACGCCGGCAACATGCAGCGCGGCGGTGCCTGCCATGAAGCCAAGCGAATAGGTAACAGCGTTGGCCACCGTGGGCATTTCCGCGCCGTGCGCATAACCATGGAAAATAGCGAAGAAGCCAACGGTCGTCATAACCAGTGAAATCGGTAGCCGCCGATCAGCCGCAATGGCGAGACCCAGGGCAAGCACTGAGATGGCTATGCCAGCTTCGATCGCTGTCATGCCAATATCCATGTAGCCCAGCAGGCCGCCGAAGGCCATGACACCGACGAAAGTCGCCGGAACGGTCCAGATTGCCCGGCCGCCGATTTGCGCGCTGACAATCCCGACGCTGACCATGGCAAGGAAATGATCAGCACCCAGCACAGGATGGGTCAGTCCCGCCAGAAATGACCCATAGGGCAGGCTGGCGCCCTCATGAGCGAATACCGCCGCTGGCATCAGGCTCACAATCAGGACAAAGAAAATCCGGTTTGTCGGATCAAGATTCAGTTTCATGGGTCTGCCTCCGCAGCGTTCTTTTGAGCGGCTCAGGCCGACTTGCTCAGAAAATCGATAATGATCCGATTGGCATCCTCGGGCCGATCATAGATCGCGGCATGTCCGGCACCGGCGACGATATTTGTCTCCAGGTGTGGAATGATCTTCTTCGCCCGCTTGACGATAGGTATAGGGTTATAAAGCGTTTCCTGTTCGCCGAATACCAGCAGGCTGGGCATTTTCATTTTTCTAAGCTCGCGTTTGGGTTCCGACAGGAAAAACTTCCTCAATACGCGCAGGCCTGTCCCCAGGCTCACCTTCTGAGTCTGCTCGTTATAGACCCCGACGGAACGATCCACTCGGTAATGGCGGGTGCACAAGGCCATCAGGCGCGCCAGCTGTCGATCAAAGGTTTTGCCGTCACCCGGGCTGCGTGATGAAACCGATTTCGCTGTCAGGTCGCTTTCAAGTTCATTGGCGTCTTTTTTCTTGTTCAGCACCTTGGTCAGCCAGATCTTCACCGGCAATCGGGCGCGCGACACACCGGTGGGGCTGAGCATCACAATTTTTTTGACCCGCTCGGGCGCCTGCATGCCCATCTTCATGACGATCCAGCCGCCGACGCTGGTGCCGGCGAAATGGGCTTTATCAATATGCAACCCATCGAGCACATCGCACAGCCATTGGCTGTAGTCATCGTTCAGAAATGAGGGGGGGTAGGGATCACTGCGGCCCGGCTGGCCGACAATGTCCAGGGCATAGACGCGGAAATGTTCAGCCAGGGCCGGTATCTGTCGATGCCACAGGGGCGCGCAACCCGCGACACCCGGAATCAGAATCAGGGGCTCGGCCTCCGGATCGCCGGCAACAATCATGTGTGTGTGACCGAAGCGCGTCTTGACGAATTGCGACTCATAATCGCAGTGGATCATCTCAAGGGCATCGTCGTACCAGTTCATGATCGCCCGGTAGCCTTCGGGCGTTTTATACAAACTGAAGCGCGCGTCTTCCACTGGCGGCAGTTTGGCCGCGAGTTTGGCCACGACCGGACTGATAACAGCCTGTCCGTCGGCGGCTTCTTTACGAGCTTTCATAGATACCCCATTTGTATTCTGTTTTGCCCAGACTGGACCACGGGCCATCCCCGTGACCTTACTGGAGTACTTTTCGTTTCTCAGGGGCATGCGGTTTCACTGACTCAGAAGCTCATACCCATCATTTTGAGCCACGAGGCAGCCCCGAACCAGAGTTGCTTCTCAAGCATCTGATTTATATGGAAAATAATTCCTCGAGGCAATGGAGAACAGCGCGCGGGCCGCTTTTTCAGGACGGGATCCAGTCCGTGTGCATGGCCAGGCGGAGCATTTTTCGTGGCTCTTCGTAATCCACATTGGGGCTGTGTTGCACGCATCGATTGTCCCAGATCAACACGGACTTGTTGTGCCATCGGACCCGGCACTGAAAGCGATCCTGCAGAGAATGGACCTTAAGCATGTCCAGAATGGCTTTACTTTCCGCGCCATGCAGGCCCTTGATGGCCGTGGCCCAGGCCTTGTTGATATAGAGCATCTTGCGCCCTGTTTCCGGGTGCGTGCAGATCAGGGGATGCTCTACCTGTGGGAATTTAACGCGGGTCTTGGCCAGGCGTTCCAGCGCCTCGGCTGAGGAAATGGCGTAATGCCCGGAGTCCATGCCGTACTGAAGGACATCATGGATCGCAATTTTGTCCTCCAGAAACTCTTTCATCATGTCTGACAGGTACTCATAAGACACGTAGTGACTGGAGAAGAGCGTATCGCCCCCGGTGGCCGGTACGTCCAGGGCATACAAAGCAGCGCCCAGGCTGGGGTTTTTCTGATAGCTGTGGTCCATATGCCAGCCCAGGTTCTGGGTGGACAGTTTCTTGGTGCCGCCGGCCCCGGCAAAGTAATAGATACCGGGCGTTTCCGTCTTATTAGGAAGAAAGGGCTCGTCCTCCAGCTTGCCGAAACGCAGGCCAAAGTCGCGAAAGCTGACCTCGTCCAGTTCCTGATCCCGGAACACGACGACGGAGTAGTCCAGAAAGGCCTGATAGATTGCCTTCCAGGTCCCTTCATCAAGATTGGCCAGGTCGACGCCGAGAATTTCGCAGCCCAGAGCGCCGGTCAGGGGTCGGATATCTAGCTGGGATGAATCGACGGCGGTCTGTGGCTCAGCCATGGCGGGTATCCTCCACGCGCGGGTCGGTGAGTGTTAAAAGGTTATATAAGCATAACAATATGATGGCTTCTGCAAAAGGTCGATTCCCGGGCTTACAGCCGTTTTCCCGGCGGCGGGTGGACGTCGCTGCCAGTCCGCGATGACCCGCGTCGTCCTGATCGGCGGCGGTCATAGCCATGTGGAAGCCCTGCGAGCTTTCGCTCGTCGGCCCCGGGCCGGCCTGCAACTGTGCGTTATCAGTCCGGAGCTGTTCACGCCCTATTCGGGCATGCTGCCGGGGGTCATAGCCGGCCACTATCCGGCCTCTGCAGCCCATCTCGATCTGGCCCGCCTGTGCTCGGCCGCGGGCGCAGAGCTTCTGCAGGATCAGGTCACAGCGCTGGAGCCGGATGCGGGGGTCTTACACTGTCAATCCGGTGCGCCGAAAACCTGGGATCTGCTGTCTGTGAACAGCGGCTCCACACCGTCACTGGAATCGATTGACGGAGCCGGAAGTCGGGGCATTCCCGTCAAACCCATCGGCGAATTTCTGCCGCGCTGGGATCAGCTGCTCAGGCGACTGGCTGCTTCATCAAACCGGCCTTTTCGCCTGGCAATAGTGGGCGCCGGTGCAGGGGGCGTGGAGCTGGCCCTGGCTATTGATTATCGGCTGCGTCGCGTCGAGGGGTGTGGACAGCTGCGGCTGGTGCTGATTGATGCAGCCCCTCGTCTGTTGCCCGAGCATACGCACGGACTGGGTCAGCGTCTGGCCCGCATTCTGGCGCAGCGAGAAATCGAGGTGCACACCCACACCCGGGTGGCTGCCGCCCGCGCCGGTGGGTTGGAAACAAGCGCGGCGCAGATTATCAGCGCCGATGAGATCTTGTGGGTCACACCGGGCAAAGCGCCCGCATGGCCTGCCGCAGCCGGACTGGCAACAGATGCGGCGGGATTTATTCGTGTGGATGATCAGCTTCGCAGCATGTCTCATCCGCGTATTTTCGCGACCGGTGACGTCGCCAGTTTTGACAGCCGTCCCTTGCCGAAAGCCGGCGTTTACGCGGTTCGGCAGGGCCCGGTTCTGGCTGAAAATCTGTCACGAGCCGCTCTTGGGCAGCCCCTGCTCGGGTATCGCCCGCAGGTTCGGTTTCTGACCCTCATCAGTACCGGTGATCGCTATGCTGTCGCGGCCCGCGGAGGCTGGACAGCACAGGGTGCCTGGATCTGGCGTTGGAAGGACTGGCTTGACCGTCGTTTTGTTGCAGGTTTCCGATAGAGCGAGCGAATAAATTCTCAAGGCAGGATCACGTCATGAGCCTGTCCCAAGCCTATTCTTTGAGCTCAGTCTCCAACACCGATTCCGACAATAACCAACTCCGACAACAAAGCTACTCCCGCACTGTTCGGCCCGCTTCAGCGGGCCGTTTTTTTTGTCATTCAATCCAGCGTAATTCCAATGCGGTCAGGTCGCCGATACGTGTATCGGCCAGTTCAGCGGGTATCTCGGCCGACTTCGGCGCGACAGGAATTCTGCCGCCCATGATTTCGGCATAGCGCTGGGGATAGCGCGGCTGCAGCTCGGGTTCCGCATAACCTTCCGGGAACACAGGCCGGTTGGTCATGGGATCGTATTTGTCGGTGGCTCCCAGTGTATGGAGCAGTTCGTGGGCAATCACCACCTGATTACTGCCGCGCATACGTCGGTGGGCGAATAAATGGGCGATCCCTATACGCCCTTCCTTCATACCCACGGAGTGCGGCAGCGCGATGCCAGCGACCGGGTCGTGAAAGACGGCGAACAGCCTGATGTCAGGGCTTGGGCCCGGTGCGTCTGCCAGCTCACGCCAGGCCCACCAGCGCAGCTTAAGACTCCAGGCCAGGACAGAAAACAACGAGGGCTCGGCCGGCGGGGCCGGCGGCAGGCCGACGGTCTGACCCAGATCGATGCGCATCGGCTTCTCAATATCTACGCCCCAGCGAGCGGCTTCAGCCGCGACAAATCCCGTCAGGGGCTCGAAATCCTCACTGCTTAGCGCCGCGACGTAGTCCGAGGTTGCCGGTTCGACCCCGTGAACGACCGGGTAAACCGTGACCCAGAGGGTTTCCTCCCAGCTGGTGGCCCGGCGTTGTCCCAGCCAGCTGCCGCCCAGCAGGGCCAAAGCGATCAGGCCCAAGGTGAGCTGGCGAGTCACTCGTAATGCGTTTCCTTTGGACATGAACTGGAGCGTAGACGGGCTGCTCTTCCAATAGCGTGATCTGCGTAGGATTCATATCCTCCGCCTGGATCGGAGCGGCAGCAAGCGACGGCTATACTGGCGGCGTGAATAACGAGAGCCTGCGCGCCCAGTCGCCCATTCATATCGTCGCCGCTGCGCGTACGCCCTTTGGCCGCTTTTTTGGCTCCCTGGCAGGATATGCGGGCCACGAGCTGGCGGCCTGGGTGATTGATCAGCTGTTGGCAGACTTACCGGCCGCGCCGGTTGATGAACTGCAGGTTGGCGTGGGCATGGCGGCTGGCGGCATATATGCCCCGGCGCGCCAGTTGGTGCTGACCAGTTCACTACCTGACACGACGCCGTCGACTGCTGTGGATCGCGCCTGCGCCTCCGGCATGACTGCCCTGGGACTGGCCTGGCAAAAGCTCCGAACCGGCAGCGCGCAGCTATCCCTGGGGGGCGGTTTCGAAAGCCTGTCACGCACGCCCGGCCTGGCCCCCCGCGTTCGCCGAACTCGCCCGGGAGACCCTGCTGCCTGGGCAGGGATCGAGTCCATTCATGACCTCTTGTTAATGCAAAGTCCCCAGGCGGGACGAGCGATTGCGGCTTACACCGGTGATGAAGCTCTGGCGCGCGGGGTGACTCGCCAGGCACAGGATGAGTGGGCCCTGCAAAGTCACGCGCGATTTTTTGCCGCCGAGGCGCGCGGTATTTTTCAGCCGGAACGACGCAGCCTCCCGGAGCTGGCCAAGGACGAGAATCCTCGACCTGAACTGCAGTTAGCTTCCCTGGCAAAGCTGAAAACTTTGTACGGTAGCCCGACCGTGACGGCGGGTAACGCACCGGGCCTGTCTGACGGCGCCGCGTTTCTGGCCCTGGCTGACGAGAGTCTCAGCCGCGACCTGGCGCTGACACCCCTGGGACAGATTCGCGATTACGTCTCCGTGGCCGGCCCCCTGACCGCCTCTTCGTGGTTGTCCGCCACTGCCATCCAAAGTCTGCTTAAACGCAACCAGCTGACCCTGGATGATCTTGATCTGCTGGAAATTAATGAAGCCTATGCTGCCACCGTACTGGTCAGTCTGCTGCAACTCGCTGACGGTGATTCGGCGCGAGCGCATAAGCTGGAAGCTCGCACTAACATCCACGGCGGGGCGATCGCCATTGGCCATCCCCTGGGCGCCAGCGGCGCCCGTATTGTGATGCACCTGATCCATGCCCTGCGCGAGCGGGGCGGCGGTCGCGGCATAGCCGCGATTTGCGGCGCTTACGGGCAGGCCGAAGCGATGCTGGTAGAGGTTTTATAGCGGAAGCTACGCGACGGCGCAGCCAGAAATCGTCCGTTTCTGACTCTCTGAGTGATCAGCCCCCCGGGGCATACTCAAGTCGATCAAGGTCCAGTGTGAGGCCCGGATGAGCGCGCTTGACCCACTGTGCCCCCGAGTCTTTCAGTCGCCCGGCAAATGCCTTTGCCGCATCCGGTTCTCCGTGGACGAGGCAGACCGGTGGACGATTCTCAAATCCCTCATACCAGCGGGTGAGGTCATTCTGGTCGCCGTGTGCAGACAGGCCACCCACTGTGTTTATTTTCGCGCGAATGCGAATGGTTTCATGATGAATGCGCACATAGTCCTGGCCGTCCACCAGGCGTCGTCCCAGCGAGCCGTTGGCCTGATAGCCGACGATGATGACCTGGCACTCGGGCCGCCACAGGTTGTGTTTGAAGTGATGCAGGATACGGCCCCCGGTGCACATACCGCTGCCGGCAATGATGATGGCACCGCTTTGCATCCGGTTTATTTTTCTGGAGTCCTCAGGACTGCGCGACATGCCAAGATTCGGTAACAGCGACTTACGCTCATGCTGATCGATCAGTTCGGTGGCCTCCTCATCATAGAGCTCCGGGTGACTTCGATAGACCTGGGTCGCCTCGATAGCCATAGGGCTATCGAGGAAGATGCTCCAGCGACCGAGTTGCCACTCATCGAAGTGTTTGCCGAATAAATAGAGCAATTCCTGGCTGCGCCCCACGGCAAACGCAGGGATCAGTACGTTGCCGCGATGGTGGTCGGCCGTGGCGATAATTTCCGCCAGCTCCGCAACGGTTCGTGACCGGTCGCGGTGGAGCCGGTCGCCGTAGGTGCTCTCCATCAGCACCAGGTCGGCGGCAGGAATTCGCTGCGGGTCATTCAGAATGGGCGTGTTGTATTGGCCGAGGTCGCCGCTGAAGACAATCTTCTTGTTGCTGCCATTCTCTTCCAGGTCCAGTTCCACCAGGCAGGAGCCCATGATGTGGCCGGCATCATGAAAACGGACCTTCAAGCCGGATGCGATATCTCTCGCTTCGCCGTAGACCATGGCGTTGAATTGTCGGCAAGCCTGCTCCGCATCGTCTGTTGTATAGAGAGGTTCCAACGGTTCCAGGCCCTTGCGGGCGCGCTTGCGGTTCTCGTTCTCGACATCGCGCTCCCCCAATCCGGCTGAGTCCTTCAGCATGATCCAGCCGAAATCCCGCGTGGCTTCGTGGGCATAAACAGGGCCGGTAAAGCCGCGTTTCACCAGTAAAGGGAGACGGCCCGAATGGTCGATATGCGCGTGACTGAGAACCACCGCATGGATGTCCGCCGGATCAAAGGGAAATGCATCGCGATTGCGTGCCTCGGCCTTGCGGCCCCCTTGAATCATTCCGCAATCCAGCAAGATTCGCTGCCCGTTGATATGCAGTATGTGGCAGGAGCCGGTGACCTCGCCGGCCGCACCGAAGAATTCCAGATGCATGCGTTATTCTCTTTTGCCTTGTTGCTCTTTACCGGGGCCCTCTGGGCCTTGGGCGGGATATCAGTCAGCTGTGCGTTAATCCACTGATAATAACGCCTATAAAGCGCAGAACTAACAGCTAACTTGAAGGCCAGGATGGCGGGAGCGGACCAGGAGAAAACCAGTTCGCGAATTCCCTGCGAAATTGCAGGGAGAGACCTGGATCAATTAAGGGAAGATTATTTCTCACCAGCTCAAAAGAAAACCCCGTGCAGCAGCGCCGGTCGGCTTTGCTGCGCGGGGTTTGTATCGGGCAATTCCCTGCGTGGTTTACCAGCCGACGATTCGGCCTTCCTCGTAGTTCAGGAACTGGCCATTGTTCTCCGGGGTTAGTCCGTCCATGACCTTGATCATCATGGCCACGGAGTCGGGGGGCTCGATGGCATTGGGCATCTTCATACCTTCCGTTGTATTAACGGTGCCCGGGGAAAGCATTACCGTCGTGATGCCTTTCTTTTTGGTCTCAAACGCCAGGGTATACATGAACATGTTCAGGGCCGCCTTACTGCCCCGGTAGCTGTACATCATTGGCATCTGCGGGCCTTCCGCAAATGAACCGGCCTTGCTGGACAGCACAATGATTTTCTTGCCGTCTGAGGCTTCCACATTTGGCATGAACGCCTGCGCGATCTTCAGCGGGGCCAGGGCATTGACTTCAAAGCTTTGTTTGGCCATGTCGAAATCGATGCCTTTCACGCGCTGGAATGCGGTTTTGTACCGCGGTGTGATGGCAGCGTTACTGAGCAGAATATCGATGGGCTGATCAGCGTAGGCCTTGGCCATGGCTTCAACTCGTCCGTAGTCTGTGACATCCAGCGCTTCGACCACAATCCCGGTGTTTTCTGCCGCCAATGCGTTGAGTGCTTCGGCTTTTTCCGGTTTCCGCGCCGTGGCGATGACGTTGTAGCCTTTCTCGGAGAACTGCCGGACAAACTCCAGTCCAATGCCTCGATTGGCGCCGGTAATCAACACAGTGGGCTTATCATCTGCAAAGCTTGCTGAACTGCCCGAAAATTCATAGCTTGCTTCGGGTGCAGCGCTGGTTTCAGGCGCTGCCGATGCGGCCGCCGCGTCATCCGCCGGAGGCGTTTCAGGTCCTCCGCAGGCAGTGAGCAGGGCCGCCAGCAAAAGTAGTCCCAGCGTGCGTTTCATCAGGTCCCCCATTAATAACTCCTTTTTCCCGGATTATGGCCGGGTAGCTTGTTGAATTGAGCCGCATTCTGCCACGGGGGAGGCCGCCCTTGGCGATCTGATACAAATTGTTACGCTGCGGGGCCCGCGCAGCCTGCCTTTGGGTCCTTGGGGGGGCAGGGCTAATCCGCCGGGCGGCTGAATCCGCAGGGCGTGGGCGCAGCGAAAAATCTTATAGGCTTTAAGGGTATAGACAGGCAATTGGGCATGATCGGGTAGAATCCCAGCAAAGCCCGGGGAGAAGCATGGAAAGCGTCGACAAAGAGAACGACGGCAACCGGTTTGCCGCTGAATTGCTGGAGCGAAGCGCGTCCGGATTTGCCGGTTTTGCAACCAATCTGATGTTCGAGAAATCACCGGGCATTAAACAGCGATTCCAGCCCGATGCTTTCGCGACCTGGAAAACTTACATGACTCAGCGAATCCTGGAGCTTGCTGCGGCAGTGGGCACGGGCGAGCCGCTGTTGTTCTCGTCCCGGGTCATCTGGTCACGCAAGGCATTTCTGGCCAGGAATCAGCAGGAAGATGATCTGGTGGTGAGTCTGAGCGCATTGAAAGATGTGCTGGCGGATAACTTGCCGGCCGCTGCCAGTCAGCAGGCTGTCGACTATGTTGATCAGGCGATCGATGTCCTGTCACAGGCGCGTCCGAACGAAGAGGATTCGGAACTCAATCCGGAGCGACCCCATGACCGCCTGGCTCTGCTTTATCTGCAATCGGTGCTGGAAGGAAATGCTGCCCAGGCCATTGATGATGTTCTGCAGCTCAGCAAGGGCGATATGAGCCCGATGGACGTTTATACCCAGATTCTTTTGCCCGCCCAGCGGGAAGTGGGTCGCTTGTGGCATCTGGGTGATATGAATGTTGCTGAGGAACACCTCGTGACTTTCGCAACCCAGCGCGCCATGGCTGTACTGGTGCAGTCAGCAACGCTGGCGGCTGCCAACGGCAAAACCATGGTGGCGGCCGCTGCAACCGGCAATGTGCATGACATCGGTCTGCGGGCCGTGAGTGATGTGTTTCAAATTGCCGGTTGGCGGACTATTTTTCTTGGCGCTGATGTTCCGATGCAGGAGTTGCCTGCTACGCTGACTTTCTTTAACGCCGATTTGCTTGTGCTGACGGCTGCGCTGAGTACGCAGCTGCCCCGTGTGAGCTACACCATCACCGCGGTGCGGGATCGTTGCGAGCACGATGTGAAAATCCTGGTGGGCGGTCCGGCATTCGATGAGGCACAGGATATCTGGCGTAAAGTCGGTGCTGACGGCTATGGGCCGACAATCGATAAGGCACTGACCGAGGCAAACCAGCTGGTCGGCCTCTGAATGTGGCAGTTCCGTGGTCAGCAGCGACCGCCTTTTGCTCTGGAGCCCGGTCCTGATCAGGAATCGGTCTGGGACTATCCCCGTCCGCCCGCGCTGGTCCCGGATGAGCGGCGGGTCCAGGTTCGATGCGGCGATTTTCTGATTGCCGACACCACCGCTTCGATTCGAATTCTGGAGACGGCAAGTCCGCCGACCTTTTATCTGCCGCCCGAAGATGTGCGCCTGGAGTGGCTTCAGCAATCCCGGCACCAGTCCTACTGTGAATGGAAAGGAGCCGCCAGCTATTGGTCCTTTGTTCACGGTGCCAAACAGACTGCCGATGTGGGCTGGTCCTATCCCTCGCCAACGGAAAGCTTCTCCGTAATCGCTGGGTTTTTCAGTTTCTATCCGGCCCGAGCCGAGTGTTATGTGGAGGGCGAGCGTGTCCGTCCCCAGGGGGGTGGCTTCTACGGGGGCTGGGTGACGGATGAGATTATCGGCCCGCACAAGGGCGAGCCGGGCACTGGCGGCTGGTAGGCAGCTGCCGCTCTCCCCCCCCGGATCATGGAGATTATTCGGTCAGTGGCGTCGGTTTTCGAGGGTGCTCCTGCGACTGACGGTGCCGGCGTAAAGCTCACCCGCATTATCGGCTCGAAGGAAATTAACCGGCTGGATCCCTTCCTGCTATTTGATGTGTTCGAGTCAGATCAACCGGGTGATTACATTGCCGGCTTTCCTCTGCATCCGCATCGGGGCTTTGAGACAGTGACTTATATGCTCGCTGGAAAAATGGCCCACGAGGACAGTGCAGGGCACAGTGGCGTCATAGAAACGGGCGGTGTGCAGTGGATGACGGCCGCGCGCGGAATCATCCATTCAGAAATGCCGCAACAGGAAGACGGCCTGCTGCGGGGGGTCCAGCTTTGGATCAATCTGCCTGCAGAGCTGAAAATGAGCCCACCCGATTATCGTGAATTTGATAGCCGGCACATGCCCGTCGACAGGCGAGACGGCAGCGAAGCCCGGATCATTGCCGGCACCAGTTCCGTGGGTCTGGCTGGCCCCGTGCAGGGTGTGGTCACAGAACCGCTGTTTGCCGATGTCACCCTGGCACCGGGCGGTAGTTTTACCGAACCACTGCCCGCGGGCCATAGTGTCATTCTCTATGTCGTGTCTGGCAGCCTTCGCGCTGGCGAGACTGCGTTGAAAGCAAGGCATTTGGCTGTTCTGGGTGCCGGGGACACAGTGCAGCTGATGGCTGGCGCCAACACGGCTCGTGTATTGCTGATAGCTGCCCGGGCATTGCATGAACCTATCGCCCGGGGCGGACCTTTTGTCATGAATACCCGGGCTGAAATTCATCAGGCTTTTGACGATTACGCAGCAGGGCGTTTGCTTGACGAACCTGCAGCCACTCAGGAATAAGGATCATGGGGCTCTTGGTTGACGGTCAGTGGCATGACCAGTGGTACGACACGGACACCACGGGTGGCCGGTTTGTGCGGTCCGAATCGCAGTTTCGCAACTGGATCACGGCGGATGGTTCTCCGGGCCCAACGGGCGAGGGTGGTTTTAAGGCCGAAGCCGGTCGATACCATCTGTATGTGTCGTGGGCCTGTCCCTGGGCGCACCGAACCATCATCTATCGAGAACTTAAGGGACTACAGAATTTTATTTCTCTTTCCGTCGTGAATGCCTATATGGGGCCCGAAGGATGGACCTTTGAGCCGGGTGCCGGGGTGGTGCCGGATGATGTGAACGGGGCCAGCCGACTCCACCAGATTTATACCCGGGCCGATGCTCACTACTCCGGTCGGGTTACTGTGCCGGTGTTATGGGACATTCAGCGCCAGACCATTGTGTCTAACGAGAGCGCGGACATTATCCGTATGCTCAATTCGGCCTTTGATTCACTGGGCGCGAAGGCACTGAATCTTTACCCGGTGCCGCTGCAAGCCGAAATTGATTCATTGAATGAATTTATTTATCCCACGATCAACAATGGAGTTTACAAGGCCGGCTTTGCCACGGAGCAGGGGCCTTACGATGAAGCCGTCGTCAATCTCTTTGCAGCCTTGGATAAAATGGAAGTCCTCCTTGGTAATAAAAGGTATCTGACGGGAGACGAGATTACCGAAGCGGATTGGCGGCTGTTCACTACCTTGGTGCGATTTGACGCGGTGTATGTTGCCCACTTCAAGTGCAACATTCGAGAGTTGCGTGACTACCCAAATCTCTGGGGCTATCTCCGTGACCTTTATCAGCAGCCCGGCATAGCCAAAACTGTCGACATCGATTACATCAAGGCGCACTACTATCGCAGCCAGGTGGCGGTGAACCCCACCGGGGTTGTACCCGCCGGTCCGGACGTGGATTTCACCACTTCTCATGGCCGCGACTCTCTGTCTGCTGGTCGGGGCGCGGCCGAATGATTGCCAGATTCAGTGTCGCGGACAAAGGCGTGCTGCGCTAGGCTTGATATATGGGTACATGGATTGAGCTGGAAGCCGCAGATGGTCACCGTCTTGCTGCCTATGAGTCGAAGCCTTCGGGCGAGGCTAAAGGTGGCCTGGTCATGATCCAGGAAATTTTTGGTCTGACCGAACAGATGCAACGTTGTGCAGATCGCTATGCCGATGCCGGTTATCACGTGGTGCTGCCGGCGCTTTTTGATCGCGTCGAACCCGGTCTGATCGTCGACTATGCGGATTTTAAACGCGGCGGCGAAGCCGCTATGTCCATTGCACCGCTGCAAATGCTCGCTGATGTGGAGGCGGCCCGACAAGTCGTCGCGGGGAGCGGCGGCATCGGGATAATTGGTTATTGCTGGGGCGGAACCGTCGCTTACATGGCAGCCGCCGGGCAGCCTTTTAAGTGTGCCGTGTCTTACTACGGTGGCGGAATTGGCCGGCTACTGGAGCGAATGCAGCCCAAGGTGCCCGTGCAATATCACTTCGGGGCCGATGACGGCTTTATTCCGCCGGAGGTAATAGACCAATTGCGGTCGGCAGATCCAAGCGGTGACATATACGTCTATGAAGGCGCCGGGCATGGCTTCAATTGCGAAGACCGCGACGGTTTCGATGCCGATGCCTCGCGCTCGTCTGAACAGCGCAGCCTGGCCTTTCTGGCAACCCACCTGGCTGCATAAGGTTCAGGTGGGCGAATCAGCGTCAGACACCTGTTCCGGACAGGTGCCTGACACCAAGGTATGACTAATTAAGACTATCGGTGCCTGACACCAAGGCATGACTAATTAAGACTATCGGTGCCTGACACCAAGGCATGACTAATTAAGGCAAAAGTCTGCCTGTCAACTTATTCCGGGGCAGTCGTCTGGCTGCGCATGGCCGCTTTTTTCTTCTTCACCACTTCCTTGCGCTTTTTCTTGGCTTCCTCGAAGAACTCAGGCCAGTCATCATCCACGTCCTGTTCGTACAGGTCTTCGATATAGACCATGGCCGTTTTTGGTGATTCGGCCCAGTGGATGTAGCGCCAGCCGTCCGGTGTGTTGCGCAGCACTGCGCTCACGCGCACGGTTTCGCCGATGGCATTGCTGAAGCGCATTTTCATGTGGAAGCGCATTTCCCAGATAGCGATGGCCAGATCAGGGCCGATTTCTTTTACCTGAATCTGGAACATCTCCTCACGGATGGCATCAACGATGGGGTTGGGCATCGCCGGATCAAGATATTCATTCAGTCGCTCCCAGCCGACAAACCACTGAGCCTGCTCTTCTGCCAGGTAGGTGGGGAAGGGCTCGTTCTTGTCCCAAAGTTCCAGCACTGTTGCATAGTCCTGTGAGTTCCAGCGTTCGGCCGTATCCAGTACCACTGCTTTTACGGCGGCCTCAACCTCCGGGTCGACGGTAATAGGCACCATGGGCTCGATGCGTTTGTGGCCACCGGCAAAGCTGACGGATGAGGCGAGCAGCAGTAGAGCGGTTAAGCTGCCCAGCAGCGCAAAGGCAGAGGGAGTAAAGGTTTTTCGGACGAACATGGGTGGCTCCGGGTAAATTGGGTCAGGCAAGGCAGGGTAATGGTCGCCGAAACGACCCTGCAACCAGCATTCTGATCTGGTGCGCGCTTCGGCCAAGCAATGGTGTGGCTGGTACGGCTGAATTGGGAGGGGCCAGCATCGATATACTGCTCGGGATATTGGGGTTCCAGAAGGTATGACCATGACACTTGTTAATGTGCAGGGCAGGCGAAACTCCATGAATGTCCAAAAAGTGATGTGGGCATTGGGCGAGCTGTCGCTTAATTATCGGCGCGATGACGTGGGTGGCTCCTTCGGTTATCCGGATGATTACCCGGCCAGGAACCCGAATGGCGTGGTGCCGACCCTGCAGGACGGTGAACTGGTGATGTGGGATTCCAATGCCTGTGTTCGTTACCTGGCTCGCACCTACGGGCAGGGCGGGCTGTGGCCCGCGGACGCTCGCACGCTGGCCCATGCAGATCAGTGGATGGACTGGCAGGCCACGACTGCCGGCCCGGCCTTCATGCGTATCTTTTTTAACCGGATTCGCCGCTCAGCTGAGCAGGCTGATCAGGGTCAAATAGCGGCAGGACTTAAAGGCTGCGCTCGCAGCTATCAGCTGTTAGACCAGCACTTGTCGCGGCAGCCCTACGTGGCCGGCGATGAATTCACCCTGGGCGATATTCCCATCGGCACCATGAGCTATCGGTATCTGGCGCTGGAAATTGATCGACCCGCGTTGCCCCATGTCGATGCCTGGTATCAACGACTGGTTGAGCGTCCGGCTTATCAGCATCACGTCATGATTCCATTTGGC
>JBPCXH010000145.1:0-8686 GCA_051008735.1 Gammaproteobacteria bacterium | reverse complement strand
AACGGGCGCCTCCAGCTCCAGGGCAGGCAACTCCAAACCCTGAATCGTGTGACATGCGTTGCATTGCATCGCGAGAAAAGTTTTTTCTCCCATGGCCGGGTCGCCGTCCGGCAGTCGGAAGCCGCTTCCGGATTTGGGGCTTTGCATGCAAGCCGTTGTCGTGCAGGCAAGAAACAGGCAGATTAGAAAATTCTTGAGACCAGACATCGCGTGTCCTCCGCAGGTCAGCTTTAAGAGAAGCAGAAACCTGTAAGTTAAGCTCAGACCAATATATTCACAGGCTCGGCGAGGCGATATACGTAGTTACCTTGGGCAGCAAGGATTCAGTCGGAACGCTGCTGCAGCAATACTGAGTGGACGGCCTTGGGGCCTGATCAGGCCGCTACAGCGTCATAGCCCAGATTTGAAGCCAGCCAGCGCTCGACCGTGGCCACAGGCAACTGTTTGCGGCGGGCGTAGTCCTCCACCTGATCACGACCGATCTTGCCGACAGAAAAGTAGCGCGCCTGGGGATGGCCGAAGTACCAGCCGCTGACCGAGGCGGCCGGCAACATGGCGCAGGATTCGGTGAGCTGAATACCGGTGCGACGTTCGACGTCCAGCAACTGCCAAAGGGTCTGCTTTTCCGTGTGATCGGGGCAGGCGGGATAACCCGGTGCGGGCCGGATGCCCTGGTACTGCTCAGTGATCAGGGCCTCGTTAGCCAGCTGTTCCTGCTCGGCGTAGCCCCACCACTCACGACGTATCCGCGCGTGCAGGTATTCGGCCCCGGCTTCGGCCAACCGGTCTGCCAGGGCCTTGAGCAAAATAGCGTTGTAGTCATCATGGGCGCGTTCGAAATCAGCGACATGAGGCTCCGAACCCAGACCCGCCGTCACGGCGAAGGCGCCCAGCCAGTCCGCCTGACCACTGTCCGCCGGCGCAACGAAATCCGCCAGGCACAGATTCGGTTTACCGTCGGCCAGAGCTTTTTGCTGGCGTAACTGATGCAGGCAGGCCAGGGACTGGGTTCTTTCCGGATCGGCGTAGAGCTGAATGTCGTCATCGCCCACGCTCTGGGCCGGAAACAGACCCACCACAGCGGTTGCCTGCAACCAGTTTTCGCTGATGACCCGGTCAAGCATGGCACGGGCTTCGGCGTAGAGCGCACTGGCCGCCTCACCGGTATCGGCATCCTGAAGAATTGCCGGGAACTTGCCTCTAAATTCCCAGGCATTAAAGAAGGGCATCCAGTCGATATAGTCCACCAGCGCCGGCAGCTCGATCGCCAGGGTCTGCACACCGGGCTCGCGCGGCGCAGCCGGGGCATGGTCCCAGTCCAGGCGCGCTTTGTTGGCGCGCGCATCCGCCAGGCTCAGCTGCGGCGCCAGTCGCTTGTTCCCGGCATGCAAGCGGCGGCGGCGATCATTGTCTTCCTGCACGCTTTGCATATAGGTCACACGATCGTTCTGACTGACCAGCTTCTGCGCGACGCCCACGGAGCGGGAGGCATCTTTCACATAGACCACCGGCCCCTGGTATTGCGGATCGATCTTAACGGCCGTGTGCGCCGGTGAAGTCGTGGCGCCGCCGATCAACAGAGGGACGTCAAATTCCTGCCGCTGCATCTCGCGTGCCACCTGCACCATTTCATCCAGGGACGGGGTAATGAGCCCGGACAGTCCGATCATGTCGGCCTGCTCCCGGTCGGCAGTCTCGAGAATCCTCTCCCAGGGCACCATCACACCCAGGTCGATAACTTCGAAGTTATTGCACTGGAGTACAACACCCACGATGTTCTTGCCGATGTCGTGCACATCGCCCTTCACCGTGGCCATAACGATTCGGCCCGCCTTACGTGTGTCACCGCCATCGGCTTCGATAAAGGGCACCAGGTGGGCAACTGATTTCTTCATGACCCGGGCGGACTTGACCACCTGGGGAAGGAACATCTTGCCGGCCCCGAACAAGTCGCCGACCACATTCATGCCTTCCATCAGAGGTCCTTCAATAACCTCCAGGGGCCGGTCCGCCTGCAGACGAGCCTCTTCGGTGTCAGCAATAATAAATTCATCCATGCCCTTGACCAGCGCATGAATCAGGCGCTCCTTCGGGGGCAGGGCACGCCACTCGGCAACCTGCTCCTCGGCCTGCTCGCCGCCCTCGTCTCGATAGCGACCGGCAATCTCCAGCAAGCTATCCGTGGCATCGTCGCGCCGGTTCAGGATGACGTCTTCGACTACATCGCGCAGTTCCGTCGGGATATCTTCGTAAATGGCCAGCTGGCCGGCATTCACAATGCCCATATCCAGGCCGGCCCGAATGGCGTGATAGAGAAAGACCGAGTGCATGGCCTCGCGCACCGGATTATTACCGCGGAAAGAGAAGGACACATTGCTGACGCCACCGCTGATCCGGGCACCCGGCAGATTGGCCTTGATCTGTGTAGAGGCTTCGATAAAAGCACGACCGTAGTCGTTGTGTTCTTCAATGCCCGTTGCCACAGCAAAGATATTGGGATCGAAGATGATGTCCTCGGCAGGAATGCCGGCCTGCTCAGTCAATAACTGATAAGAGCGCGTGCAAATTTCCAGCCGCCGCTCCACGGTGTCGGCCTGACCCGCCTGATCGAAGGCCATGACCACGACGGCCGCCCCATAGCGTCTCAGCAGACGAGCCTGCTCCAGAAAAGGCTCTTCGCCTTCCTTCAGACTGATGGAGTTCACCACCGCCTTGCCCTGGACGTTCTGCAGCCCTGTCTCGATGACTTCCCAGCGGGAAGAATCGATCATCACCGGAACCCTTGCGATATCCGGCTCGCCGGCGATCAGTTTCAGGAAGCGATCCATGGCCGTGACGGAGTCCAGCATGCCCTCGTCCATGTTTATATCAATGATCTGGGCGCCGTTTTCTACCTGCTGGCGAGCAACCTGCAAGGCCCCGTTGTAATCATCATCGACAATCAACCGCTTGAATTTGGCCGAGCCGGCCACATTGGTTCGTTCGCCGATATTCACGAACAGGGAATCCGCATCGATATTCAGGGGCTCGAGTCCGCTCAGGCGCATGGCCTGAGGTGGCTGCGCCGGCACGCGGGGCGGGTGAACCAGAACGGCTTCACGAATGGCGCGAATATGCGCCGGCGTGGTGCCGCAACAGCCGCCCACCACGTTAAGCATGCCTTCCTTCGCAAACTCTCCCAGCACGCCGGCCATATGCTCGGGTGTATCGTCGTACTCGCCGAAGGCATTCGGCAGGCCTGCATTCGGGTGCACACTGACATGCGTGTCGGCAATCCGCGCGAGCTCCTGGACATAGGGCCGCAGATCACCGGCACCGAGGGCGCAATTCAAGCCGATCAGAAAAGGCTGGGCATGCCGCACCGAGTTCCAGAAAGCTTCCGTCGTCTGACCCGACAAGGTACGTCCGGATGCATCGGTAATAGTGCCGGAGATCATGACCGGGATTCGCTCACCCAACTGCTCGCCCAGGGTAGCCACGGCGTAGAGTGCAGCCTTGGCATTCAGGGTGTCGAAAACCGTCTCAACCAGAATAAAATCGGCGCCGCCTTCCAGCAGCGCGCGGGCCGCTTCACCATAGGTTGTCGCCAGCTCCTCAAAGGTGACGTTGCGCAGGCCGGGATCATTGACGTCAGGCGAGATAGACGCTGTGCGGCTGGTTGGGCCAAGGACACCGGCAACAAAGCGCGGCTGCCCCGTCCGCCGGCTAAAGTCATCTGCCACTTCCCGGGCCACGGCGGCGGCCGCGAGATTCAGCTCCCGCACATAGTCCTGCAGGCCGTAATCAGCCAGGGAGGGCGCGGTGGAATTAAAACTGTTGGTCTCGAGAATATCGGCGCCGGCTTCAAGAAAACCCGCGTGAATTTCCCGCAACACATCCGGCCGCGTCAGGGACAACAGGTCATGGTTGCCCTTTAAATCAGAAGGCCAGTCCCTGAACTGCTCACCCCGATAGTCTTCTTCCTGCAGCGCATAACCCTGCACCATGGTGCCCATGGCGCCATCGAGAATCGCAATCCGCTCGGCCAGCAGGGATTGCAGGGCCGCAAAACGCTCAGCGCGAGTGTTCATGCCACCGGCTCCTGCGGCCGCAGGCCGAGAGCAAAACAAATGGCGTAAGTCAGTTCAGCGTGATTCAGCGTATAAAAATGAAAATTGTTGACGCCCTCCCGCTGCAAGGTGGTCACCATCTCAATGGCGGTGTTGGCAGCGATGAGTCGTCGCGTCTCGTCATCTTCATCCAGGCCTGCGAAGCGTTCATGCAGCCATGCCGGGACCCCTGCACCGCACATATTGGCGAAGCGCAGCATTTGCGCAAACTTGGTGATGGGCAGAATGCCCGGGACAATGGGTGCAGTAATACCCGCGGCGTCGCAGCGATCCCGAAAGCGCAGGTAGGCATCGGCTTCGAAGAAAAACTGGGTAATGGCACGCGTCGCGCCCGCCTCCAGTTTGCGCTTCAAATTCTGTATATCGAAGTCGGCACTGGGCGCTTCGGGATGGACCTCAGGATAAGCCGCCACAGAAATATCGAAGTCGCCGGCATTGCGCAGACCTGCCACCAGGTCCACCGCGTACTCAAAACCGTCGGGATGCGGCTCAAATTGTGCTGCCCCCTGGGGCGGGTCCCCGCGCAGGGCGACGATCTGCCGGATTCCTTCGGCCTGGTACTGACGGGCAATATCCAGCACCTCATCCCGGGACGCCCCCACGCAGGTGAGATGAGGCGCCCCCACCAGGCTGGTGTCATTGCAGACACGGCTCACAAGGCTGTGGGTGCGATCGCGGGTGGACCCGTCGGCGCCGTACGTCACCGACACGAAGGACGGCGCCAACGGCTCCAGCCGCTTGACCGCTTGCCACAACCGTTCTTCCATTGCCTCACTTTTGGGCGGAAAGAACTCAAAAGAAACCTGGGGCGTCGGGTACTCAGCCATCGGTACCCGTCCCCTCGATAGCCGTCAACGGGCTGGCCACAATCGCTGCATAGTCCAGCGCACGGCCCGGCAACCAGCGACGCTCGATGACGCGCAAGCCGGCGCCGGCAAGGGCTGACGTCAGTTGATTTTCTGCGAGCCCCTGGCGATTGGCAGCCAGCTGGCGGGCTGCCGGTTCAATACGATCAAGGACCACAACGCGCCCCCTGGGACGCAGCACTCGCTGAACTTCCTGCCAGGCATCAGCCAGGTTCCGGGTTCGACTGAGAACCTCATCCAGCAGAACAAGATCGAAGGCGTCATCAGTGAAAGGCAGCGAGTGCAAATCCGCATCGCGAATCGTGCAATTACTCAAACCCGCCACCTGCAGACGCGAACGAGCCAGCAGGCGCATGGGCCGGGCAATATCCGCACCCGTCACCCGTTCGGCGCGCGCACTCAGCCAGGGCAGCAGGGCGCCACCACCGCAGCCCACATCCAGAACCTCGTTAAAATCCTGCCCGGCCAGCAACTCATCAAGCACGGCCTGTAATTCTTCCAGCGGCGGGCGGCCGCCTGTTTGCGCCGCCGCCACCAGAGCAGGCCCGCTAAAGGCGGCCCGCTGACGCGCACGACGCATGTGATCCAGGGCCGCCGCATCAGCAAGCACTAGAGGATCATTGCAGCCGGCGGCATCACTGACCACGCTGGCGATAGCCTGAGGCAGCTCGTCGCCGGCCAATCGGTAATAAATTGACTGCCCGTCGCGGAATCTTTCCAGCAGCCCCACTTCGGCCAGCAGGCGCAAATGCCGGGATACGCGGGGCTGACTTTGCTCAAGAATTTCCTGGAGTTCGCCGACGGTAGCCTCCCCACGGCCCAGCAGCAGCAGCAGCCTGACACGAGTGGGTTCTGCCGCTGCCTTGAGGGTGCGGGCTGCGAGGTCGATGGACATGGCGGAGAAATATAAAGATTTCTTTATATATCGTCCAGCACCGGGTCTCAAAAACACGGATGCAGCGGGATTGCCCTGACTGAACGCAGAGAAATGCCGCTAAAATCAGGAAAAAGTCACCTAAAAGCCTTGATCAGGAATGATCAGGGCCACACCGAATGGAATGGCAGAACCGGCTAAAGTGCTCGGCTGCGCCGGCGACAACGACCCAGCAGGAGCAGGGCAGAGCCGAAGAGCCATACGGCCCCGGGCACCGGTACCGTGGTTACCACGAGACTTTCTATATTGGCCTCCGCTGCGGCAACCAGTTCCGCCGTAACTTGGCCTGACTCAAGTTCCGTCAACTCTTTAACCCGATAGCGAATGGCGGCGATGGACCAGTCAGGCGAAAGAAAGGGCTCCACCAGTTCCGTGGTGCTCATGGGCGGAATGGGACTCTCGGCAATGGGCGCAAGATTGAACAGCGTCATGGCGATGTCGTGCTCCTCGGTACCATCGCCGCTGACGAAAACATCGCTTGAGGCAAACCAGTTATCCGCCGTGTTGCCCGGATCCTGATCGTTGAGGGCATTGTCCAGCAAGATAATGCTGTTCGGCGAGATAGCGGAATAAAGATCCCCGCCAATACTCAGACTCATGGTGCTGATGGCCGTCCGATAAATGCCCACTTCGGGCGTCGTCGGCCCCGTGATGTCCACCGCACTGTCGTCATAGCTGAACGTCAGGGTGAACACAGTGCCTGGCGCCGGGATGGCGAAAGGCAATTTATCGGCATCACCGGTGACCTGGGAAAAAGTCCCCGAGGCAACGACATGGACGTTTGCGGCCTGGGCCGCTACGCCCGTCAGGCAAAGCAAGATTCCCGTTATTGTTTTCATTGTTTTCAGATTCCCTGTTTGCACTAAAAAGCCTGCCCCAAAAGCAGTCCATGTGCCACTAAAGTTTCAGGGATTATGTTTAATAGCTGCTAGGACTGCAGTTTTTTACGCAGGATTTCATTGACCTGCTGCGGGTTCGCTTTGCCCTGGGACGCCTTCATGATCTGGCCGACGAAAAAGCCCAGGACTTTCTCGTTGCCGTCGCGGAACTGCTGCACCTGAGATTCATTGGCAGCCATCACCTCGTCCACGATCTTTTCGATAGCACCCGTATCCGTGATTTGTTTCAGCCCCTTCGCATCGATGACTTCACCGGCAGTGCCTTCACCCGCCCACATGGCCTCGAAGACATCCTTGGCAATCTTGCCGGAGATGGTGCCGTCCTGGATGCGCTCGAGCAGTTCGCCCAGGGCATCAGGCGCCATAGGAGCGGCATCGATTTCCAGACCATCGCGATTCAGGGCACCTGACAGGGCACCCACCACCCAGTTGGCTGCCAGCTTCGGGTCATTCTTCACCCGGGCCGCTACGGCCTCGAAGTAGTCGGCCAGAGCACGGCTGCCCGTCAGGATGTCAATGTCATCGGTCTTGAGACCATAGTCATCCTCGAAGCGAGCGCGTTTCTGCGCAGGCAGTTCCGGCAATTCTTCGCGCACCTCGGCAACAAAACTTTCCTCGATCACCACGGGCAACAGATCCGGGTCGGGGAAATAACGATAGTCGTTGGCCTCTTCCTTGGAGCGCATAGGCCGTGTCTCATCACGATCCGAATCGTAGAGGCGCGTTTCCTGCTTCACCTCACCCCCGCTCTCAATGATTTCGATCTGCCGCTCTACCTCGAAGTCGATAGCCTTCTCAATAAATCGAAATGAGTTGAGATTCTTTAACTCTGCGCGCGTACCCAGTTTTTCCTGGCCAGCCGGCCGCACAGAGACATTTGCATCGCAACGAAAAGAGCCTTCCTGCATGTTGCCGTCGCAAATATCCAGGTAACGGACCAGCTGATGAATGGTCCGCATATAGGTTGAGGCCTCAACGGCCGAGCGCATATCCGGTTCCGACACGATTTCCAGTAGTGGCGTACCGGCCCGATTCAGGTCGATGCCCGACGCGTCACGCAGATTTTCGTGCAGCGACTTGCCCGCATCTTCTTCCAGGTGTGCGCGCGTAATGCCCACAAGCTTGGTGCTGCCGTCCGGCAAGGCAATATCAAGACTGCCTTCCTGAACGATGGGTAATTCGTACTGGCTGATCTGGTAACCCTTGGGCAAGTCCGGATAGAAATAATTTTTGCGCGCAAACACCGAGCGCGGCGCGATTTTGGCGCCAACGGCCAGGCCAAACCTTATGGCCAGGCGCACCACTTCTGCGTTGAGCACCGGCAATACACCGGGGTAGCCGAGATCCACGAGGTTGGCCTGGGTATTGGGCTCCGCGCCATAGGCCGTGGGCGAGCCGGAAAAAATCTTGCTGCGCGTGGCCAGCTGCGCATGAATCTCCAGCCCGATGACAGTTTCCCAGGCCATCAGGTTGCCCCTGGCACCTGGCGGTGCCAGTCCGTGTGCAGTTGGTACTGGTGGGCAAAGTTCAGCACTTGGGGCTCACCGAAAGCCGGACCGATCAGTTGCAGCCCCACGGGCAAGCCCTGCGCAAAGCCGCAGGGAACAGAGATGCCCGGCAAGCCTGCGAGGTTCACACCGATGGTGTAAATGTCGTTCAGGTACATTTGCACCGGATCATCCGTTTTCTCGCCCAGGCGAAAAGCCGGTGTCGGTGTGGTCGGCCCGACCAGTAGATCGAAATCCCTGAATGCGGCCTGAAAATCCTCGGCAATCAGCTCACGGGTCTGCTGGGCCTTCAGGTAATAGGCATCGTAGTAGCCGGCAGACAACACATAGGTACCCGTCATGATTCGGCGCTTCACCTCGGCCCCGAAGC
>JBPCXH010000144.1:0-4381 GCA_051008735.1 Gammaproteobacteria bacterium | reverse complement strand
TGCACTGAGGCCGCAGTCTTTCTGTTATCTTGCGCGCGGAGATAGCGGAGCTCCCTGATGACTGATTCGTCCACCCCGGGTGATGCCTGGCGACTGCCCTTGTTGGAGAGTGTCGCCGACGCCGAGAAACATTTTCTGGCCGGCCGCCGCAATCGTGGGGCTGATCTGGAAAGCGCCGTGCGTCTGTTTCTGGAGTTTCTGCGCGGCTTCGAAGAACTCGATATCCAGGGCCCCTGTGTCACCGTCTTTGGCTCGGCCCGCTTCCCGGAAGATCATGTGCACTACGACACCGCGCGGCGATTGGGTCGCGCGCTGGCCGAGGCCGGCTATACCGTGATGACAGGTGGGGGGCCGGGGATTATGGAGGCCGCGAATCGCGGTGCCCGCGAAGGCGGGGGCCAGAGTATTGGCTGCAATATTCGGCTGCCCAAAGAGCAGCAGCCCAATCCTTACCTGGATCGTTTTGTGGAGTTTGAGCATTTCTTTGTACGCAAAGTGATGCTGGTCAAGTACTCCAGTGCCTTCGTTGTCATGCCGGGCGGTTTCGGCACGCTGGACGAGGCCTTCGAAGTAATCACCCTGGTGCAGACCGGCAAGCTGGAGCATTTTCCGGTGATCGCCATGGGGGGCGAGTACTGGCAAGACCTGCAGGATTTTGTGCGTAATACACTGCTGCCCGCCGGCACTATTGATCCGAAAGATGTGGATTTTATTAGCCAGGCTGTAGACGTTGAACAGGCTATGAGCATTATCAATGTCGCTGGCGAATAGATGAAGCGTCTGGGTTTGTTGTTAACGATCGCGCTGGCGCTGGCGCACACCGCTGCGGTGGCGGAGCCCTTGCCGAGTTGGGAGTCCGGGCCTGTGCGTTCGGCCTTGCTTGATTTCGTCGGGCAGCTTACCGAGCCTGACAGTTCGACTTATCGTCCGCCGACCGAGCGAATCGCCGTTTTTGATCACGATGGCACCCTGATTGTTGAACGGCCACTGCTGGTGCAGATGGCCTTTGTCCATGAGCGTGTTCGTGAATTGTCGCCGGCACATCCGGAGTGGGCGGAATTGGCGCCCTTTGCCACCGTGCTGGAAGGTGACAATGAGGTGCTGGCCGAGATGGGCTTTCGTGGCACGGCTGCGCTGGTTAATGCGGCCCAGGCCGGCATCTCTCAGGTGGAATTTCGCGGCGCCGTTAGTCGGTTTCTCGATCAGGCTCGCCATCCTCGCTTTGAAGTTGTCTACCCGCGGCTGGTTTATCAACCGATGCTGGAATTGATCGCCCTGCTCACAGCCAGCGATTTTCGCGTGTATATCGTTTCCAGCGGCGGCCTTGAGTTCATTCGCGGGCTGTCAGAGTCTGTTTACGGTGTGCCCCGGGACCGGGTGGTGGGCTCGGTGATGAAGTATGAGCTCAGGGAGGAAGGCGCGGCCTTGGCAGTGTGGCGCAAGACCGGTTTTCAGACCCTCAATGCCGGATCCTTCAAGGTGCTCAATATCGATCGGCACATCGGGCGACGGCCTTTACTGGCGGTCGGCAATTCCGACGGTGATCTGGAGATGCTCAGTTATACGCATGCCGGGAAGGGTTCACTGGCAGTTCTGCTTCGCCATGATGATGCCAGGCGTGAGTACGCTTACGCAGAAGATTCCGCTCGGGTGTTGCCTGTCGCGTCGGAGCGCGACTGGCTGGTTGTTAGCATGCAAAAAGATTTCAGGCAGGTTTTTCCAAACGGGGACAGATTTTGATTTATCGCAGCGTATTTTTACTGTTGTTACTGGCCGCCCTGCCGGCGCTGGCTGCCGATAAGCCGAAACGCTTTGAAATAACACCCTTCGGCGGTTACCGCATCGGTGGCAGTTTCGAAGACGATGACACGGGCGAGGATTTCGATATTGATGATGAGACGGCCTACGGCTTGATTTTCAATATTCAGGAAAAGGCTTACACCCAGTGGCAGTTCGAATGGAGTCGCTCGGAGACAGCTGTGGATATACCGGTCATTAATAATGGCCCCGACAAAATCGATCTGGATATCGACTACTTTCAGGCCGGCGGTACTTATCTATGGGATGGCAAGCAGGTGCAGCCGTTTATGGTTGCCACCCTGGGGGCTGCGTACCTGAATCCTGATGAAATCGGCGACGCAGAAACCTACTTTGCATTTTCCATTGGCGGTGGCTGGCGCATCTGGCCGACCAAGCGGTTCGGTCTGCGTGTGGAAGGGCGCGTGTACGGCACGATTCTGGATAGTGAAAGCGATATTTTCTGCCAGGGCGGGCCGGGCGGTAATACCTGCCTGATCAAGAGTCAGAGCGAGGTCCTGTGGCAATGGCAGATGCTGCTCGGCGGCACCTTTAGATTCTGACAGCGCCTTGGCGCCGGCGGAAAAATTCGCGCGACAGGGTGAGAGAATGGCGAGCCCGCCAGGCATCGCCATCCATTTGATCAGCTTCAGTCGGTGAGGCCTTGGCCAGGCGCCGGGCTAAGGCCAGGGCCTGCTGACAGCGTTCCTGGAAGGCTTCTCGCTGCAAGCTCGCTTCGCGGTCGTCACCGGCGTGGGCCAGACAGGCCTCCGTGTCCCGGATCAGGCTGCGAATCTCGTTGCTGAAGCGATCAGTTGGGGTGGGGGCGGCGTCCATGCCGAGCTCTCCATCCGTGGGACCTTCACAGTAGCCTGCACGCGCAGCCTGCGCCGTTAGCGCTGTCACACTCCGGGCCTTCGGACCGGCGTCGGATGCGTTAGCATGATCCCGCCCCAGTAAAGGCGGTCTATAAGGCCGCGGAGAGACAAGCCATGAGTGCACCCGAGGAGCCGGTAACGGCCTACGACGAGACAGCCCAGGCGGCAGTCGATCTGGGGAATCAGCTTCTGGACACCGACGGTTCGGCAGATTCCTGGGAGGTGGCTTCGGGGCTGCTGGCCGGCGCCATCCAGTTCTGGCTGTTTTCACGGCAGCCCTGCGACGACGCTTTCTGCGAATCCTGCGCGGAGGTCAGCACGGCCGACCGGCGCCTGCAGTTATTGCTGGAGGAAGCCAGCGAGCTGGCGCAAAGCAGTGACTATTTTGATTCGCCCCGGGACGTGAGTGCCGGCACCCACTAGCTTTCAGGGCCGCGGCCGATCGCCGGCCCTGTGCTATAGTCCGCGCCGTTTCGCAACAGGCAAAGAGCAGAATTCATGGGCAAGATCCACGTTATCGACCGCGCGGGCGATAAACACGAACTCGACATCGACAACGGACTGAGCTTGATGGAGCCGCTCCGTGACCTGGACGGCGCGGGCATCGAAGGCCTGTGCGGGGGCATGTGTTCCTGTGCAACCTGCCACGTCTTTGTGGCGCCGGCGTGGTTTGCCAAGCTGGCAGAGCGTCAGGATGACGAACTGGAGTTACTGGAAGGCACTGAGACCTTCGAGGACGGCACCTCTCGTCTGTCCTGCCAGATTGTCATGCGAGACGAGCTGGACGGAATTGAAGTGACTCTTGCCCCGGAAGAGTAGGCTCTCCCTGTGATTGGCGTGCGTTTTCTGGCTATCCGGCTCTCCACAGCCACCGCCTGAGCAAGGCAAGTCGGCGGGCTGACCCACCATGCCTCTGGACTACGCTGAGCTAATGACCCGCCGCACGCCCGACCAGGGCGTGTCCTGGCTTGATCGCGATGCGATTCTCTATGCCCTGGCGGTGGGCATGAACGGGTCCTCGGCCGCCAAGCTGGCCTTCGTCTATGAGCAACCGGCCCTGCAGGTTTTGCCCAGCTTCGCCAGCTCCCTGGTGGGTAACGCTCTGCTGGATAACTGTGGCTGGAACTATGACCGTGTGCTGCATATTGGAGAGCGGTTGACGGTGCATCAGTCCCTGACGGAAGCAGGCTCGGCTATTCTGGATAGCCGTGTGACCGGCGTGCGTGACCTGGGTGCCGATCGGGGCGTCCTGATTGAGATGACTGCCGATGCCCGGGCCCGCAGCGGGCAGCCGCTTTTCCGGGTGCAGCGCCACCTTCTGGCCAGGGCGGATGGCGGCTCGGGCGGGCCTGGCGTCGGGCTGGTGGATACGGCTTCGCACAGCCTGCCTGAGCGGGCACCGGACCTGGACTGTCAAATGGCCACGCAGGCTGATCAGGCGTTGCTGTATCGGCTGACCGGGGATACCAATCCGCTCCATGCCGACCCCGAGCTGGCTCGCAAGCTGGACTGGCCGCGGCCGCCCCTGCACAGCCTGTGCACCTGGGGCATGGCCTGTCATGCCATCCTCGATACCATCTGCGAACTGGACCCCACCCTGGTCCGCGCCATGGAAGGGCGGTTTTCGGCGCCGGTTTTCCCCGGGGACACCCTGATCACGGAGCTATGGCAGCAGGCCAATATTGTCTCCTTCCGGGTTCGGGCCC
>JBPCXH010000143.1:0-5604 GCA_051008735.1 Gammaproteobacteria bacterium | reverse complement strand
AGTAAAGCCGGCCAGATGCCGGTCATGACCATCGCGGGCACGACGGTCTAGCGATCCTCCGGCGGAGCCGGCGCCAGAACCTCGCGGGAACCATTGGCCTGCAGCGTACTGACAATACCAGCCGCTTCCATGGTTTCGACCATCCGCGCGGCCCGGTTATAGCCGATCTTTAACCGGCGCTGAATACCAGACACCGATGCTCGCCGGGTTTCCGTCACAATTCGCACGGCCTGATCATAGAGAGGATCTTCCTCTGCATCCACCTCGCCTGTGACCCCGGCAGCCTCAGCTGACAGGCCGGGCACCGCCTCAGTGGGCGCGCTGGTAATTTCATCCAGGTAGTTCGGTTCGCCGGCTCCGCGAAGCCTTGCCACCACACGATGGACTTCCTGATCCGCGACAAAGGCCCCGTGAACACGCAAAGGCACACCGGTCCCGGGCGGCAGGAACAGCATATCGCCGTGCCCGAGCAGCGCCTCCGCGCCACCCTGGTCAAGAATAGTGCGCGAATCGACTTTGGCTGACACCTGGAACGCGATGCGGGTCGGAATGTTGGCCTTAATCAAACCGGTAATGACATCCACTGAAGGACGTTGCGTTGCAACGATCATATGCACGCCAGCGGCGCGCGCTTTCTGGGCGAGCCGCGCAATAAGTTCTTCAACTTTCTTGCCGACAATCATCATCATGTCGGCCAGCTCGTCGATGACGACAACAATCTGCGGCAAGGTCTGCAAGTCCGGCGCACCCGGATCATCCTCCGGCGCATCCGGGACCAGCGGCTGATAGAGAGGATCCGGAATGGGCTTGCCCTCGTCCTGAGCGGCCTTCACTTTGCGATTGAAGCCCCCGACATTCCGCACACCCAAGGCGGCCATCAGACGGTAGCGACGTTCCATTTCAGCCACGCACCAGCGCAATGCATTGGCGGCATCTTTCATGTCGGTCACAACCGGGCACAGTAAATGCGGAATCCCCTCGTAGACCGAAAGCTCCAGCATCTTTGGATCAATCATGATCATCCGCATCTGATCCGGTGTTGCCTTGTACAGCAGGCTCAGGACCATGGCGTTAATCGCAACCGACTTACCCGAACCGGTGGTACCTGCGATCAGCAGATGAGGCATCTTCTGCAGATCCGCCACCACTGACTTACCACTGATGTCCTTACCCAGGCCCAAAGCCAGGGGAGACGGCATATCCTCGTACGCCTGGGACTTCAAAATCTCACCCAGGGTCACCAGTTCACGAGTTTCGTTCGGAATTTCCAAACCCACCGTGGGCTTGCCAGGAATCACTTCGACCACTCGCACACTGATAGCCGACAAACTGCGGGCCAGATCTTTGGCCAGGTTACTGATCTGACTGACCTTTACGCCGGCTGCCGGGGACAATTCAAAACGCGTCACCACCGGGCCCGGGTGGACGGAGACCACTTCAACGTCGACGCCGAAATCCCGCAACTTGAGCTCAACCAGGCGAGACATGGCCTCAAGGGCTTCTTCGGAATAACCCGGGCCGTGGTCCGGCGGGTCGTCCAGCAATGCCAGCGGGGGCGGCTCGCCGGGGACGCCGGGCTCGAATAACTGGGTCTGGCGCTCTTTCTGCGCACGAACGCTGGGTTCGGGTGCGGGCAAGACCGGTTCAATACGCGGCCGAGGGCGGTTCTGCGTCTCGCGTCGAACGGCGGTGACTGTTTCCTGACGTTGCTGCTGCGCGCGGCGCGCTGCCACCTTGGCCCGCAGGATCAGATAAAAACCCCGTAAATCTTCGACGCCATCCAGCACGACTTTACCGAGACGGTCCATGACCGAGAGCCAGGACACGCCAGTGAACAGGGACACCGAGCCCAGCCAAAGCGCCAGCAGCAGCAAGGTGCCGCCCAGACTGCCCAGTACCGCGCCCAGAGAACCCCCGATTATCTCGCCGAAGGCTCCGCCCGCGGACTGCGGCATGTCAAAGCCGCCAAAATGCAGTGTGGCCAGACCGCAGCTTGTCGCCAGGGTCCCGAGGAAACCGCCGAAACGGGTCCCCAGCAGCGTTCGATCCAGGGGTTCCGGGTCAGTGCGCTGGGAGAAAATCAGCCAGCCGGCCAGCATGACCATGGCCGGAAAAAGAAAAGCCGGGCCGCCAAACAGGCTGTAGCTCAGATCAGCAAACCAGGCACCGGCGGCACCGATCTGATTGCGGACCAAATCACCGTCACCCGTGCGACTAAAGCCCGGATCCCGGGCATCATAGGTCAGCAGCGCGACCAGCATGATGAGCGCGAGCGCACCGAAGACCCAGAGCGCAGCCTCGCGGACTGCCTGGGCAAGCGGCACGGCAGCACTGGGCCGCCGAGATATGGACGCTACTTTAGCCAACTAACACAACGTAAGGTAACAACAAAAACCCCTATCTACCTAAATGTTAAGTAGATATATGCCGCGTACTATCACGGAATCAACGGACGCATGCAAGTCCTGAAACCCGGCCTTGCGGGTTTTGCCGCTCCGGGGCGCTTCCCCTAAACTACCCGCCTTTTCGCGGCCCGCCCGCCCGGGCTGGCCGCCCGCAAACCAGAGGATTCCAGATGTCCGACGCTCGGCATTGCCGCCTGCTCATTATTGGTTCCGGTCCCGCCGGCTACTCCGCCGCCGTCTATGCGGCCCGGGCTAATCTCAACCCGGTGCTGGTCACTGGCCTGGAAATGGGTGGCCAGCTGATGACGACCACGGAGGTGGACAACTGGCCCGGCGGCGACGCCGGTCTGCAGGGGCCAGCGCTGATGGAGCAACTGCGCCAGCATGCAGAGCGCTTTGAAACTGAACTGGTGAATGATCACATCAGTCGCGTCGACCTGTCCTCCCGCCCCTTCCGACTGTGGGGCAGCGGTACCGAGTACACCTGTGATGCCTTGATCATCACCACCGGCGCGTCGGCCCGCTACCTGGGCCTGGACAGCGAAGAGCAATTCAAAGGGCGCGGCGTATCAGCCTGCGCCACCTGCGACGGTTTTTTCTACCGGGGTCAGGAAGTCGTGGTCATCGGCGGCGGCAACACGGCGGTGGAAGAAGCGCTGTATCTGTCCAATCTGGCCGCCAAAGTCACCCTGATTCACCGCCGGGACAAGCTGCGGGCAGAAAAAATGATGCAGTCTCAGTTACTGGCGAAAACCGGTGACGACGGCAACGTGGATATTCGCTGGAACCATGTGCTCGATGAAGTCTTGGGCAATGATCAGGGGGTAACCGGCGTGCGGCTGGCCAGCAGCGATGGCAGCAGCACTGAAGAACTGGCAGTGACCGGTGTCTTTATAGCGATCGGCCATGACCCCAATACCGGCATCTTCAAGGGCCAGCTGGATATGGAAAACGGCTATATCAACGTGAATGCGGGCCTGCGGGGCAATGCGACGGCAACCAGCGTGCCGGGTGTTTTCGCTGCCGGCGATGTGGCTGATCAGATCTACCGGCAGGCAGTCACTTCAGCAGGGTCAGGCTGCATGGCGGCTCTGGACGCTGAAAAATACCTGGATGGACTTGGCATCGCCTGAAACCAGCCTCACATCCTGCGCAAGCCTGGCAGCGAATGTTGTCGCATGACTGTTTTTCTCCTGCAAGCTAAGCTGCTCCGTGCGCGCTGACTGTCTAACCAGCATTGATGCTGTCGCTGCGGCTGACTGGAACGCCCTGAGAGGCTGCGACCAGCCCTTCGTGCGACACGAATTTCTTGCCGCCATGGAACACAGCGGCGATGTGGGACCCGGCACCGGCTGGGAGCCCTGTCACGCTATTCTGAAGGCAGACGATGGCCAACTGATCGGCGCGATGCCCCTGTATTTGAAAACAGATTCCTGGGGCGAGTTCGTGTTCGATTTTGCCTGGGCAGATGCTTATCGGCGTGCCGGGCTTAACTACTACCCCAAACTTGTCGCCGGCGTGCCTTTCACACCCGTCACCGGACCCCGAGCCCTGATCGCAACCGACCAGGACCCGGATCAGGTGACCGCAGCCCTGTTCACCGCCGCCCGCGAAATTGCCGCTGAAAAACAGGCCTCATCCGTGCACGTCTTGTTTCCCCGGCTGGCGGAAGCTCAACGACTGAAAGACAACGGCATGCTGGTCAGGAAAGATTGTCAATTCCACTGGCACAACGCCGGCTATACCAGCTTCGATGATTTTCTCGGCGGCTTTACCGCCGCCAAGCGTAAAAAGGTTAAGCGGGAGCGACGTCGGGTGGCGGAAGCCGGGGTCAGCTTTCGCGTCCTGCCAGGCGAAGAAATTGATGCCGCCGGCTGGGAACGGATCATGCCCCTGTACGGATCCTCTTTCTGGCGTCGCGGCCGACCACCCTACCTGGGCGAGGCCTTTTTCAGGGAAGTGGCAACGAGCCTGCCCGGCCACCTTCTGGTTATCCTGGCGGAACACGCCGGCGAAGCCATTGCGGTAGCGATCTGCTTCCGCAGCCATGACACCCTTTATGGCCGCTATTGGGGCAGTTCAGGCCAGTATCACAGCCTGCATTTCGAGACCTGTTATTACCAGGGTATTGATTACTGCATTGCCGAGGGCATCAGCTGCTTCGAACCGGGCACCCAGGGCGAACACAAAATAAGCCGGGGCTTCGTCCCCACGGAAACCTGGTCAGCCCATTGGCTGTCCCACCCACAATTTGCTGCCGCCGTGGACGATTACCTGGGCCGGGAACGTGACTACATTGATGAGTACATGGACGCAGTGCGCGATCATGTGCCTTACCGGAATAAAAATGGCTGAGCTGCGCTGGCTGGAACCCACAGATCCACCGGAGGCTTTCCCCTCGCCCGCCCTGGCACTGAGGGACCCGGATGGTCTGCTGGCCGCCGGCGGGGACCTGTCGGCTGAGCGACTGCTGGCCGCCTACCATCGCGGCATATTTCCCTGGTTCAACGAGGGCCAGCCCATCCTGTGGTGGTCTCCGGATCCGCGGGCGGTATTGATACCGTCCGAATTGCGCATTTCACGCAGTCTGCGGCGGACTCTGAATCGGGATCACCTGAGTGTAACCGTCGATCAGGCCTTTGAAGCAGTCATTGCCAATTGCGCAGAATCGCGCGCGGACACAGGCACCTGGATCACCCCGGAGATGCGCGAAGCCTACCTTGAGCTCTATGAACTGGGCCACGCCCATTCGGTTGAAACCTGGCAGGGAACAGATCTGGTGGGTGGGCTATATGGCGTAAACATCGGTCGCGCCTTCGCCGGAGAATCCATGTTCAGCGCCGTCAGCGATGCGTCCAAAGTGGCCCTGGTGCGCCTGGTACGCCACTGCGAGGCCCTCGGGATAGCCCTGATCGACTGCCAGCTGCCTACAGCGCATCTGACGAGCCTGGGCAGCCGCAGTCTGCCCCGGGCTGAATTCCTCGGGCGACTGGCAGATTTGCAGTCCCAGCCCACGAGCGGGCCGTGGGCAGCAGGCCCTCTGCCAACATCTGAACTTATATGATTGCTCATGATTCCCTTGCAGGGGTGAGCGCGTTCTTGCACAATTCGGCGCCCTCGCAACGAGAGACCTGATGGCGAAAGAAGAAGCCATACAACTGGAAGGTGTCGTCAAAGAGACGCTGCCTAATACGACCTT
>JBPCXH010000142.1:0-16013 GCA_051008735.1 Gammaproteobacteria bacterium | reverse complement strand
TTGACCGTGAGATTCTCACGCAACGCGTGGCCGGTGCCGGCGAGATTGCTGCCTATGGTTGGGTGCCGCCCGTGGCCGGTTACACGGGCCAGCAGCCCGAATGGGCGAACTGGACCCAGGCTGAACGAAACGCGCGCGCCCAGGCGCTCTATGCCGAGGCGGGCTTCAGCGCTGACAATCCCCTGCGAGTCGAAGTGCTCTACAACACCAACGAAAATCACAAACGCATGAGTGTCGCCATAGCCTCCATGTGGAAGCAGGTGCTCGGCGTTGAAACCAGCCTGCTGAACCAGGAGTGGAAAGTATTCCTGGAGACCCGCAACCAAAAGAGTGATACACAAGTGTTTCGTGCCGGGTGGATTGCCGATTACAACGACGCTTACAGTTTCGCCCAGCTCATGCATTCAAAAAACGAGCAAAATGATTCGGGTTACGTGAATGCTGACTACGATGCTTTACTGGACCAGGCTGCGGTGGAGCAGGACCCGGCTGTCCGCGCCGGCTACCTGGAAGCCGCCGAACAGGTGTTACTGACGGACTTACCCATCATGCCGGTCTACTTTTATGTGTCCAAGCACCTGGTCAAGCCCCGGGTGCAGGGCTTTGTGCCCAACATCATGGATCACCACCCCACCCGGCAGCTCTCTCTGAACGGCAACTAGCGCGCTCCCTTGTTGCCGCCGGCGAAGCGGCACCGCAGAATCAGGCCGTGCTTCGCTTCGCCGTGCAGCGCCTGCTGGGCGCCATACCCACCCTGCTGGTGCTCATTGCCCTGGCATTTTTCCTTATTCGACTGGCGCCCGGCGGGCCTTTCGACAGCGAAAAGCAATTGCCGCCGGAAATAGAAACCAAGCTGCGCGCTGCCTACAACCTCGACGATCCCCTGCCCATTCAGCTGGGCCGTTATTTAATCAATATTGTCCAGGGCGACTTCGGCCCGTCCTTTCAGTATCGGGACTTCACCGTGAGCGAACTCATCGCCACGGGCTTTCCTGTCTCCCTGCGCCTGGGTGCCCTGGCCATGGCGCTTGCTTTGGTGCTGGGCATTACGGCCGGCACGCTGGCAGCGCTGCGGCAGAACCGGCCCGCGGATTACACGATCATGGGTGCCGCCATGACGGGTATTTCCATCCCCAACTTTGTGCTCGCGCCACTATTGGTTCTGGTTTTCGCCGTGTGGCTGGGTTGGTTGCCGGCGGGGGGCCTGGGCGACGGCTCGCTGCGCTATATCGTCCTGCCCGTTATTGCCCTGGCCTTGCCCCAGGTGGCGTATATCGCGCGCCTGACCCGGGGCAGCATGATTGAAGTGCTGCGCAGTCCCTTCATTCGCACGGCGCGCGCCCAGGGGCTGGCAACGCACACGATTATTCTTCGCCATGCCTTAAAGCCTGCCCTGTTGCCGGTGGTGTCTTACCTGGGCCCGGCCCTGGCAGCCATCATCACCGGCTCCGTCGTTGTGGAACAGATATTCGGCGTGCCGGGACTTGGCCGATTCTTTGTGCAGGGTGCGTTGAATCGCGATTACACCCTGGTGATGGGTGTGGTGGTGTTTTACGGCAGCCTGATCATCGCCCTGAATTTTGTCGTCGACCTGGTTTACGGCTGGCTCGATCCGCGTTTGCGCCAGTCATGAATCATCCTCAGCAAAACATCACGCCCGAAGGCCGTAGCCTGTGGTCCGATGCCTGGCGGGTACTGCGGCGCAATCGTGCCGCGATGACGGCATTGCTGTTACTCGCCACCATGACCGTGCTGGTGATTTTTGGTCCTTTACTCAGCGCTTACGCCTTCGACGCGACGGACTGGGACCGTATTTCCGAGCCGCCGTCCATCACCACAGGTCACTGGTTTGGCACGGATGACCTGGGCCGCGATCTGTTCGTGCGGACCTTATACGGCGGCCGTATTTCTCTTCTGGTCGGCGCGGTGGCTACGACTGTGTCTTTGCTGATCGGCATTAGCTACGGGGCGATTGCCGGTTATGTGGGCGGTCGTGTTGACCAGGTCATGATGCGCATCGTCGACATACTTTATGCCCTGCCGTTCATGTTCCTCGTCATCCTGCTGATGGTGCTGTTCGGCCGCAACATCGTGCTGATTTTTTTCGCCATCGGTGCCATCAACTGGCTCGACATGGCGCGCATTGTGCGCGGGCAGGCCATGAGCCTGCGCAGCAAGGAATATGTCGAAGCGGCGCGGGCCGGAGGCGTGCGCGGCGGCCGAATTATTTTTCGTCACATCGTGCCGAATCTTCTGGGGGTGGTGATCGTCTACGCCACCCTGACGGTGCCCCAGGTCATCCTGGTCGAATCCTTCCTGAGTTTTCTGGGACTGGGGGTGCAGGAACCCATGACCTCGTGGGGCGCGCTGGTGAACGAGGGGGCGCAGCAACTGGAGAACGCGCCCTGGATGTTGCTGTTCCCGGCAAGCTGGCTGGCCCTGACCTTGTTTTGTTTCAATTTTGTCGGCGACGGTCTGCGGGATGCCCTTGACCCGCGTGATCGACAAGGCTGATGGCTGAGCCCCTCCTCGAAGTCACCGGTCTGGGTGTTCGCTTTGGAACACCCGACGGCGAAGTGGCCGCGGTCAGAGATCTGAGCTTTGAGGTGTCAGCCGGCGAATGCCTGGGCATTGTCGGCGAGTCTGGTTCGGGCAAGAGTCAGAGCGTGTTGTCCCTGCTGGGCCTGCTGGCCGATAACGGCCGCGCATCGGGAAGTGCGCGTTTTGGGGGTTGCGACCTGCTGGCCTTGCCGGCTCGGGAACTGGCCGCGGTGCGCGGCGCGCAGATTGCGATGGTCTTTCAGGACCCCATGACGGCGCTCAATCCCTATCTGAGCATTGGCAGTCAGATGAACCTGGTCTTGCGGCGCCACGAAAAACTGTCAGCCCGCGCGGCCCGGGCCCGCTGTAGCCAAATGCTCACGGCCGTGAATATCAGCGATGCCGCGAACCGGCTGGAGAGTTTTCCTCACGAGCTATCCGGCGGCCAGCGCCAGCGCGTGATGATTGCAGCTGCCTTGCTCTGCCGGCCGCAACTGCTGATCGCCGATGAGCCAACCACTGCCCTGGATGTCACGGTGCAGGCGCAGATCCTGAGTTTGATGTCGGAACTGCGGGACGAGTTTGATACGGCGGTGTTATTAATCACCCACGACCTGGGTGTGGTGGCCGGCCACTGCGATCGGGTATTGGTGATGGAGCAGGGTCAGCGCCGGGATTACGGCGGTGTACAGGAAATTTTCAGCGCACCGGCCCATGACTACACCCGCCGCTTGTTGGCGGCCGTGCCGCGCATTGATGCGCCGGGTCGCCAGGCACTTACGCATCCCGCCGATGAGTTGCTGACGGTGCAGGACCTGAGTGTGTCTTTTCGTTTGCCACCCCTGCGCTGGCCCGGGCGGGCGCGGGAACTGCAGGCGGTGAACGACATCAGTTTTGCCCTGGCCGCGGGCGAAACCCTTGGGGTGGTCGGCGAGTCAGGCTGCGGCAAGTCCACGCTGGCGCGCGCGGTGTTGCGCCTCGTGCCGTCCGGCACGGGTCGGGTGAGTTTGCTGGGGCGCGAGCTGCTGCCTTTGCAGGGCGAAAGTCTGCGCGCAGTGCGGCGGAATTTGCAGGTGGTGTTTCAGGATCCCCTGGCTTCTCTGGATCCGCGCATGACGGTTCGCGACATCGTGGCCGAGCCCCTGGAAAGTTTTCAGCCCGAGCTGGATCGCGACAGCGTAACCGCCCGGGTGGCGGAGTTACTGGGGCGTGTTGGCCTTGAAGCGGCGCATCTGAATCGCTATCCCCACGAGTTTTCTGGCGGCCAGAGTCAACGCATCGGTATTGCACGGGCGCTGATTTGCGCGCCGAAGCTGGTGATCTGTGATGAGGCTGTCAGTGCCCTGGATGTCTCGGTGCAGGCGCAGATCATCGATCTGTTGCTGGACCTGCAGCAGGAACTGGGCCTGGCCCTTATTTTTATTGCCCACGACCTGGCCGTGGTGCGCCAGATCAGCCATCGGGTGCTGGTGATGTACCTGGGCCGGGCCGTGGAAATTGCAGCGGCCGCCGACCTCTATGAACGACCGCGGCATCCTTACACGCGTGCCTTGTTGCAGGCGGTGCCTATTCCGGACCCCGATCTGGAAAGGGGGCGCGAACGGCAATTGCTCAGTGGCGACGTGCCTTCCCCCCTTCAGCCGCCGTCCGGCTGCGCATTTCGCACCCGCTGTCCCTCGGCCGACACGCGCTGTGCGGCCGAGAGACCTGGCTTGCGCGAGCTGGAAGGTAGCCTGGTGGCCTGCCATCACGCCGAGGCGCTCTGAACTGCCGCGCTGCACGACGGCTCTGGCCGTGGTTAATCCAGGTCGAAGCTGGCGTTCACGCGCGACTCAAAGCGAATGTCGCCGGTCTGGTAGGTCGGTGCAGCGCTGCTGTCTGCTTCCATCGCCATCGCTCGCATGGCAACCGGGGCCGGTGGTCGGCGGCTATCCATCGCGCTGATCTGCCGGACCTGACCGAGCTTTGCCTTCAGCGCGGTCGCCAGGACTTGGGCGTTGGCTTGAGCATCCTTCGCGGCCAGGGCCATGGCTTCGCGTTCCAGCTCTTGACGACGACTGCTGCCCAGAACCGGCGGCGATACTTCGTTGACACCGGTATTCACCGCGCCTTCGATGAGTTCGCCCAGCAGCTCGATATCTTTAAGTTCAACTTGCAATGACCGCTGCACGAAATAGCCCGCGAAATCCTGTTTCTGAGCCTCTCGATCCCAGCGGTACTCAGGCCGCAAGCTCAAACCCGTGGTCTGCACCTGACTTTCGTCAATGCCCAGCTTGCGGGTCAGCTGCAGAAAGTCACCCGCCACCCTGGCAACCTGTTCGCGGGCGGCCTGCAGGTCCTTGTTGCGGGACTGAATACCCAGGCGCAGGGTGGCCTGGTCAGGGCTGGCCATGATCACGGCACTGCCGTTTACATTGACCTGGCGAGGTGGCTGGTCGTCATCGGCCCAGGCCGTGCCCGCGGCAAGCAATTGCAGGGTTAACAGGATAATTGCTGAGCGGAACATAAGCGTTTCCTCGGTTTTGGGGGTTGCTGGGCCCGGGGTGCGGGTATCGCACTAGAAACCGGGTGACTGTCCTAATAACATAGCGCGCCCTGCGGTAGCCCGCCAAAGACCCTGAGTGATGAGTTCCATGCTGACGCCCTTACGCTTATTCCTGACACCTTTTGCCTTGTTGCTCGGCCTGTTGCTGACAGACGTCCCGGCGATAGCGCAAGACTTAGAGCGCGGTGCAGTGCTGGCGGATACCTGCCTGGGTTGCCACGGTATCAAGGGCTACCGGAATGCCTATCCTTCGTACCGGGTGCCCAAGCTGGGTGGTCAGCAAGAGGCGTACCTGGTGGTTGCCCTGCAGGGTTACCAGAACGATATGCGCGATCACCCCACTATGAATGCCCAGGGCGCGACCCTGACCGCGCAGGACATGAAGGATCTGGCCGCCTATTTCGCAAGCCAGGGCGAAGTCAAAGCGGGTGAGCTGGTAGCCGGTGGCCGTGCCGCCCGGGGTAAGGAAAAAGTGGCTATCTGCGCTGCCTGCCATGGCGAGGCCGGTATCAGCCCGGCACCTAACTGGCCGACGCTGGCCGGTCAGCATAAGGACTACCTGGTACACAGCCTCAAGCAGTACCAGAACGGGGGCCGCAAGGACCCCGTCATGATGGGTCAGGCCGTCAACCTGACGGACCAGGACATTAAAGACATTGCGGCCTTTTACGCTGAACAGTCAGGCCTGTTCACCGTCGCGTATTCGAACTGACCGGTTTCGGCGCGAGTCCGGTTTGCCGGTGAGCGTTGCAAGGTTCACCAGGGAGTAGTGCCCATGGACTCGTTCAAGGCTTTCCGTATTCATTCGCCGGCCGGCGGCGACGACGCCCGGCTGGAGACTATCAGCCTGGATGACCTGTCCGACGGCGAGGTGGTGATCCGCGGCGAGTACTCCAGCATCAATTACAAAGACGCCCTGGCCGGCACCGGAGCGGGCCGCATTCTTCGCAGTTATCCCCTGGTGGGTGGCGTGGATATAGCCGGCACCGTGGCCGAGTCATCAGACTCTCGTTTCAGCGCCGGTGATCGGGTCGTGGTCTGCGGATGCGGGCTCAGTGAAACGCGCGACGGCGGTTTTGCGCAGTTCGCCCGGGTACCTGCCGATGCGGTGAACCCGCTGCCGGCTGAACTGGATACCCGCACAGCCATGGGGGTCGGCACCGCAGGGTTTACTGCAGCCCTGGCGATTCACCGTATGGAACACAACGGCCAGCATCCCGAGCTGGGACCCATTGCCGTGAACGGCGCCACAGGCGGGGTGGGCAGTCTGGCGGTGGATATGCTCAGCGGCCTGGGCTATGAGGTCACGGCCATGACCAGCAAGACGACTGCCCAGGACTATCTGCAGGGCCTGGGCGCCACCCAGATCATGAATTTGAAAACGACTGAATTCGGCCAACGCCCCCTGGAAAAAGCTGTCTGGGGCGGCGCCGTGGACAGTCTGGGCGGGGACATTCTCGGCTGGCTTACCCGCACCGTCCGGCCCGGCGGCAACATCGCCAGTATCGGTCTGGCCGCTGGCGTAGACCTTAAGACCACGGTCATGCCCTTTATTCTGCGCGGCGTGAACTTGCTGGGCATCAATTCCGTGGAGGTTGCCCCCGCCGAGCGCGCGGACGTCTGGGCGCGCATTGCCAGCGATCTGCGGCCGCGGCACCTGGATGCGATTGCCACGCGCGAAGTCGGTCTGTCGGAACTGGCTGCCCAGCTGCCTGCCTATATCGAAGGCAACATCACGGGCCGGACCATCGTCCGCCTTCAGTGAGGCGCTTGCCGCCGCGACCGGGCAGCTGATGGACGAAGCAGACATCACCGAAGGCTTGCGCAGCGGGCTGTTGACCCTGGGAGACGAAGTGTCAGCAGAGCAGGTCGAGCACCTGTCCGGCTTTCTGCAATTACTTGCCAAGTGGAACCGGGCTTTCAATCTCACCGCGGTGCGGGATGCGAACGACATGGTTGTACGCCATATCCTGGATTCCCTGGCCGTCCGGGTTTTTCTGCAGGGCCGGACGGTGCTGGACGTGGGGACCGGTGCCGGTCTGCCAGGTATTCCCCTGGCCGTGATGGAGCCGCACCGGGCTTTTACCCTGCTGGACTCCGGCGGCAAGAAGATCCGTTTCCTGCGTCATGTGCTGGCGGAGCTGCAACTGGGCAACGTGGAGGTGGTGCACTCGCGGGTGGAGGCTTACACGCCGGAGCACGGTTACGATACGGTTATTTGCAGAGCCTTCAGTTCACTGGGGGATTTCGTTTCGGCCTGTGGCCGCCTGACAACTGAGGATGGACGCTTACTGGCTATGAAAGGTCGTTATCCCGATCAGGAATTGACCGAACTTGCTCCGCCCTGGTCGACGCGGTGCGAGCCTCTGCGCGTGCCCGGTCTGGACGGCCAGCGCCACGCCGTGCTCATCGAGCGGACGGCGTCAGCCGCGCAGTCCTGAACATGAATGAGAGAACACAAATGGGTCGGGTCATTGCGGTCGCGAACCAGAAAGGCGGGGTGGGCAAGACCACCACTTGTGTCAATCTGGCAGCTTCCCTGGCTGACCGGGAGCGTCGCGTGTTGCTGGTGGATCTGGACCCCCAGGGCAATGCCACCACCGGCTGTGGCGTCGACAAGCAGGATCTGGAACTGACAACCTGTGATGTGTTGCTGGGTGATGCCCTGGCCCAGGACGTGATCCTGGCGGTGGCCGCCGGCGATTTTTCCCTGCTGCCGGCCAACTCGGATTTAACGGCAGCCGAAGTCAGGCTGTTGCAGGAAATTGGCCGCGAACTTCGCCTGCGCACTGCCCTGGAGCCTATCCGCGGGCTGTATGACTATGTGCTCATCGATTGTCCGCCGACCATGAACATGCTGACCCTGAACGCCTTGACCGCCGCGGACGGTGTCCTGGTGCCCATCCAGTGCGAGTACTACGCCCTGGAAGGCCTGTCCTCCCTCCTCGAAACCATCAAGAAAGTCCGCAATACGGTGAACAATCAGCTGCAGGTCGAAGGCCTGTTGCGCACCATGTATGACTCGCGCAATAAGCTCTCTGTTGAAGTGTCGGCCCAGCTGATCAAACACTTCGAGGATCGCGTTTATGCCGCCGTGGTGCCGCGCAATGTCCGCCTGGCCGAGGCCCCCAGTTTCGGTTTGCCGGCCATGTACCACGACCGCAGCTCGGCCGGCGCCAAGTCCTATCTGGCCCTGGCCGACGAGATGATCGCGCGGGAAACGGCAACCCGGGTATAGAATTCCGGACTACCGCCCGTCAGGGCAGAGGGCAGGCGCATGGCAGGGAAAAAAACAGGTCTGGGGCGAGGACTGGATGCCTTGCTGGGCGATGTGCAGGTGACGCCCGCGGTTCCGGCACCGGCGGCCCCAGCTGAGGCGGCCTCGGCTCAGGCAAAACCTGCGCAGACCGGCGTCACCCAGCTGGGCGTTGATCTGCTGCGACGCGGGGTTTATCAACCGCGTCGCCATATGGACCAGGAGGCCCTGGAAGAGCTGGCCCGCTCGATCAAGGCCCAGGGCCTGGTGCAGCCTATCGTGGTTCGCCCGGTGGCCGGCAGCGGCGACGGGGCGCGCTACGAGATCGTCGCTGGCGAGCGCCGCTGGCGGGCTGCGCAGATTGCCGGTCTGGCGGAAGTGCCGGTGGTGGTCAGGGACATTCCCGACTCGGCCGCCATTGCCATCGCCCTGATCGAGAATATCCAGCGTGAGGATTTAAACCCCCTGGAAGAGGCCCATGCCATTCGCCGCCTCACAGACGAATTTGAGTTGACCCACCAGGCAGCGGCCGACGCCATCGGCCGCTCGCGGACCGCGGTGACCAATCTGCTGCGCCTGCTGGAGCTGGGCACCGAAGCCCGGGCCCTGCTGGAGAACGGTGAGCTGGAAATGGGCCACGCGCGCGCCTTGCTGGCCCTGGTCAGTCCCCGGGTCCAGGCTGAAGTCGCCGCCCAGGTTGCCCGCAAAGGCCTTTCGGTGCGCGAAACCGAGCAATTGGTGCGGCGCTCGCTGGCGGGCGCACCCAAAGCTCCCGTCCGCAGCCAGGACCCGGACGTCCGGCGTCTGCAGGAGGATCTGGCGGAGAAGCTGGGGGCCAAGGTGACGGTTCGAGCCGGTTCCAAGGGTCGCGGACAGCTGGTTATCAGCTATAACAGCCTCGATGAACTGGACGGAATTCTCTCCCATATCCGCTGAACAGGCCGGCCTGGCCTGAAAAGACCCGTATTGGCCTGCGTCAGGCTTGATTGCCGGGCCCCCGGTCACTAAACTTTCGCGTCCTTTGGAGCGCGGATCTGGCGCCCGCGTGGGATCCAGCGCTATGACCCGTCTACCCGGCCGGCAGATAAGCAGGGTGCTCATCTGGCAGGTAATTGCCACGGGCGCACTGGCACTGCTGGCCGCTTGGGTCAGCGGAAAGCATGGAGCCTGGTCTGCAGGCTTGGGCGGGTTGGTCAGTTTGATCGCCAGTTTGGGCTTTGCAGGTGTCGCCGCGGTCAGTCCGGATGGAACTGCCGGGCAGGCATTGCGGGGAATACTGAGAGCAGAAGCGATGAAGATCATCTTGATCGTGGTGCTGCTCTGGGCCGTGCTGAGTATTTACAAGAATGTAGTGAGTGTCGTCTTTATCGGAACCTTCATCGTGACTTCGGTGTTGTTCTCACTGGCGGCTTTCATCAGCGACGAATAGATAGAACGAGTTCGGGAACACTTTCGCATGGCGAGCGCCGACGGCTACAACTCACCGACTGAATATATTCAGCATCACCTGAGTTTCTGGACTCACCCGGTGTCGGAAGGTCCCATGGGCATGGTTCATGTGGATACCCTGATCATGTCCTTTGGCCTGGGTTTGATTGGCATGGGCCTGCTATGGCTGGCCGCACGCGGCATGACAGCCGGTGTTCCGGGTAAGCGGCAGGCCTTTGTCGAACTGATTTTTGACTTCATTGACGATCAGGTCGTCAGCATTTTCCACGGCGACCGCCACAAGTTCATCGCGCCCCTTGCCCTGACCGTGGGCCTGTGGATTCTGCTGATGAACTCCATCGACTTCATTCCCATCGACTGGATTGCCGGCCTTGCCAAAATGCTCGGCGCGACAGAGTTTCGTCCGGTAGCAACGGCTGATGTGAACACCACCTTCGCGCTGGCCATCGGCGTCTGGTGCCTGACCATTTACTACGCGGTCAAGGTCAAGGGACTCGGCGGCTGGATCAAGGAATTGTTCTGCGAGCCCTTCGGCAAGCATCCGCTGCTGTGGCCCTGTAATTTTCTTTTAAACCTGATTGAGTACCTGGCCAAGCCGCTGTCTCATTCATTGCGGCTGTTCGGCAACATGTACGCCGGTGAGGTTATCTTTCTGCTGCTATGGGTATGGGCAGCGACCGGTCTCGTCGGTACCGCCTTCGCCTGGATTCTCGGCTTGGGCTGGGCAATTTTTCACATTCTGATCGTGTGCCTGCAGGCATACATTTTCATGACGCTGACCGTGGTGTACCTGGCAATGGCTCACGAGGGCCATTAACGAGCCCATTCAGCAAATTTTTACTCTCAACACGTCAAAGGACATTTGAAGATGGACAACATTCAGTACCTCGCCATGATCCAGGCCTACACGGGCATTGGCATTGGCTTGATGATCGGCCTTGGTGCCGCGGGCGCCTGTATCGGTGTGGGCATAATGGCCAGCCGTTTCCTGGAAGGTGCTGCTCGTCAGCCTGAGCTGATGCCGGCCCTGCAGGTCAAGGTCTTCCTGCTGCTTGGCCTTATCGATGCCTCCTTCATTATCGGTGTGGGTCTGGCAATGCTGTTTGCCTTTGCTAACCCGCTGCTTGCGGTTGTCGGCGCCGGTTAAACGCATGAGTTACGGCCCGGTGGGCCGTTTCGTCTAGAGGTCTAGAGATGAATCTCAACTTCACCATAGCCGCGCAGCTGGCGATGTTCCTGTCGTTTGCCTGGTTCTGCGCCAAGTTTGTCTGGCCGCCGATCCTGGCCGCTATTGAAGAGCGGCAGAAAAAGATCGCCGACGGTCTGGCCGCCGCCGAGAAAGGTGAGCGTTCGCTGGAAGACGCGCAGGGTCAGATCGAAGAGCTGGTAACGGATGCCCGTAACCAGGCCCGGCAGATCATCGATCAGGCGAATCAGCGCGCCAATGCGATTGTTGATGAGGCACGTAGCGGAGCTACTCAGGAAAAGGATCGGATCCTTGCCACCGCGGCATCGGAAGTCGAGCAGGAAGTGAATCGGGCCCGTGATGAGTTGCGGGGCCAGGTGGCGGCGATCGCGGTCGCCGGTGCCGAGAAGATTCTTTCCCGCGAGATCGATGCCAAGGCGCATCAGCAGTTGCTCGATCAGCTGGCAGCGGAAATCTAGGAGCCCGGCATGGCAGATAGTGAAGCCGCAGCCCGCCCTTACGCCAAGGCCGTATTTGAACTGGCCCGGGAAGCTAACAGTCTGACCGCCTGGTCAGCCCTGCTGGCGAATGCAGCCAATGCCGCAGTCAGCCCCGCCTTGCTGGCGATGCTGGATGTGCCGGGTGCGGATACGGACGCCGCCGCGCGGGCAATTGCTGATGTATGCGGCAAGGATGCCGACTCCGGGGAACTGGCCGCTAATGGCCAGGCGCTGAACTTTCTGCGCCTGGTGGCTGACAATCAACGGCTGGATTCGCTGCCGGCGATAGCGGATGCCTTCGAGCAGATGCGGGCTGACGTGGAGAACACCCTCGACGTGACCTTGCGGGCCGCAACGCCGGTGGACGATGCTCAGCAGGCCAGGATGGCGGCAGCCCTGAAGACTCGTTTTGGACGCGACGTGCGTCTGCATTTTGTTTTAGACGAAAGCCTGATCGGCGGTGCCCGCCTGCAGGCTGACGACCATGTGATCGACGGATCGGTGACCACGCGGCTGGCAAAACTTGCCAGCGCGCTGGTGCATTAAGAGGAAACGGAAATGGCACTTAAGGCCTCCGAAATCAGTGAACTGCTCAAAGAGCGGATCAAAAACTTTGACAGCGCTGCGGAAGCGCGTGACGTAGGTACCGTAATCGCGGTGACTGACGGCATCGTGCGCATTCACGGGCTCAATGCTGCGCAGTACGGTGAAATGCTTGAGTTCCCGGGCGACAGCTTTGGTCTGGCCCTGAACCTGGAGCAGGATTCTGTCGGTGCTGTGGTGCTGGGTGAATACAAGCACATCGCCGAAGGCGACACGGTTAAAACGACCGGGCGTATTCTGGAAGTCCCGGTGGGCGAGGCCATGCTGGGCCGCGTCGTGGATTCTCTGGGTAACCCCATTGACGGCAAGGGCCCCATCGCAACGACGGAAACCTCGCCTATCGAAAAAGTGGCGCCGGGTGTCATTACCCGTAAGTCAGTGAGCCAGCCGGTGCAGACCGGTCTGAAGTCCATTGATGCCATGGTGCCCGTCGGTCGCGGCCAGCGTGAACTGATTATTGGCGATCGCCAGACCGGTAAGACGGCCGTGGCAGTGGACGCCATCATCAATCAGAAAGGCACCGGCGTTAAGTGCATTTACGTCGCTGTCGGCCAGAAGAACTCCTCCATTGCCAACGTGGTCCGCAAGCTCGAAGAGTTCGGCGCCATGGAGCACACCATTGTTGTGGCAGCGGCTGCCGCCGAGTCGGCCGCGCTGCAGTACATCGCGCCCTACGCCGGTTGTGCCATGGGTGAGTACTTCCGCGACAAGGGTGAAGATGCCCTGATCATTTATGACGATCTAACCAAGCAGGCCTGGGCCTATCGTCAGGTATCTCTGCTGTTGCGTCGTCCGCCGGGTCGCGAAGCCTATCCGGGTGATGTGTTCTACCTGCATTCACGTTTGCTGGAACGCGCTGCCCGCGTGAACGAAGATTTTGTTGAGAAAGCCACCAACGGCAAGGTGAAAGGCAAGACGGGTTCGCTGACGGCCTTGCCGATCATTGAAACCCAGGCAGGCGACGTGTCTGCCTTCGTGCCCACCAACGTAATTTCTATTACTGACGGCCAGATTTTCCTGGAGTCTGACCTGTTTAATGCGGGTATTCGCCCGGCTATTAATGCGGGCTTGTCCGTGTCGCGTGTGGGTGGTGCAGCCCAGACCAAGATCGTCAAAAAGCTGGGCGGCGGTATTCGTCTGGCCCTGGCCCAGTATCGTGAGTTGGCGGCCTTTGCGCAGTTTGCTTCGGATCTGGATGAGGCTACCCGGAAGCAGCTGGAACGTGGCCAGCGAGTGACCGAGCTGATGAAGCAGGCCCAGTATTCGCCGCTGTCAGTGGGCCTGATGGGCCTGGTTCTGTATGCCGTCAACGAAGGCTTCATGGATGACGTCCCCGTCGAAAAGATTGTGGACTTTGAAGCGGCCCTGAATGCTTTCGCCACGGAAAAATACGCTGAGCTTATCGATCGGATCAGCAGCACGGGCGACTACAACGACGAAGTCGCCGCTGAACTGACGAAAGTGATTGAAGACTTCAAGCGTTCCGGCGCTTACTGATCGTCCGACCCAAGAGTTAAGGCAAGAGATCGCGAATAATGTCCGGCGCGAAAGAAATCCGCACCAAGATCGCCAGCGTGAAAAACACGCAGAAGATCACCAAGGCCATGGAAACCGTGGCTGCCAGCAAGTTGCGCAAAACCCAGGCGCGCATGCAGGCGGCGCAGCCCTATGCGGACAAGATTCGCACAGTGATCGGCCACTTGTTTCAGGCCAACCCTGACTATCGCCATCCTTATCTGATGGAACGCGAAATCAAGCGCGTCGGCTATATCATCATGAGTACGGACCGCGGTTTGTGCGGTGGTTTGAACGTCAACCTGTTCCGCAAACTATTAGGTGAATTGCGGGACTGGAAAGCCAAAGGCGTTGAAGTTGACCTGTGCCTGATCGGCGCCAAGGGCGTGCAGTTTTTCAGGAATCTGGATGTGAACGTGGTGGGTGCCACGACCCACCTGGACGAGAACCCGAGACTGGGTGACTTGCTGGGCGCCATTCGGATCATGCTGGATGCCTACTCTGACGGGACTGTGGATCGGGTTTTCCTGATGCACAACGAGTACGTGAATACCATGACCCAGTCGCCGCGCGACGTGACCTTGTTGCCGGTGGAGCCCGTTGACCAGGCGGAGTTGGCGGAGCACTGGGATTATCTCTACGAACCCGATGCCATTGATCTGCTCGACGGCGTGCTGATGCGCTACATCGAATCGCAGGTGTATCGCGGGGCGGTAGAAAACGTGGCCTGCGAAATGGCGGCCAAAATGGTGGCCATGAAGTCGGCCACCGACAACGCCGGCAGCATGATCGAAGATCTTCAGCTGGACTACAACAAGGCCCGACAGGCCGCGATTACGCAGGAACTGTCGGAAATCGTGAGCGGAGCTGCGGCGGTTTAGGCCTCGGCAACGGAATTATCAGAAGCGGCACGGATCAGAATGATTCGGGCGCAACAAAGAATTGAACAGAGGTTAAAGCGATGAGTGCTGGCAAAGTCGTACAGGTCATTGGCGCGGTGGTAGACGTGGAGTTTCCGCGTGAATCCATCCCGAAGGTTTACGACGCCCTGAAGCTCAATGATCGTGAGCTCACCCTGGAAGTCGAGCAACAGCTTGGCGACGGTGTGGTGCGCACGATTGCGATGGGTTCCAGTGAAGGTCTGGAGCGCGGCCTGGGCGTAACCAATACCGGTAAGCCCATTTCGGTGCCGGTGGGTGAGAAAACTCTGGGCCGCATCATGGATGTGCTTGGCACACCTGTGGATGAAGCCGGCCCGATTGGCGCAGACAAAGAGCTACCGATTCACCGGGCGCCCCCGGCCTACGAAGATCAGGCAGCCAGCACTGAATTATTTGAAACCGGTATTAAGGTCATCGATCTGATCATGCCCATCGTCAAGGGCGGCAAGGTCGGCCTGTTTGGTGGTGCTGGTGTCGGCAAGACCGTGACATTGATGGAACTCATCAACAACATCGCTAAAGAGCATGGTGGCTACTCCGTGTTCGCTGGCGTGGGTGAGCGGACACGCGAAGGTAATGACTTCTACCACGAGATGACGGATTCCGGCGTTATCGACAAAGTGGCCCTGGTTTATGGGCAGATGAATGAGCCGCCGGGTAACCGTCTGCGCGTGGCCCTGACCGGTCTGACCATGGCAGAAAACTTCCGCGACGAGGGCAAGGACGTGTTGATGTTTATCGATAACATCTACCGTTACACACTGGCCGGTACGGAAGTGTCGGCCCTGTTGGGTCGTATGCCTTCAGCCGTGGGCTACCAGCCGACACTGGCTGAGGAAATGGGTGTGCTGCAGGAACGCATCACCTCCACCAAGACCGGCTCGATCACATCCTTCCAGGCGGTATACGTGCCCGCGGATGATTTGACGGATCCGTCGCCCGCCACCACCTTTGCTCATCTGGACGCCACCCTGGTGTTGTCTCGTCAGATTGCCGAGCTGGGTATTTATCCGGCAGTGGATCCCCTGGATTCCACCAGCCGTATTCTGGATCCGAACGTTATCGGCCAGGAGCACTATGAAGTGGCGCGCTCGGTGCAGACGGTATTGCAGCGCTACAAAGAGCTGCAGGACATCATTGCCATTCTGGGTATGGACGAACTGTCCGAAGAAGACAAACAGATTGTGCAGAGAGCACGGAAAATTCAGCGCTTCCTGTCACAGCCCTTCGCCGTGGCCGAAACCTTCACCGGTCAGGAAGGCAAGTACGTGACCCTCGCCGAAACGATTCGCGACTTTAAGGCCATTGTTGCCGGTGAGTATGACCACCTGCCCGAGCAGGCCTTCTATATGGTTGGCGGCATCGAAGAAGCGGTGGAGAAAGCCAAGACGCTGCAGTAAGCGCAGCCTCAGGTCCAAGCGATAACTATGAGCACAATCCAGGTCGAAATTGTCAGTGCCGAAGGCGCGATCTACTC
>JBPCXH010000141.1:0-10895 GCA_051008735.1 Gammaproteobacteria bacterium | reverse complement strand
GAACCAGTAATTATAGAGTAGCGGCGGCAGCCGACTCAACGGGGCTGAAATCGGCCCCAGCCGGGGCCCTCAGACCTGACCTGCCGCGGCAACCGTGCCATCATTGGGCCATGAATGAAGCCGAGTGTCGGGCGGTCCTGGATTTCTGGTTCGATGACTGCGAACAGGACGCCCCCCATATCGATGCCCGCATGAACCGCTGGTTCGGCGCGGATGAGACCCTGGACGCGGAGATCCGTGATCGCTTCGGAGACCTCGTCGCCCGGGCATCCGCCGGCGATCTCGACAGCTGGAGTGAGTATCCCCACGGCCGCCTGGCCCTGATCATTTTGCTGGACCAGTTTCGACGAAATATCTACCGCGGCAGCGCCGAAGCCTTCGACTGCGATAAACAGGCCCTGAAGCTCTGTGTCGACGGCATTGTCGGTCGTGTCTACAAAAAGCTCCGCCCCGAGGAGCAAATTTTCTTTTTTATGCCGCTGCAGCACTCCGAGTCGCGCAAGCTCCAAGATAAATCTGTGTCGATTTACCAGGCCCTGGCCAAGAATGTTTCCGAAACCCTGCGCGAAACTTTTTTGACTACTGCCCAGTTTGCCGAACTGCACCGGGATATCATTGAGGAATACGGTCGCTTCCCACACCGAAATAAAGTTCTGGGCCGCGACAATACGGCAGACGAAGAAGCCTATCTCGCCGCCGATGGCACCGCCTTCGGCCAATAGCGACAGCGGAGTCCAAGATGCACTACCAACCCACGCGACGCGTCGCAATTGTCGGCAGCAAGCGCATCCCTTTTCTGCGAGCTAATACTAATTACGCCGACGCCTCCAATCAGGACATGATGACGGCTGTACTCCAGGCGCTTGTGCAAGACCAGCAGCTGGAAGGCGTGCACTTGGGTGATGTCTCCCTGGGCGCTGTCATCAAGCATTCACGCGACTTCAACCTGGCGCGGGAAAGCGTTCTGGGTAGCGGGCTGGCACCAGACACACCCGCCTTTGATATTCAGCGGGCCTGTGGCACGGCACTGGAAGCTGCCATCCTGATCGGCAATAAAATCGCCTTGGGCCAGATTGATGCAGGCATTGCTGGCGGTACCGATTCCATAAGCGATGCGCCCATTGTCTACCGCGACGAGCTGCGCAAGCTCCTGCTGCGCAGTGCGCGAGGCCGCTCGCTGGGACAGAAACTCTCACCCTGGCTGGGCTTACGGCCAGGCTTCCTGAAACCCGAACTACCGGGTGTGGTGGAACCACGCACAGGTCTGAGCATGGGTGAAAGTACAGAACTCACTGCCAAGGAATGGGGCATTACGCGCGCGGCGCAGGATGAATTGGCCGCTACCAGTCATCATCGGGCAGCTGCTGCGTGGAACGACGGTTTTTACTCTGACCTGGTTGCCCCTTTCGCAGGCGCTGACAAGGACAACAACATTCGTCCTGACACGTCTGTTGAACAGCTGGGAAAACTTCGCACGGTATTTGATCGTAGCGGTAACGGCACCATGACGGCGGGCAACAGCACCCCCCTGACAGACGGCGCTGCTGCTGTCCTGCTGGCCACTGAAGACTGGGCCCGTGAACGCAATCTGCCAATCCTCGCTTACCTGCGCTATGGGCGTGCTGCTGCTGTTGATTTCGTGAATCGCGATGGTCTGCTCATGGCCCCCGCGTTTGCCGTATCGGACATGCTCAAAGATGCCGAGCTGGGCTTTAAGGATTTCGATTTCTTTGAAATTCATGAAGCCTTTGCTGCCCAGACTCTGGCGACCCTCGCAGCCTGGGAAGATGCCAAATTCTGTCGGGAACGTCTCGGGCGTGACACGCCTCTGGGGAACATCGATCGCGACAAACTGAACGTAAAAGGCGGTAGCGTAGCCATTGGCCACCCCTTTGCGGCCACCGGGGCGCGAATTCTTGGCGGACTTGCCAAGATCCTTAGCGAAAAAGGCACCGGCCGGGGGCTGATTTCAGTGTGCACGGCCGGCGGCATGGGTGTGACAGCTATCGTTGAGCGCTAGGGTCGTTGGCCGCCCGCCAATACCTGCCAGAATTAACGGCGGTCACTTAAGGAAAGATTGCTAAGACTCGATGGACGCTTTTAATGAATTCATGGTGGCGGCCAACAGCGTGCTGTGGGCCGACTCAGTGCTGTTTATTATCCTGGGCAGCGGAATCCTGTTTACAGTGTGGAGTGGATTCTCTCAGTACCGCGCGCTTACGCACGGCGTAGCTGTCCTGCGCGGACGCTATGACGACCCGAACGATCCGGGCGCCATCAACCACTTTCAGGCCCTGTCTGCCGCACTCTCCGGTACCGTGGGTCTGGGCAACATCGGCGGTGTGGCCATCGCCATCACCCTGGGTGGCCCGGGCGCGATATTCTGGATGTGGATTGTCGGTACGGTGGGCATGGCCCTGAAACTGACAGAAGTCACCCTGTCCATGCTCTACCGCAGCACGGATGATCCGGATAATCCCCATGGGGGTCCCATGTGGGTGATCAGCAAGTCCATGGCCAGGCACGGGCCCGGCTGGGCAAAACTGGGCTGGGTCATCGGCGCCATTTTTTGCATCACCTGTCTGATTTCCACCATGACCGCCGGGAACATGTTCCAGGCCTGGAACGTTGGTGAAGTCACGGAACTGTACTTTGGTGTCCCGAGCATATTTAGCGGCATCGTCCTGGCCATCATGGTGGGCTCAGTAATCATTGGTGGCATCAAGCGCATCGGCGCCGTGGCGGGACGACTGGTCCCGATGATGTTGATGCTTTATATGATCGCGGCGATCTACGTACTGATCGTAAATATCGACCAGATCCCGGCCATGTTTACCCTGATCGTAAAATCCGCGTTCATGCCGGCGGAAGCAACGGGCGCATTCATCGGCGGTGCAGCGGGTTATGCTTTTTTGTTCGGCATGAAACGGGCCCTCTTTTCCAACGAAGTCGGACAAGGCTCCTCGCCTATCGCACACGCTGCAGCGAAGACGAAGGAACCGGTCCGTGAAGCCGTGGTAGCCGGCCTTGAACCATTCATCGATACCATTGTTGTTTGCACGCTCACGGCTATGGTCATTATGAGCACCGGTATGTGGAATCGCGATGCTGCGGTCCAATTGCCGGCGGCTCCCGTTATCAATTCGATCGATGAAGGCAGCTGGCAGATTTATGACACTACGCTACCCCCGAATCAATGGACTGAAGGCAGCCAGTTTTTCACCATTGTCGAAGCGCACCCGAATGTGCAGTCAGAGACAAATCTTCACCGCGTCAGCGGGGTGGCCGAAGCAGGCCCGGGTGGCGAGCTTCACGTAGCCTGGTCAGTATTTAACTCGCCGGACAAGCCGGTAACGCGCGCGGAAGTCTATGAAAGCCTGCCGGGCGCAACGCTGACTGCACGCGCTTTCGACAGGGTCACTCCCGGGCTGGGCAAGTGGCTGGTAACAATCGCATCGTGGCTGTTCGCGATCTCCACCATGATTTCATGGAGCTACTATGGCGAGCAGAGCATGATTTATCTCGCTGGCGAGCGTTCGGTAGTGACCTACAAAATTTTGTTTTGCATCCTCTGCGTGGTGGCCACCGCGGGTATCCTGGAAACCGATGTAGAACTCGACAATCTGACGGGTATCGGCACAGGCGTGATGCTGTTCGCCAATCTCCCCATCATGTGGCTGCTGGGGCGTCAGGCCATGCTGGCCTATAAAGATTACATACAGCGGCTCGACGATGGTCGAATCGGTCCCGGCCATGAGCCACCAAGCCTGGAAGACCTGATCAGCGGACGCGATGTGGAACGCTGACCCGGGCAGCGCCTTAGCGGGTCAAGAAAACCCCGTTCAGAATAACAAGCAGAAGAAGCGAAAACGGAGACGACACCCATGAGGCTGCGACGTCTTTGGCAGGGATTAAAAGATATCGGTGGCACCGCAGGACTGGCTGTCGTACTGGTACTCGCCGGTGTATTTGCGGCCTACCAGTTTGTTGGCCCACCCCCACCCAGCCGCATCACAATGGCCACCGGCCAGGGCGGTGGCGCCTATCAGCAACTCGGACAACGTTACGCCGAGGTGCTGGCCCGCGACGGCATCACACTGGAACTGATCAACACGGCCGGGGCCGCCGAGAACCTCGGCCTGCTGGCAGCCGGTGAGGCAGATATTGCCCTGGTGCAAAGTGGCCTGGCCGGTAAGAAACCCGATGATCGTGTCATGGCTCTTGGCTCTCTGTACCTGGAACCGTTATGGCTGTTCCTGCGCGATGGCTTGCGCATCGACACTATCGGCGACTTAGCCGGTACCCGTATCAACGTTGGCGCCGAAGGCAGTGGTTCCCGGGCCGTTGCGCTGACCCTGCTGTCGGCTAACGGAATCAGCAGCGACAACACGGAACTGAGCGACAGAGCCGGCCTGGAGGCTGCGGCTGCTTTCGGCAAGGGCGAACTGGACGCGGCCTTCCTGGTAGCAGCACCGGAGTCGGACATCATTCGCGCCCTGACCGAAACATCCGGCGTTACGCTTTACGACTTTGAACGCACGCCGGCTTACGCGCGCGTATATCGCTTTCTGTCTCCGGTCGTGCTCCCCGAGGGAGTGCTGAACCTGGACACGAATGTGCCCGACCGAAACATCGATACCACCGCGCCCACCGCCATGCTGGCCGCCAGTCGTGACCTGCACCCGGCCCTGATCGATTTGCTGTTGGTCGCGGCCACGGAAATTCACGGCGGTAGCAGCCTGCTCAGCGACCCGGGTGATTTCCCCACGCCGCGCTTCGTTGACCTGCCCCTGAGTGAAGAAGCTGTGCGGCACTTCGAACGCGGACCCCCTTTTCTGTTGCGCTACCTGCCTTTCTGGGCCGCCACTTTGGTAGATCGCTTGTGGGTTCTGCTGCTGCCGCTGATTGGTCTGGCAATTCCCCTGTTCAAACTGGTGCCACCTGCCTATCACTGGCGCATCCGCCGTCGTCTGCTCATCATGTATGACGAGCTGGATAACCTGGATCCGGCGCAAAGACCTCCTGACGGCCAGACTGATTTGCAACAACGCCTGCAACGGCTGGAAAAAATTGACTTTGAAGCAGCGGGGCTTCAGGTGCCGCGCAGCTATACCGATGCGGTCTACAAACTCCGGCGCGATCTGGATCTGGTGCATCGGCGCCTGAGCACCATCGCGCAAGAACTCACATCTGAAGCGGGTTGAGAGGGGCTCCGGCCTCCCCTATACAGGCAGCCTCAGGTTTGATCAGTCTCAAGCAAATCGATTTTCTCTACCCGGGCAGTGACTTTCGCTTGCAGGTTCCCAAGCTGGATATATCAAGCGGGGAATGCGTCGCCCTCATCGGCGCCAGCGGATCAGGCAAAACAACCCTGCTGGAGCTAATCGCCGGCATACACCAGCCGCGCTCAGGCCAGGTCACAGTGGCAGACACGGAACTGGCCAGTCTCCCGGATTCTGCTCGCCGTGAATTTCGCTTGAGCCAGATCGGACTGGTCTTTCAGGCTTTTGAATTACTGGAATACCTCACTGTCCGTGAAAATTTGTTACTGCCCTACCGGCTAAGCAGCCTCGTACCGATGCCGGCAGACCGGGCGACAAGACTTGGCAATCTGGCCAATGCCATGGGGATCGCTAACCGCCTGCAACGCTATCCCGAGCAGCTGTCGCAGGGAGAACGACAACGTGCTGCCATCTGCCGCGCCCTGGTGACTCTCCCGCAGTTAATTCTGGCCGACGAGCCCACCGGCAACCTGGATCCGGATAACAAACAACGCGTACTCGACCTGCTGCTCGAACAAGTAAGAATTCGCCAGGCAACGCTGGTAATGGTGACTCACGATCAGGACCTGCTGGCTCCCTTCGATCGAATCATTGATATGCGTGAGTTCGGACAGGGTGCGGTCGAATGAAAGACGTCCTTTTCCTGGCGTGGCGATATCTGGCTTTTCACCGCTGGAAGACAGGCATCCTGATCGGCGCCATTACGGTGATCATTTTTTTACCCCTGGCCCTGGAGCTGGTCCTGGAACGCAGCGCGGAGCGTCTGCGAGCGCGGGCGATGGCAACACCTTTATTACTGGGCGCACCAGGCAGTCCGCTGGAACTGGCACTGGGATCTCTTTATTTCGATGGCAAACCACCGGCAAGCCTTGCTTACAGCGCCGTCGATGAATTGAACGACACAGGCCTGGCGACAGCAATCCCACTGCAGTTGGGCTACCGGGTCGGGGCTCAACCCATCGTCGGTACGACACCTGAATACTTCGAGTTCCGGCAGTTGCGAATGGCGGCTGGCCGGAGCCTGGCAATCGCAGGTGAAGCCGTTTTGGGCGCCGCGGCAGCCATCAACTTGGAGACCGGGCCCGGCGACACCTTTGTAACCTCACCGGAAACTGTCTTTGATGTCACCGGCACCTACCCGCTTAAGCTCCGGGTTGCCGGCGTACTGGCCGCCGCCGGCACACCCGATGACGAAGCGGTGTTCGTGGACCTGCGCACGGCCTGGATAATAGGCGGTCTGGGCCATGGGCATGAAAATCTTGCTGACGCCAATGCCGCGAACCAGGTGCTGCAACGTCAGGAAAACAATATTGTGGGCAACGCTGCCGTTGTGCAGTACCGGGAAATTACGCCGGACAATCTGCGTGAGTTTCACTTCCACGGCGATCAAAAAAAGCTGCCCCTGTCGGCTGTCATTGCTGTGCCAGCCGACGACAAGGCCGGCGTGTTACTGGAAGGTCGCTATCAGAATGACGCCAATGGGCCGCGCACGGTCCGCCCCGTTGCGGTTATGGATGAGTTGCTCGCCACGGTGTTCACCATCCGCCAATACATACTGGCTGCCGTCGCCCTCGTGGGCATCGCAACTTTTGCCACCACGGCGCTGGTGTTCCTGTTGTCCATCCGCCTGCGGCGGGCAGAGATCCAAACCATGACGCGCATCGGCGCCGCGCCGGCACGAGTGACTGCCATTCTCGGCAGTGAGATATTGCTGGTATTGTTCGCCAGCCTTCTGCTTGCCAGCCTGCTGACAGGTATAGCAACCGCCTGGGGCGAAACTCTGTTTCGCTGGCTCCTGATTTCAACCTGAGGACACCGTCATTTCTGCTTTCCGAATCTGGTCCGCCCTGAGCCTTTGCCTTTTTAGCCTGGCAGCCGGCGCCGATGCCATCGTTCGCACTCAGGCTATGCTGGCTGACACCATTGCTGAAATTTTTGTCGAAGCCGATGCGGTGCGGCTGGAACTGGAAATCGGCCTGGAGAACCTCGGGGCTTTCCGCAGCCTTCTGCCCGATGATATCCATCAGGACATGGGCTTCGGTGATACTCCGGTGGTGGGGCGCATTGAACGTTTCCTGCGCGATGAACTGCGAGTGCTGGCCGATGGCCAGGCATTGGAGGGCTTTCTGGTGACAATCGGCCCGGATCAGCGCGTGCGCCGGGATGAAATCACCGGCGAGCCTCTGCCGGCGGGCGACACCCCACCCATCGTCATTAATGCGAGTTTTGTCTGGCCCATGTCGGAACAGCCGGCACAACTTGAATTCGCTGTGGCCTTGCCAGAAAACGCGAGTATTGGCTTTGTTGTCTATCATCAAGGCATTGCCGTCAATGATTTTCGCTACCTGACGCCCAGCCAGACTCTGAATCTGGACTGGGATGATCCCTGGTATAGCGCGTTTAATACCCGCGCCCTGCGGCGCCAGTACTACGCACCCATGACGGGTTTTATCTACGTAGAACCGTACGAAGTTCGCAAGGAAATTATTGTCCGGCCAAAGGATATCCAGCGTTACGTGGATCTGGGCCTGGCGGACCGACAAACTATCCCCGTTGCCATGCAGGCAGAGGTAAGGCAGAAGATCATTGATTTTCTCAAGCAGCATCACCCGATGACTATCGATGGTGAACCGGCTGAACCAACCAGCATTCGCGCAGATTTTCTTGAGCGAAGCTTACGCAACAGCCGCGTAATCGATCCGCCCGAAGAACTGAATTTAAACGCTGCGATGATGGGCGTGAAGTTTATCTTTCCACATCCTGATTTCCCTGACTCGGCCACCCTGCGTTGGGACCTGTTCGATGAGCGCACGCAGATTGTGCCCGTATCAGCGGTCGATCCCACCGGGCCTCTGCCGCAATTTCTGGAACCGGATTACGACCTGCTTGAATGGCAAAACTTCATCCGCATACCGGTGATGCCCGAGCTGGCACAAATCAGCGCACCCCCCGGCGCCGTTGCCCGGGCCATGGCCTGGGGTCGCTGGGCGCTGCTGCTGATTGCTGTCCTGAGCATGCTGAATTTTGTTCGCCGGGCCTTACAGCCTGACAATCGACTTGCCGCTGCCGGAATTGCGGCCGGTGTCACCCTGTCCATTGCCATCAGCGGCTGGTGGCTTGGTACCCGGGTGCAACTGCAGGATTCAGCCAGCCGTGCGCTGGTGGCCGGACTACTGACCAATGTCTATCGCGCTTTTGACTTCCGGGAGGAAAGCGACATCTATGATGTGCTTGAACGCAGTGTTGATGGCGAATTACTGCGCGACGTCTACCTGGAAATGCGTCGCGGCCTGGTGCTAGCCAGCCAGGGTGGCGCCAGTGCCCGGGTGAAGGACGTTGAGTTGACGGACTTGCAAACCAGCCCGACGGATGGCGGCGGCATGCGAGCCCGAGCTACCTGGCAGGTGCGCGCGGCCGTCGGCCACTGGGGCCATATTCATGAAAGACGCAACGAGTATCAGGCCAATCTTCAGCTGAAACCGATTGAGGGCGCCTGGAAACTGGTGGACGTGGAAATTCTTGATGAGGTTCGACTCTGAACACCGCAACCAAAACGCCGACGACTGAGCAGCCCTGGCCATCGCTCGCGAAGGGATGGTACGCCGTCGTTGTATTGACTATTGCTTACGTCTTTTCCTTTATCGATCGCACCATACTTGCGCTGCTGGTGGACCCCATCAAGGCAGACCTGGGACTGTCGGACACCCAGATCGGACTGCTGGGCGGTTTTGCATTCGCGATTTTCTACACCCTGATGGGCTTGCCCATTGGCTGGCTGGCTGACCGCAAGCGCCGCACCTTTATTATCGCCGGCGGTATTTTCGTCTGGAGCCTGATGACCGCCGCCTGCGGGCTGGCGAAAAACTTCGGGCAGCTGATTCTGGCCCGTATCGGTGTGGGTGTCGGCGAGGCTGCGCTGTCGCCGCCGGCTTATTCAATGATTGCGGACTACTTTCCTCCCAACAGGCTGGGCCGACCGCTGGGCGTTTATTCGTCCGGTGTGTTTATCGGCACGGCCCTGGCCTTCATCCTCGGTGGAGCACTGGTGCAGTACTTTACGAGGCTGGATTCGTTGGCCTTGCCCCTGGTTGGCGCCGTCGCACCCTGGCAAATGGCTTTTGTCGCGGTGGGCCTGCCCGGGCTGTTAGTCGCCGCCCTGATGCTGACCATCACAGAACCCGTTCGTCGCGGCGTGCAACAGACCGATGGCAATCTACGAGCGCTTTGGCAGTGGATGGGCCAACACCGTGGTGCGCTGGCAGCGCACATGTTTGGCTTCGCCATTATCGGTATGCCCCTGCAGGCTGTTTTTTTGTGGGCCCCCAGTTTTTATATCCGTAACTTCCAGTACAGCTTTGGTGAGGCAGGTCTTGCCCTGGGTGTTTTAGCGCTGATCTTTGGCGGCGGCGGCATGTTTGCCGGGGGCTGGCTGACGGACTGGCTGAGAAATCGTGGCCACCGGGACGCGGCCTTACGAGTCGGAATGGTAGGAGCCGTCGGTGCCGCGCCATTCGCCCTGTCTGCGGGTCTGGCCGGAACTCCGGTACTGGCAACCGTACTGCTGGCACCGATGATTTTCTTTGCCAGTTGCAGCCTGGGTGCAGCCCCGACTGCCCTGCAACTCATCACGCCAAATAGATACCGCGCCCAGGTATCGGCTGTCTACCTGCTGGTGCTGAACCTGATCGCCACCGGAGCCGCCCCGTGGATCGTGGGTTTCGCGACCGACTATTTGTTCAAAGACCCCCTCGCGGTGGGTCAGTCCATGGCACTGGTGGGTATCGCCGCTCCGCTAGCCGTGGCAATTTTCTGGCTGGGCCTGCCGGCTTATCGAAAGGCAACATAAAACCTGCCAAAACCGGGTTGCTGCGTTTGGACTGAATACTTGCTCTTGGCCAAAAGCAAAAAAAAAGGGCGCCCACGCCTAGCTCGCAAGGAGACTTTCATTGTCGTGGACACCCAAGGGGGAAATAGCACCTTAGCAATGGGTGTATGACCTCGCCATGAAACAGGTCACATTTAGAAGCTGAAGTTCCTTATTCGGTGGGAGCCAAGATCGGTCCCTGGTCGTTCTGGAGTGGTAATTTCGGGCCGTATTGCTGAATATCGCAGGTACCAACAGCCGCTTTGGTTTCTGTGAGAGAACAGTCTTGTCCGACAAGCAAGTATTTCGAGGCTTTGACATCACCACCGGCACATGGACCGATGACCTGGCAATTGGCGCGGCCACCCTGGGCATAATGCTGTTCTTTTTGCTGCTGGTACTTAGGCGCAACAAAGATCTGACGCGTTACGACAATCGCCTGGCCTGGTTAAGAGCCTGCATCTACTTTCTTGCTGGCATCAGTCTGGCAGCGGCGACGGGTGTGACAGAGAAGTTGGTGGTTGATCCCTGGGGCTCATCTGACGCCTCAAGTCTTGTCTGGCTCGCATTGACCGTCCTTTACGTGGCAATCATTGTCTATGGCTACTGGATATACTGGCCTCGTGGCACCTACACACAGGGCCGACGCGTTTACTGGACCTTCGTTCCATTTGCCCTGGCATGGGGCTTTTGCGAAGCGCAACTTTGGCTGGTGTTCTGGGCATTGTTCGAAATGCTCGGGCTGTCGA
>JBPCXH010000140.1:0-6050 GCA_051008735.1 Gammaproteobacteria bacterium | reverse complement strand
AACACGCAACTCGTGATCCAGGAAGAAACGGGCGTCACCAATGTTGTGGACCCCCTGGCCGGGTCTTACTACGTGGAAAGCCTGACAGCTTCTCTGGTCACGGAAGCACGGCAGCTGATTGACGAAGTGGAAGCCATGGGCGGCATGACTAAGGCTGTCGAGTCCGGCATGCCCAAACTTCGTATCGAGCAGGCCGCAGCCCTGCGCCAGGCGCGCATTGATCGCGGTGAGGAAGTGATCGTGGGCGTCAACAAGTATCAACGCGATGACGAACCTGAAGTTGATGTCCTGGATATCGACAACACGGCCGTTCGGGAATCCCAGGTGCAGCGACTGCAATCGATTCGTAGCAGCCGCGACGCGCAGGCCTGGCAAACAGCTATTGATTCACTGAAGAGCGCGGCCGAAGACGGCACCGGCAATCTGCTGGAGCTGGCAGTGGCCGCTGCACGCGCGCGCGCCTCGGTGGGCGAGATTTCAGATGCGATGGAAACAAGCTTCGGGAGACACCGTGCCATGATCCAGTCCATTAGCGGGGTATACGGCTCCGCCTATGAAGGCGATGAGCAATTCGGCAACATCCAGAAAGACGTTGAAAGTTTCGCCCGGGAAGAAGGCCGTCGGCCGCGCATACTGGTGGTAAAACTGGGTCAGGACGGCCATGACCGCGGTGCAAAGGTCATTGCCACTGCGTTCGCGGACCTGGGCTTTGACGTGGATATCGGCCCATTGTTTCAGACCCCTGAGGAAGCAGCACGACACGCCATTGAAAACGATGTGCATGTCGTGGGCGTCTCCTCCCAGGCTGCCGGCCATAAGACCCTCGTGCCCCAGTTGATTGACGCGCTGAAAGACCAGGGGGCCAAAGAAGTTATCGTAGTGTGCGGCGGTGTGATTCCGCCTAAGGACTACGATGAGCTCAAAGCGGCGGGTGTCTCCGCGGTCTTCGGACCCGGCACCAATATTCCCGTCGCCGCCGGGGAAGTACTGGGACTGATTCGGCAGCGCCGCATGGCCGCCTGACGATCCATAAGTTAGCGCCGGCAATAAACCCGGCATTCCGCAAATTCGAATAACACGCAACGGAGCAATCCATGCAGGACATCATCCAGCAACTGGCCGATAAGCGCCGGGCTGCCAAGCTTGGCGGCGGCGAAAAGCGCATCCAGGCACAGCATGCGAAGGGCAAGCTGACGGCCCGCGAACGAATTGAATTACTGCTGGACGAAGGCAGCTTCGAGGAATGGGACATGTTCGTGGAGCATCGTTGCACGGACTTCGGTATGGCTGAACAGAAAGTCCCGGGCGACGGCGTGGTCACAGGCTACGGGACCATCAATGGCCGGCTCGTTTTTGTGTTCAGCCAGGATTTCACGGTCTTCGGTGGTTCCCTGTCCGAGACTCACGCAGAGAAAATCTGCAAGGTCATGGAACAGGCGATGAAAGTGGGAGCCCCGGTGATCGGTCTCAACGATTCAGGCGGCGCTCGCATTCAGGAGGGCGTGGCCTCCCTCGGTGGCTATGCCGATGTATTCCAGAAGAATGTACTGGCCTCGGGCGTGGTCCCCCAGATCTCCCTCATCATGGGGCCGTGTGCCGGCGGTGCCGTCTACTCCCCGGCCATGACCGACTTTATTTTCATGGTGCAGGACAGTTCCTACATGTTCGTTACGGGGCCGGACGTCGTCAAGACCGTGACCCATGAAGTCGTGACCGCCGAAGAATTAGGCGGCGCCGTGACCCACACCACCAAATCCGGTGTGGCTGATCTGGCCATTGAGAACGATGTAGAAGCCTTGCTGACGACGCGACGCTTTTTTAACTTTCTGCCAGCCAATAATCGTGAAAAAGCACCCGTCTGGCCCACCGATGACCCGGCCAATCGGATCGAAAGCTCACTGGACAGCCTGGTGCCGGACGACCCCGCCAAACCCTATGACATTCGCGAACTGATCCTGAAGGTCGCTGACGAAAGTGATTTCTTTGAGATTCAGCCCGGCTATGCACAAAACATCGTCGTCGGCTTCGTTCGCCTGGAGGGTCACGTCGTGGGGGTGATTGCCAACCAGCCAATGGTGCTGGCCGGCTGCCTGGATATCGACTCATCGAAGAAAGGCGGCCGCTTCGTCCGCTTCTGCGATGCCTTCAATATCCCGATACTGACCCTCGTTGACGTGCCTGGCTTCATGCCCGGTACCAGCCAGGAATACGGCGGCATCATCAAGCACGGGGCTAAACTGCTGTACGCCTACGCCGAAGCCACTGTACCGAAGGTAACGCTCATTACCCGCAAAGCCTATGGCGGCGCTTATGACGTGATGGCCTCCAAGCATTTGCGCGGCGATGTCAATCTGGCCTGGCCCAGCGCCGAGATTGCGGTCATGGGGTCCAAGGGTGCAGTGGAAATCATTTTCCGCAAAGACCTGGGTGATACAGAAAAGATCGCGGACCGCACTGAAGAGTACCGGCAGAAATTCGCCAACCCCTTCATTGCCGGCAGTCGCGGATTCATCGATGACGTCATCATGCCTCGCGATACGCGAGTGCGTGTGTGCCGCTCTTTTGCCATGTTGCGCGAGAAGAAACTCGAAAACCCCTGGCGCAAGCACGGCAACATCCCCCTGTAGAGAAGGCAGCAAGCATGTTCAAGAAAATACTGATTGCTAACCGGGGCGAAATTGCCTGCCGGGTAATCAAAACAGCCCGCCGCATGGGCATTGCCACCGTCGCCGTCTACTCGGATGCGGACCGCGAGGCTTTGCATGTCCGCATGGCTGATGAGGCCGTGCACATAGGCCCCTCGGCATCAGCCGAAAGCTACCTGGTCATTGATCGTATCGTTGCAGCCTGCAAGAAAACGGGTGCGGAAGCTGTACACCCCGGCTATGGCTTCCTGTCAGAGAATGCCGCCTTCACCGCAGCCCTGGACAAGGCCGGCATCACCTTTATCGGCCCAGGTTCCCATGCCATTACCAGCATGGGCGACAAAATCACCTCGAAAAAGCTGGCAGCCGAGGCTGGCGTCAGCACGGTCCCGGGCTACACCGACATCATTAAAGACCCGGAGCATGCGGTCGAAATCTCGCAGGAGATTGGCTACCCGGTCATGCTAAAGGCCAGTGCCGGTGGTGGCGGCAAAGGCATGCGCGTGGTCTGGAACGACGACGAATGCCGCGAAGGCTTCACCATGGCAACCAACGAAGCAACGTCAAGCTTCGGCGACGGTCGGGTCTTTGCCGAGAAGTTCATCGAAGAGCCACGCCACATTGAAATCCAGGTTATGGCTGACAGCCATGGCAACGTGATCTACCTGGGGGAGCGTGAATGCTCTATTCAGCGCCGGCATCAGAAGGTCATCGAAGAGGCCCCCTCGCCTTTCCTGGATGAAAAAACCCGCCAGGCCATGGGAAAACAATCTGTCGCGTTATCCAAAGCGGTGGACTACTGCTCAGCCGGCACCGTTGAATTTATCGTCGACACGAAACGAAACTTCTACTTCCTGGAAATGAATACCCGTCTGCAGGTCGAGCATCCGGTTACCGAACTGGTGACCGGGCAGGATCTCGTGGAGCTAATGATCCGAGTCGCAGCGGGCGAAAAACTGCCGTTGAAGCAGGCAGACGTCAAACTGACCGGCTGGGCCGTGGAAGCGCGTGTCTACGCCGAAGACCCCTTCCGCAATTTCCTGCCGTCTATTGGCCGGCTCTCGCGCTATCGGGCGCCGACAGAGAGCGATACCGTGCGTGTGGATACCGGCATCGAGGAAGGCAGTGAAGTCTCGATGTTCTATGACCCGATGATCGCGAAACTCATCACCTACGGCGATGATCGCAAACAGGCCATCGATAATATGAATAATGCGCTCGATGCTTATGTGATTCGTGGCGTATCTCACAACATCAGCTTTTTGAATGCGCTGCTCGCCCACCCGCGCTTCCAGGAAGGTCGACTGTCGACCAATTTTATTGCCGAGGAATACCCTGACGGCTTCCATGCTGCCGACGTAAGCCACGATGAACCCGGCCTGCTGGTCGCCATGGCTGCGATGGTGCACCGTCGATTGATGGACCGGGCGGCTCGCCTGGCCGGCCAATTGCCCAGCCATGAAAAACTGGTAGCCCCTGAATTTGTCGTGATCATTGGTCAAGAACAGCACGAAGTGCAGGTAACTCCCATCGACAGCATTGTTGAGGTCAACCTCGACGGCGAGACGTACCGGATCGTGACGCAGTGGCAACCCGGTCAGGTATTGATCGAAGCCGAAGTGAACGGCAAAGCCGAGAGCTTCCAGCTGGACCGCGTTGGTCTGCGCCATCGCCTGTCCCATCGGGGCAGCCAGATTGAAGCCCTGGTGGTCTCGCCAAAGGTTGCCGAGCTGGCCCTGCTCATGCCGGAAAAAGTGCCGCCTGATTTATCCAAGTTTCTTCTGTCGCCCATGCCCGGTCTGCTGGTTCGCATGTCTGTCAAAGCCGGTGAAGAGGTCAAGGCCGGCGAAGAGCTCGCCGTGGTCGAAGCCATGAAAATGGAAAACAGCCTGCGCGCGACGGAAGACGTTGTGGTCGGGAAGGTGCTGGCCGAACAAGGCCAAAGCCTCGTAGTCGACCAGCCAATTCTCGAGTTCGAATAACGCCTGCAACCATGACCAGCAAGGACCCGGTTCAGCTCGCCACCGACTTACTGGCCGGTGATCGCCGCGCGCTTGCACGAGCCATTACCCTGCTGGAATCATCCCGACCGGAAGATAATGAACCGGGCAACGCCTTGCTGGCAGCCGTCGCGCCCAGTGCCGGCAAAAGTATCCGGGTGGGCATTTCCGGGGTCCCCGGCGTGGGTAAATCCACTTTCATCGAAGCCCTGGGCAACTACCTCATTGATGAGGGTCATCGGGTGGCCGTTCTGGCCGTAGACCCGTCGTCTGCCCTGAGTGGCGGATCCATACTGGGCGATAAGACACGGATGGAAATCCTGTCACGACGCACCGATGCCTTCATTCGCCCATCACCTGCCGGCGGCACCCTCGGTGGCGTTGCCCGGCACACCCGCGAAACGATGTTGTTGCTGGAGGCCGCAGGCTTCGACGTTGTGATTGTTGAAACCGTTGGCGTCGGGCAATCAGAAACAGCCGTGGCGGAAATGACTGATATGTTCATGCTGATGCTGCTGCCCGGTGGCGGTGACGAACTACAAGGAATAAAACGCGGCATCGTCGAGCTGGCTGACCTGGTGGTGGTAAACAAGGCAGATGGCGACATGGCCGCTGCAGCCGGGCGTGCTGCGGCAGATTACCGCAACGCCCTGGGATTTCTGCACCCACGGCACGCGGACTGGGAAGTTCCGGTGACCACTTGCTCCGCCCTGGAAAATCAGGGGATCGCAGAAGTCTGGGACGTGGTTGAAAAGTTCCAGGAAACATTGATGACGACCGGTGAACTGCAACGCGCCCGGGCAGCGCAGGCCAAAACCTGGTTATGGGATGAAACTGCAGAAAAACTGCTGGAGCAGCTGAAATCTGATCCAGATGTTGGCAAACGCATCAAGGAGCTTGAAAATAGCGTGGGTGACGGCAAGACCTCGCCTCGCGTTGCGGCTCAGGAATTGGTCGCGCACTTTTGGAAAAATGTGAAATAGAGAATTGCGAATGATAGGCAAGCTAAATCATGTGGCTATTGTGGTTCCGGATCTCGAGGCCGCTACAGCCATCTATCGAGACACACTCGGTGCAAGCGTTTCCGCCGCCGAAGACCTCCCTGAACACGGCGTAACTACAGTTTTCATCAATCTGCCCAACACCAAAATCGAGCTACTCCGCCCACTCGGCGCAGACTCGCCTATCGCAAAGTTTCTCGAGAAGAACCCAGCCGGTGGCATGCATCACCTGTGCTACGAGGTGAAAGACATCCTGGCAGCGCGGGATCAGCTACAGGCAGCTGGAGCGCGCGTGCTGGGTGACGGAAAACCGAAGACCGGCGCCCACGGCAAGCCGGTTCTGTTCCTGCATCCAAAAGATTTCTGCGGGACATTACTTGAACTGGAAGAGGTCTGACTTCTTG
>JBPCXH010000139.1:0-4713 GCA_051008735.1 Gammaproteobacteria bacterium | reverse complement strand
ACCAGGTTTTCGTCGGGGTGGTCAGTGACAAGCAATGGAAGCTGCTTTGCGAGGCATTTGGGTTAACAGACTTTGCCAATGACTCAAGTCTGGACACCAATAATGATCGGGTGACCCACAAGGATCGGATACTTCCCGTCATCAAGGAGACTTTCCGTCAGTTCAGCAAGCAGGATCTGATGGCGAAACTGGAGAAGACCGGCCTGCCGTTTGCACCCATTGCCCGACCTGAGGAGCTGTTTGAAGATCCCCACCTGGCCGCAAGCGGCGGCTTGTTGCCCCTGACGGTGGCTGATGGTGAGCGGCAGGGTGAGGCAACTCAACTGCCGGCGCTACCCATGGAGATGGACGGCAAACGATTTGGTGTGCGTCTGGATGTGCCCCGCGCCGGCGAACATACAAGGCAAGTACTCGCCCAGGCGGGTTATTCCGACGCAGAAATAGAGGCCTTGATCAGTGAGGGGGTCGTCTCGGCCCAGTAGTCCGGCGCTTGCGGCTGGCGCCCATGCCGAGCAGGGCCGCCAGGCTTAGAAGAGCCAGCCCACCGCCGCCGCCGCCCCCCCCGCCACCACTCGTGGCCGCCGGGGCATCAAGCTGCACGTTGACATCGATCTGGGCACTGTCGGCGCTGGCTGATTGGTCAGTGGACACGTTGATGTCCAGGGAGTAAGTGCCGAGCTCAGCCGACTGCAGGCTAAAGGATACCGGTCGTTGCGCACTGTCGGGCAGATCGCCCAACGGACAGTCCGCTGAACCAATACCCACATTGCAGGCGAGGTTCTGCGGCAGCAGGTCCAGCGCCACGGGATAGCTCAGGTTTAGTTCTACGCCAGTGGCTGTGCCTCCGCCGGCATTCACCACGGAAAAATTCAGAGGTTTTTGTGTGTTGACCTGCAAGGTCACCGGATTTTCCAGATTCTCCATACGCACACCGATGTCCGATACGCACGAGGCCTGGGGCAGGCTCAGGAAAGCTTCCATCGTGTCCAGGCTGCACTGGGAGAAGGTGCTGCTGGCGCCAATAATGGGTGCCATCAGAAAATTCTCGGGCACTGACTCGCAGGGATTGGGTAAGCCGGGATCTATCGGGGTTTCGCCATCGTGCTGGGCACCGAAGTTGTGGCCCAGTTCGTGAGCCACGATCAGGGCACCGGTCGTGAGACTGGATAGAAATTGCTGGCTCAGGGAGGCGCCGAAACGGGTCATGCAGGCGCTGCCCAGGTAAGCAATGCCGCGGGTGGTGCCGTCCAGATTGCGCCAGGTAAACAGATGGGTAATGCCGTCACCGGTGGAAGAGGAGGCGCGGTAATCAGAGACTTCTTCAAGCAAGTCATTGGGGTCCGACGTGGTGAACGGGTCCGCGGGACTCTCAAAAATATCCAGGGTCCCGACTGCCACCTCCAGATCAAACTGATCACTGAAGATGCCATCAACAACATTCAGTCGCGCCAGGATCTGCGCCTCCGCCTCACTGCCCCAGCGATCAAAGAACTCGAAATCTGCGACTGCCTGCAGGGCAATCTGCCGATGCGCGCCCTGGGCAGCGAATGCAGGTAGCTCACCCAGTTCGCGCATTAACTCGCCGAAGGCGATATCGCCGCGGACCTCGGCATTCATAGTGGCTGGCCCACAGCCGGCGGCGTCGGACGGTAGCATGACGTCGCGCAGACGAAAAACCACGTTAACCTGCCCGTCATTGCCGCCGCCTACGAGGGCCTGACTTGCGACCTCGGCCCAGGGCTCAATGGCATAAAGCTCGTTGCCGTCAAAAAACATCCCTGACAGGGACTGACCCCTGCGGGCGATACGCGCCCAGGAGCCGGGTCGACCGCTCAGCTTGCCTTTTAGGAGCGCATAGCCCCGCCGCTGAACTCGCCGCTGCAGAGGGCCGTTAACTCTAAGATGCAACTCAAAGCGCTGGCCCAGGGCATCGAAACTCAGTATTTCCTTGGCGCCAGGCCGGCTGGTTGCAGCGGGCTGAAGAGGCCTGAGGGCTTCGTGGTAAAGGATGTTTCCCGCACCCTCTGCGTTGGCAGGCGGAGCCGCGACAGCGGCAAACAGAATTACGACTAGCCCGGCGATTGCGCGCCGGGTCCTGATCCGATGCATAACCTAAGTTTTCCTGCTGCAGCCGGTTGCGCACGGCTCGCTAATGTTGGCTAGACCCCACATCTAGCTGCCGACTACTTTAACTCAATACAGCGCCCGAAGCACCTGTTCTGCGGCGATTTTTTTACCCAAAATTAGGGGGGTCTCGTGCCCGCCTGAACCGGTTTGTGTGAATTCGGTCACAGAAATCCTGAGCGGGGTCTGAATTTACCCGTCGATTATTTGTAAGCGTGCCCGGCCGGGACGATGTTCAACTTAGCCTGTAAGCCCTCGATGTCGGTGTGATCAGGCTAAGGACCGGCACGGATCAGGAGTTGGCTTCGCCATCGACCTCCAGTCTCCGTTGATCCCCGTCGGTGACGATATAGCCCGCAGCTGGCGTAGCAAAGTGAGTGCCGATTACCAGGATTGGGCTGTCGCTGTGCTCGCTGACAAACTGCTGCCGGGTGGCCAGGGCTTTGTCGGGGTCAAAATCAAACGGGCTGGACCATTGGGGGTGGGCAATCTGGCAGGGGTGATGCATCAGGTCGCCGGTAATAATCGCCCGGAACCCGGCTGAGCTAATCTCCACGCTGAGATGGCCCGGCGAATGGCCGGGCGTTGACACCAGTCGCACCTCCTCGGTCACGGCGAAGGCCGGGGTGATGAGCTGCGCGAGCCCGGCATCCATGACCGGTCTGACGGAGTCACCGCAATAGTCGCCCAGCGGTGTCACCGGCGCCTGATCGAGCCAGTCCCAGTCAGCCTGGCTGAACAGGTAGCGGGCATTAGGGAAAGTCGGCACCCAGGCGCCGTCAACCCGCATGGTGTTCCAGCCCACGTGGTCAGGGTGCAGGTGCGTGCAGACCACAAAGTCCACAGATTCTCGCGGAAAGCCGGCAGCGGCAATTTCTTCCAGAAAACGACCCTGGCGCTCGTTCCAGTCGGGCACGGCTCGAGGCTTGTCGTTGCCCAGGCAGGTATCGATCACCAGTCGCTTGCCCTGGCTCTCGACCAGCAGAGAGAAAATGCTGGAGATCAGATTCCCCCGGGCATCGATGAAGTGGGGTCGCAGCCAGTCGATGGCCAGCAAGCGTTCGGGGCGGGCTTCCGGAAGCATGATATCCGCTGTCATGGCGGTATCTTCGGTCTCGATAATCCTTGTTATCCGCACTTCACCGATCTGCCAGGTCTGCATAGCAATCTCCGCCTTTGGGTGCCTTGAGCATAGGCCCGGTTCCGGCGTCGAACCCGGTTAAAATGACTGCTCTCCAACTCTTGGTCAGCAGGAGACTCGTGGCCGGATTCAGTGACATGGCGGCGCAGCTTGATGGGCTGCGCGATCAAAAGATGTACCGACACCGGCGGGTCCTGGGCGAGGCGCAGGGCCGGGAAGTCTATGTGGGTGGACAGCGCCTGCTGAATTTTTGCAGCAATGATTACCTGGGGCTGGCAGCCGATGAGCGAGTCAGAACGGCGTTCAAGGCCGGGGTAGATCGGTGGGGTGTCGGCAGCGGCGCCTCTCACCTGGTTTGCGGGCACATGGCGGTGCATCACGAACTGGAAGAGGCGCTGGCAGACTTTAGCCGTCGGCCGCGGGCCTTGCTATTTTCCAGTGGCTACGCGGCGAATCTGGGCACGATTAATGCGCTGGTGACTCAGGGTGATCACGTCTTTGAAGACCGGCTTAACCATGCCTCGCTGCTGGACGGGGGCTGGATCAGCCGGGCCAGTTTTCACTGGTACCGGCACGGCGATGCGGCGCACCTGGCTGACAAGCTGTCAGCAAATCCCGGCGATCGCCAACTCATTGTGACGGATGGCACGTTCAGCATGGATGGCGATCAATGCGACCTGGACGAGATGATTCCGGTGGCTGCTTCGGCGGGCGCCTGGCTCATGGTGGACGATGCCCACGGCATGGGGGTGCTCGGTCCGCAGGGTTGTGGAGTCGTCGATCCTGCGCAGTACGACACTCACCAGGTACCGGTTCTCATGGGTACTCTGGGCAAGGCCTTTGGGACAGCCGGTGCCTTCGTGGCTGGGGATGAGGTTCTCATCGAGACTTTGATTCAGCGAGCCCGCAACTACATTTACACCACAGCCTTGCCCCCGGCCGTTGCTGCCGCCAGCCTGGCCAGTCTGCGCATCGCCCGCGAGGAAGACTGGAGACGCGAGCACCTGCGCAGCCTGATCAGTTATTTCAGAGCCGGGGCGGCCGCCCAGGGGCTGGACTTGATGGATTCAGCGACTCCCATTCAGCCCGTCTTGCTCGGCGAGCCGGGTACGGCTGTGGCGATCAGCGCCGCGCTGGAAGCCCGGGGCTTGCTGGTAGGTGCCATTCGGCCGCCCACCGTCCCCAAGGGCACCTCACGACTGCGCATTACCCTCACCGCGGGCCACACAGAAAGTGACGTGGCGCAATTACTCTCGGCCCTGGCTAAAACCATCGGTGAGCAGGAGCAGGCTATTTGAACCGGCAGGCTTTCTTTGTGACTGGCACCGATACCGATGCAGGCAAGACTCTGGTCGCCTTATCGCTGCTGCATGCTGCCCACGCCAAGGGCTTGTCGACGCTGGGCCTGAAGCCCGTCGCCGCCGGGGGCTCCTTGCACGCCGGCGAAT
>JBPCXH010000138.1:0-3922 GCA_051008735.1 Gammaproteobacteria bacterium | reverse complement strand
TCAGCGGCCTTTACTCTTATAAAGAAGGTTCTTCTGCGTTCATTGGCAATGTCATCATTGACCGACAATTCCGCGGGCGGGGCCTGGGCAAGCAGCTGATGGAGTACATGATCGACCGGGGCTTTCGTGCCCACGGTCTGCAACAACTGCGCATTGCCGTTTTCAATGACAACACCTCCGCGTTGCTGCTGTACGCGAGCCTGGGCTTTGCGCCCTATCGGGTCAAAAAGCGCGAGGGTTACCAGGGGCGCACGTATGACCTGGTGTCCATGAAGCTGCTGAATAACCTGACCCCATGAGAAAAACGGGTGCCGGTGTAAACATTCTTAACATTTACCTGGAAACGACACTCATCGCCGATAAATATTAAGCATGTTTACACCGGCACCAACTGCCCAGCTGCCGTGCGGTTGGTGGCCAGCCAATCGGGTCGGGGTTGTCACTCTGACCCCTATATCGGTACTCTGAGCCGATGTCATGGCTAACTGAAAAAGAACTGGAACATCTCTCACCAGCTGAAACCGCAGCCGAGTCGCCGGTACCTACGCAGATTGTCTCTAACGGCGAGTTTAATCCTTTACCTCAAACTAAACAGCAGAAACAAGTTGCTGCCAAGATATCAGAACTGGGCGGTGCACAGGCCAAACGCCAGGGCTTAAGCCGGCGCGCGTTTCTGCAGTCGGCCGCGGGCATGGCAGCGGCTTTTACGGCGATGAACGAAGTTTATGGCCCGGTGTTCTCAGTAGCGCATGCTGAAGTTACCGATTCAGCTGTCGCATCGGAACGTGCAGCTGCGTTAGCCAAACAATTCGTGTTCGATAACCAATTGCATTTCGTGCGCGACGACTACGCCAACGAGAAAGTAATCGGGCTGGGCCAGTATGCATCCGAGCACTGGAACCCTTCGATGCTCGATGAGGTAGGCCTGGAGCTCTACCGCTATAAGTTCGAGAACTTCATTAAAGAGGTGTATCTCGATAGCGATACAAAGGTCGGTTTGTTAAGCGGTGCCTCGTTCGATGATCCGGATATGTGGATTCTCACCAATGACCAGATGGAAAAGACCCGCGAGTTGGTGAACCGCGTTGCGGGTTCCCGGCGCCTGTTGTGTCATTCGGTGATCAGCCCTGGGCAGGATGGCTGGATGGATTCGGTCGATCATGCCATTGAAGTGCTCAAGCCGGATTCCTGGAAGGGTTACACGGTGGGCGATCCCTTGGATGTTTCCGACTATCCGTGGCGGCTGGATGATGAAAAGCTCATGTACCCCTTTTACGAGAAGGCGGTAAAGGCGGGCATCAATACGATTTGTATACACAAAGGCTTGCTGCCGCTGGATTACGAGAAATCCATGCCGGATATCTGGGAATACGCGAAGGTCGACGACCTGCCGCGGGCGGCGAAGGACTGGCCGAATATTAATTTCGTTATTTATCACGCGGCGTTCCGACCGTTTCTCGAAGCGCCTGATGTGGCCGCCGAGGAATTTGAGCGCACCGGTTATATCCAGTGGGCCAGTGATCTCGCCGCCATTCCCGAGAAGCACGGCGTTGCTAACGTGTATGCCGAGGTGGGGACATCCTTCGCCAATTGCGCAGTCAGCAATCCGCGTTTGGCCGCGGGATTAATGGGCACGCTTATTAAAGGTATGGGCGTGGACAAAGTGATCTGGGGCACCGACTCGGTCTGGTACGGCTCGCCGCAATGGCAGATTGAAGCGTTGCGCCGGCTCGAAATTCCGGAAGACATGCAGAAAAAACACGGTTTCGCACCGCTGGGCGCGGCCGACGGTGCCGTGAAGAACGCCATCTTCGGTCTCAACGCAGCACCGCTCTACAACCTGGACGTCAATCAGTTCAGCGAGTCGCTACAGCCCGATGCAGTAGAACAAATGAAAAAGGATTACCAGGTGAGTGGTATAGGTCGCAGCAATGTGGCCTATGGCTACGTGGCGAGCGGCAAGTGAAAAACTGGTGCCGGTGTAAACATTCTTAACATTCACGTGAAAATGAAACGCATCGCCGATAAATGTTAAGAATGTTTACACCGGCACCCATTTTCCCATGTTTCTGCGCATAGCTTTACTCTCTCTCCCGGCGCTGGCGATGGCCGGCGACAATGGCTGGCCTGTCTACGGTCACGACCCGGGCGGTGCACGGTTTTCGCCCCTCACGCAGATCAACACCGATAACGTCGAGGACCTGGAACTTGCCTGGTCTTACCGGCACGGTGATCTGGAGAAATACCCCGATCGGGCGAGTTTTGCCGGTTTGCACGTGACGCCCATTCTGTTACCTGCAGAGGCGGGCGGTCACCTGGTTGCCTGCACGCCCTTCAGCCGGGTGTTCGCGCTGGATCCGGTGAGCGGTGAGGAGCGCTGGTCTTTCGATCCGGAAATCGAGTTATCGGCCGTGCCGACCCGGCTGAAGTGCCTGGGTGTTGCCTATTGGCAGGATCCGCAGGCTGAGCCTGAGTCGATGTGCGCCCACCGCATCATCTGGGGCACGCACGATCGGCATATTGTGGCCGTTGATGCACGAAGCGGTCAGCCGTGTGCGGATTTTGGCGACAGCGGCGCGGTTGATGTGAACCCGTTGATATCGGCGGCGGCTGTTGTGCAGCCCGACGCGGCCGGTACGACTTTCTCGGCCCCGCCGGTGGTCGTGAACGGTGTGGTGGTCATCGGCCACATCAATAACATGAAGAACCAATACCCGGATTCACCCGCGGGTGTGATTCGCGCCTTCGATGCGCGCACGGGTGAGTTACGTTGGGAATGGGATCCGATTCCGCGTGACCGCAGCGAACCCCACGCGGTCGACTGGACGGATGAGGCAATGCGACTGACCGGCGGCGGTAATGCCTGGTCTTTGTTGTCGGCCGATCCCGAACGCGACCTGGTGTTTATTCCGACGGCGGGGCCCGGGCCGAATTTCTACGGCGGCACGCGCCCGGGCGACAACCGCTGGGCGAATTCAGTGGTGGCGCTGCGTATCCAGACCGGGGAATTCGTCTGGGGTTTTCAGGCCGTGCATCACGATGTGTGGGACTGGGACATCCCGGCAGCACCCATGCTGGTCGATGTGCCCATCGAGGGCGAGCTGAAACCGGCCGTGGTGGTGCTGACAAAGCAGAGCCTGGTGTTCGTGCTTGATCGCGACACGGGTGAGCCGCTGATCGAGGTCGAGGAACGGCCCGTGCCGACCGACGGCGTGCCCGGCGAGGTGATGTCACCGACCCAGCCGTTCCCGGTGAAACCGCCGCCCTTGCATCAGCCCTCGATTTCTCCTGATGACGCCTGGGGCGTCACCGTGTTTGACCGGGGCGCGTGCCGCAAAGTGATCGAGGAATCCCGGCACGGCGCAATCTTTACCCCGCCCAGTGAGCAGGGCTGGCTGATGTACCCGAGCACGGCGGGCGGTCCTAACTGGGGTGGCGGCGCCTGGGACCCGACGAGCAATCTGCTGGTCACCAATGTGTCGCAGGTGGCTTTGTGGTTGCGACTGTTGCCGAATGAAGACGCGCCCCCGCCGCCGCGTGGCGATTATTCCGCCGGCGCGCCGATGGGGCCGCCGTCGAAAATCAATCAAACCGACTACGCAATTGAACAGAAAATATTCCTCAGCCCGGCGTTTCAGCCGTGCACCAAGCCGCCGTGGTCTACACTGGTGGCGGTCGACATGGCAGCGGGAGACATCAAGTGGTCGGTGCCGCTGGGAACGGTGGAAGAATTATCACCCGTGCCGCTGCCGATGAAGTGGGGCAGTCCTATTTCGGGCGGGCCGATCGCCACGGCGGGCGGATTGATATTCGTGGGTTCTACCGCCGACAGTTATTTGCGCGCCTTTGACACCGCAAGCGGCGCAGAGCTCTGGGCGATCAAGACGCCGGCCGCGGCGCACGCCACTCCGATGACCTACGC
>JBPCXH010000137.1:0-2812 GCA_051008735.1 Gammaproteobacteria bacterium | reverse complement strand
TGCCAAAACCGAAGGCGTTGAGAATGATAAAGCCTGCGCAGAACGAACCGGGAATTGCCACGCCGACGAGAAAGGCATTCTGAAAGCCGAGAATGCCAATTAGAACGATAAAGACCAGCACAATGGCAGCAGCTACGTTGTTGACCAGGTTATTAATGTTCTTTTTGACGTAGACCGATTTGTCGCGGGTGTAGTTAAGCACCACCCCCGGCGGCCACAGTGTCGAAGATGCTTCGATGACAGCGCGCACCTGTTTCACCGTTTCCAGCATGTTGGTGTCTGAACGCTGTACAACTTCAATGGCCAGGGAAGGGCTGCCGTTCAGGCGTGCGAAACTTTCCGGGTCCTTAAAGGTGCGGCGGACCGTGGCGATATCGTCGAAATGGACAACGCGTTCGCCCTCGACTTTGATGGGCAGGCTCAGCACGTCAGCGGGAGACTCGATGACGCCAGGCACTTTGATGGCAAAGCGTCCCTGCTCGCCTTGCAGGGCACCGGCAGCGACCAGTCGATTATTCCTGTCGACGAAACCCAGGACATCTGTCGGTGCCAGTCCATAGCTTTCCATCGCCAGGGGATCTACGACCACCTCCAGGACTTCCTCACGGGCGCCGACAACGTTGGCTTCCAGTACACCGGGCAGAGCTTCCAGTCGGTCCTTAAGGGCGACGCTGATAGCCAGCAAGGTCCGTTCGGGAACTTCCCCGCCAATGTTCATCACCAGCATGGGGTTAAAGCGGGAGAACTTGAACTCGTTTACCAGGGGCTCTTCTGCGTCCTGCGGCAATTTGGCCTGGGCCATGTCGACGCGTTCTCGCACGTCCTGAATCGCATTGCTGACATCAACATCGGGCTCAAACTCCAGGGTAATCGAGGCCCGGCCTTCGGCCGCCGAACTGACCATTTCCTGCAGGCCCGGCGTGGTCCGTAATTCCTGTTTCAGGGGGCGGACCAGCAGCCGCTCGGAATCCTCCGGCGACACACCGTCCAGGCTCACCTGAATGTTGATGTAAGGGAAATTGATGTCCGGTTCATTTTCCTTGGGCATGCTCCGATAAGACGACACGCCGGCAATCAGGATCACCAGAAATGCAATAACCACAGTCCGACTGCGGCCAATGGCACCGTCAATCACCTGCATCATTGGCGTTGCTCCGATGCCAGGGCCGTGTCCGTGTCAGCCGGCATGGCTTCCACCTCCAGGCCAACGTTTACATAGCCCTGACCCACGACGATGATTCGCGAGGTATCCGGCAAGCCGGAAATCCAGACGCCATCGGTTTCTGAGCGAGCAATTTCTACCGGGTAGAACACAACCTGATTGAAATCATTGACGGTTTTGACCCCGATTGTCCCGGTGGCGTCCAGGCTAAGCAGCGATGGCGAGATCTTATGGGCCAGCAGTTCACCGCCGGGGATCTGGAGTTCCGCCGTGACGCCCGCCGGCAGGGTACCGTCAGGGTTCGGAATTTCAACTTCTACGGTAAAGGTACGGGTCGCCTGATCGGCGACAGGCGCGATATAACGCACCCGGCCCTGGACGGTCTGCCCGGTCACCAGCTTGGCTTCCGCCAGCATGTCGAGTTTAACGAAGCGTGCATCCTGCTCAGCCACCGTGCCCGTGACGATAATCTGGGTGTTATCAACAAAGCTGACCACGGCGTCGCCCTGCTTCACGAAGTCACCGAGTTCTACTTCGCGGTCCAGAATGACGCCGTCGAAGGGGGCCTCGATATTCCGATAACGCAGATCCAGTTTGGCCCGGGTGAGCTCGGCTTTGGCGCCCTCCAGCTTGGCCAGGGTTTCGGCAATCTGGGTGTCTGAGACATAACCGTCGGGTTGCAGACGCAGCTGTGCTTTATAGGCGGTGCGATGCTCCGTCACGCTGGCGCGGGACTGTTCCAGGCGAGCCTGCCGATCCCTCAGATCCAGTTGCAGGATGCGTTGTCCTTTCTTGACCTGGGTGCCGCGATCAGCATCGATGGACTGCACACGACCCTCGGTCTCCGACTTTATTTCGACGCTGCGGGCGGGGGCTGAGCGCCCATAAACGCTGACATAGCGGGTGATCGGTTTGGCCGTCTGCACGCTAACCTGAACTCTGGGAGTCTCAAGCAGGGCTTCACTGCCTACGTCAGCCGCCCCTTTCATCGGGCCTCCCGTGTCACGGCCGGTCAGAATACCCGATAGCATCCATGCGCTTACCAGGGCAGCCACAAAGACGGCCAGCAGCCAGGGACGTTTGGAAATGGTTTCACTAATACTCATAGCCGTGTCTCGATAGCTGGGGTGGCCGAGGGGCGTTCACTGCCCCTGTCGCGCTGGCTTTGCCGGGTTTCCTTGAGCAGTTCCTGGCCGTGTTCAGCAATGTACTGGGCAGCCGCCTGAGCGACCGCGGCTCCGAAGCCGGCGACGAAACGCGCCCCGGCGGGAAATTTGTCTTCGCGATCAGATGCAATTTCATTGATACGCTCAACAGTCTGTGACAACTCCATGGCACGTTGGTCGAGGAGTTGCTTCAGGCGATCGCCATCCATCATTTCAGCGAAGTAAATGGTGGCCAAGAACTCCGAGCGCAGTTTGTGCTGGGGTTCGGCTTCGCGAAGCGCAGCGGCAAAAGCGCGCCGGCCCGCTTCGGTCACTTCATAAACTTTTCGGTCAGGTTTGCCGACCTGCGGGATTTCCTCGCATACCAGGTAACCCTGAGCTGTCAGGTCAGCAAGGGCCGGATAGATCGAGCCATAGCCAGCCGGGAAAAAGTGCTTGAACAGGGATTCGAACTCTTTTTTGAGATCGTAGCCACTGCCGGGCC
>JBPCXH010000136.1:0-13555 GCA_051008735.1 Gammaproteobacteria bacterium | reverse complement strand
ACGACGATCAGGCGGCAATTCTGCTCAATCAGCAAGCGCAGGATATTTCGCTTGATACCGAAATCGTAAACCACCACGTTGAGCGCATTAGCGCGCTTGATGGGGGGGCGGTCGGCCAGGGGCCAGTCGATGCCCATACTCCATTGGTAACTGTTATCGGTCGTGACCACGCGGGCAAGATCCATGCCTGCCAATCCGGGGAAACGGCGCGCGTGGGCCACTGCGGTGTCCGGATCGGCAGTGCCGGTCATGATGCACCCTGACATGGCGCCTTTATCGCGCAGAATTCGCGTTAGACGGCGGGTATCGATACCGGCGATAGCAACCGTCCCGGCGCGCTTGAGAAAGTCTTCCAGCGGCACCTCGGAACGCCAGCTGCTCAGAACAGCCGGCAAATCTCGAATAACCAGCCCCGACGCAAAAATCTGCCCGCTTTCGTGGTCAAAACTATTGGTACCGGTATTGCCGATATGCGGAAAGGTCAGCGTCACTATCTGGCGACAGTACGACGGGTCCGTCAGGATTTCCTGATAGCCCGTCATGGAGGTATTGAAAACTACCTCACCAATAGTCTTGCCGGAAGCGCCAACGGAGGTGCCCGCAAACACCGTACCGTCTTCAAGCGCCAGCAATGCCGGCTCGTTACCCACCTTCACCTCACAGTTTTTCCATGCGCAGGCGCTCTGAGCGGCCGGGCTTGTCAAAATTCCCAACCGCTAATGCAGAACCTTCTGGAACTCAGCCTATTCTAGCGGCGCAAACGCACGCGGCCAACTGCCTGAAGACATTGATTGCTAATCCGCCAGGCCAAGGACCTGACGCATGCCGTACAAGCCGGGCCCCCGGTCAACCAGCCAGCGGGCCGCCTGCAGGGCTCCCCGGGCAAAGACGTCGCGATTGACCGCGTGATGACTGAGCTGAATAACCTCGTCATCGGCTGCCAGCAGTACACTGTGGTCGCCCGCCAGGCTGCCGCCGCGCAGACTGGCAAAGCCGATGGTGCCCCGCTCACGGGCCCCGGTCTGGCCATGGCGCGCGTAGACAGCAACTTCGTCTATCGGCCGCTGGCGCCCATCGGCGGCCGCCTCGCCCAGCTGCAGAGCCGTGCCGGATGGCGCGTCCACCTTGTGTCGATGGTGGGCCTCGAGAATCTCAATATCGTATTCCTCGCCCAAAGCCCCCGCAGCCAGCCGGACGAGTTCTGTTAGCAGGTTGACGCCCAGACTCATGTTGCGGCCATACAGCACGGCGATCTGCCCGGCAGCGGACTGCAAGGCAGCTTCGCCGGCGCCGTCCAGGCCCGTGGTACCCATGACCAGGGGCACATGGGCTGCTGCGCAGGCCGACGCATTGGCGCCAGCCGCTGCGGGCAAGGTGAAATCGATGGCAACATCAGCCGCGGCAAGCGCCTGGGCCGGCTTGTCCGTGAGCACAATGCCGCACACCGGCAGGCCCGCAGCCTGACCGGCATCCCGGCCAAGGGCTGAGTCGCCCGCTTCTGTCACTGCACCTGCCAGCTGCAGGTCGTCGGCCAGCGCAATCAAACGCAGCAGCGCCTGCCCCATACGGCCGGTGGCCCCAAAAACCGCAACCTGCAACATCTCTGTCCTCCCCGCGACCGTTCGCGGTGTCAGGACGCCATGTTATCGAAGAATCGCTTCACACCATCAGTCCATGTCGTATGCCGCGGCCTGTGCTTATCGGGTTTGGCCGCCAGCGACTCCTCAAACTGTTTTAACAGGGCCTTCTGCTCGGAGGTCAGTTTCACCGGCGTCTCTACCTCAATCCGGCAGTACAAATCGCCCGTTCCCCGGCTGCGAACCGGTTTGACGCCCTTGCCGCGCAGACGAAATACCTTGCCCGACTGAGTTTCAGCCGGGATTTTCAGACTGACCTCGCCGTCCAGGGTTGGCACGTCAACGGAACCTCCCAGGGCAGCTGTCGCGATGCTGATCGGCACGGAACAGGACAAGTCGGCGCCCTCGCGCTCGAAAATCGCGTGGGGCCTGACCCGGATATCCACGTACAGGTCCCCTGCCGGTCCGCCGTTTTCGCCGGCTTCACCCTCGCCACTCAGGCGAATTCGATCACCGCTATCCACCCCGGGCGGAACCTTAACGGCCAGGGTTTTTTCGTCGCGTACCCGGCCCTGTCCCCGGCATGTGTCGCAGGGGTCTTCCACAATCTGTCCGGCGCCACGGCACTTCGGGCAAGTCTGCTGAACCGAAAAGAAGCCCTGCTGCATGCGCACCTGGCCGGCTCCGCCGCAGGTCTGGCAACTGGTCTTGCTGGTCCCGGGTTTGGCCCCAGAGCCCTCGCAGCTCTCGCAGCTGGTCAGAGTCGGGATGGTGACATTGACGGAATCGCCGAAGACCGCGGTTTCCATGTCCAGGTCCAGTTCATAGCGCAAGTCGGCACCGCGAAACACGTTGCCGCGTCCGCGGCGGCCACCGGCTCCACCGGCGCCAAAAATATCGCCAAAGACATCGCCGAATATGTCACCGAAGGCATCACCCGGGTTAAAACCACCGCCTGCACCCGCTGCTGCCTCCACGCCGGCATGACCGTACTGGTCATAGGCCGAACGTTTGCCCGAGTCATTCAGCACTTCGTAGGCTTCTTTGGCCTCTTTAAACGAGGCTTCGGCTTCGGCGTCATCCGGATTACGATCCGGATGAAACTTCATCGCCAGACGCCGGTAGGCTTTTTTCAGCTCAGCCGCGTCCGCTGAACGCTCAACGCCCAGGACTTCATAATAGTCGCGCTTGGCCATCAGGCCTCCCGTTCGGGGTATGCAAATGTGTCAGCCCGCCGCGCCCGATCGCGGCAAGCGCCGACACCACGTCCTACTTACGCAGGACCTGACTTATCCTGGTCATCTTTTACCTCTTCGAATTCGGCATCGACCACGCCCGAATCGTCAGCGGCCCCGGCACTTTCTGCGCCCTCACCTTCCGCAGCCTGAGCCTGTTCGTAGGCTTTCTGCGCCAGGCTGGCTGAAACTTCAGCCAGGGCTTTGCTCTTGGCCTCGATGGCATCTTTATCTTCACCCTTGAGGGCATCCCTCAAGTCACCCAGCGCTGCTTCAATACCAGCTCGCTCTTCCGGAGTAGCCTGCTCGCCAAGATCCGCCAGGGATTTTTCCGTGCCGTGCAACAGGGCATCCGCCTGATTGCGCACGTCGACCAGCTCCCTGAACTTGCGATCGTCTTCCGCGTGAGTTTCAGCCTCCGACACCATGCGCTGGATCTCATCATCGCCAAGCCCGCTGGACGCTTTGATGACAATTTTCTGCTCTTTACCGGTGGCCTTATCTTTTGCGGACACATTCAGGATACCGTTGGCATCGATATCGAAGGTCACATCGATCTGTGGCATGCCACGGGGTGCAGGCGGTATATCGCTCAGATCAAATCGTCCCAGAGACTTGTTATCACCGGCACGCTCGCGCTCACCCTGCAGAACATGAATCGTCACCGCGGTCTGCTGATCATCCGCGGTCGAGAAGACCTGGTTGGCCTTGGTTGGGATAGTCGTGTTCTTTTCGATCAACCGGGTCATGACACCACCCAGAGTCTCGATACCCAGCGACAAGGGCGTCACATCCAGCAGCAACACGTCCTTGACGTCGCCTGACAGCACGCCACCCTGAATAGCGGCACCGACCGCCACGGCCTCATCCGGATTCACGTCCCGGCGCGGCTCTTGCCCGAAGAAGCTCTTAACCTCCTCCTGGACTCGCGGCATGCGCGTCTGGCCGCCGACCAGAATCACATCGTCAACTTCGTCAACTTTCAGCCCCGCATCTGCCAGCGCGGTTTTACACGGCCCGATGGTGCGGGTAATCAAGGACTCGACGAGGGACTCCAGTTTGGCCCGGGTAAGCTTGATATTCAGATGCTTGGGCCCGCTGGCATCAGCCGTGATATAGGGCAGATTAACGTCTGTCTGCTGCTGCGAGGACAACTCGATCTTTGCTTTCTCACCGGCTTCCCGGATGCGCTGCATCGCCAGGGGATCCTTGCGGATATCCACGCCGCTCTCTTTCTCAAACTCGCTCGCCAGATACTCAATGATCCGCAAGTCGAAGTCCTCGCCACCCAGGAAGGTATCGCCGTTGGTTGCCAGCACTTCAAACTGATGCTCACCGTCAATCTCGGCGATCTCAATGATTGAGATGTCAAAGGTACCGCCGCCCAGATCGTAGACCGCCAGGCGCCGGTCACCACGCTGCTTGTCCATGCCATAGGCAAGGGCCGCCGCCGTGGGCTCGTTAATAATGCGCTTGACCTCAAGACCCGCAATGCGACCGGCATCTTTGGTGGCCTGACGCTGGGAGTCATTGAAATACGCGGGTACCGTGATAACAGCTTCGGTAACCGGCTCGCCCAGGTAATCCTCGGCGGTCTTTTTCATTTTCATCAGGACGCGGGCCGAAACCTCCGGCGGCGCCATGTTCTTGTCGTTCACCTGAACCCAGGCATCGCCGTTGTCGGCTTTGGCGATGGTGTAGGAAACCATATCCATATCGCGCTTGACCACATCGTCATCAAAGCGGCGACCAATGAGTCGCTTGACGGCGAACAGGGTATTAGCCGGATTCGTGACCGCCTGACGTTTGGCGGACTGTCCCACCAACACTTCGTCGTCATTTGTGAACGCCACAATGGACGGGGTGGTGCGATCGCCCTCGCTGTTCTCAATTACCTTGGCCTGGTCGCCTTCCATGACAGCAACGCATGAATTCGTTGTACCGAGGTCAATTCCAATTACTTTTCCCATGAGTCTCTCCGTTGGCGCCAACGCGCCGTGCTCAATTCAAATCTGTTTATCGATGTGGGGCCCGACCGGCCCTCTTTCAACCGTCCTGCGCCGCAGCGACGATGACCCGTGCCGGCCGCAACAGGCGGCCGTTCAGGCTGTAACCTTTCTGCACCACAATCAGCACGGAGCCGGGCTCCGCCGTGTCTGATGGCTGGGTAGCAATGGCTTCATGAAACTGGGGATCGAAGGGCTCGCCATCTGGATCGACGACCTGCACGCCATGCTTATCCATGGCACCGAGTAATAATCGCAGGGTCGCTTCGCTGCCTTCCAGTAAAGCCTCCGCCGTCGATTCAGCACCTGCAGCCACGCCCATTTCCAGGCTGTCCACGACACTGAGCAGCTCGCCGGCAAATCGTTCGATGCCGAACTGCCGAGCCTGGTCGGTCTCTCGAGCAGACCGTTTACGCAAATTGTCCATCTCAGCCGCCAGACGCACATAGCGGTCGCGATGCTCGTCAACTTCAGCCTGGAGCTTTTCCAGCTCCTCGGCAGCCTCCTGAGCAAGGATTTCCGGCTCTTCACCGTCCAGGCCTTGCTTGGCTGATTCCTCTGTCATGCGGGTCTCCCGATTAGCATCCGGCCGCCAGCAGGCGCGCCGGACCGACGTCGGGGCTGTATCTGGGGATTAGTGGCGGGAATTCAAGGCCGCGCTGACTAGCTTGGCCGTGATATCGACAATGGGGATCACGCGCTCATAAGGCATGCGCGTCGGACCGATGACGCCCAGGACCCCGACCACTTCCTCATCGACACTGTAGGTCGAGGTCACCACGCTGCAATCGTCGAGAATTCGATAACCGGACTCCTCGCCGATAAAGATACGAATCCCTTCAGCCGCAATGCTGCGATCCAGCAAACGAAGCAGATCCCGCTGCTGGTTGAAGGCCTCGAACAACTCCTTGAGCGTCTCCACATCGGAAAGCTCATCGCACTCCATCAGCTTGGTCTGGCCGGACATCACATAGCTGGATCGGGCCAGCTCGACGTCCAGGGCTTTCTGGGCAATGGTGACGGCGTCAATCAGGTGCTGATTCATGCTCTGCTGCAAGCCGTTGAGCTGGTCCATCACTTTGGACCTGACAGCGCCAAGCTCTCCGCCCTGGTAATGCTCATTCAAAAAATTCGCGGCCCGCTGCAACTCATCGACGCTGTAGTCCCGCTCCATCTGCAGGATTCGGTTCTGCACATCGCTGTCATTGACCACCAGAATTGCCAGAACGCGCCGATCGGACAACGGCAAAAATTCTATTTGCCGTAAGGTCATGATGGCGGGTCGCGGCAGGGTCACGACGCCGGCCAGGCTGGTTATGGCGGACAAGGCTGAAGATGCCCGCTGCGCAAGAGCCTGGTGGTCCAGCTCATCCGACTGCTCCAGCACATGGGACTGGAGATTGTGAAGCTCCTGATTACCCAGGGGCTGCAACTTGATCAGCGTATCGACGAACAAGCGGTAACCCTTCGCCGTCGGCACCCGCCCGGCGGAGGTGTGCGGCGCGGCTACCAGTCCCAACTCCTCAAGGTCTGCCATCACATTGCGAATGCTCGCCGGGCTCAGGGACAGCCCCGCCCGGCGCGCCAGTGTGCGTGAGCCCACCGGTTGGCCATCCCGAATGTAATACTCAACCAGGGCTCGCAGGATAGCCTGGGCCCTCTCGCTGGGTTCTGTGCTGTTCTTGTCGAGCTTCATAAGGCGTATAGCGCCAGAATTTCCCGGGAATCACAACTACAGGGACGCTAGCAATGGCGGCAAAAAGCTGTCAAGACAGATGGGCAGGACCGCAACCCCTTGCCGGACTCATCGGACCGGGGCTAATGTTGCAGTGCCCTAGCACCCCGCTTCCGCTGTTTTGTGTCCGGACATAAGTAATCCATGAGCCATTCTTTTCAGACCATAGCCCTCACCGGCAACTGGCAAGACCCTCTGGCAACGGAATCCATTGCCACTCTGGCCAGTCATCTGGCGAGCCGCGGTTGCGCAGTGGCCGTCGGCGACGGGTTTAGCGGGCATAAACTGCCTGCAGGCACTTCGCAGCCGGGTGACGAGGCGTTGGCCAACGGCGCCGACCTGGTGGTCGCGGTGGGCGGCGATGGCACCCTGCTCTATGCCGCGCGTTATGCAATCGCTGCTGACGTTCCGCTGCTGGGAATCAACCGCGGTCGGCTCGGCTTTCTGGCCGATGTTCGTCCTGCCGAGATGCTCGAAGCCATGGACCGAATCCTGGCCAATGACTGCCACCGCGAGCGCAGGCATCTGTTAAACGCGCGCATCCTGGCCGACGACGGCGAGGTGCAAAGCCGGGCCCTGAATGACGTCGTGGTAAAACGCATGGACTCAGGGCGCATGTTTGAGTTCCAAACTTACATCGATGGCGCGTACGTCAACACCCATATCGGTGATGGCTTTATCGTCGCCACGCCGACCGGCTCCACCGCCTATGCCCTGAGTTGCGGAGGCCCCATCGTGGCCCCGCAACTGAACGCCCTGGTCCTGGCGCCCATTTGCCCGCATACCCTGAGTGATCGGCCGATTGTGATTCCGGGCACCAGCCGAACCGAAATTCGCTTGCGGGAGCAAGAAGCTGACCAGGCAGCTGTCTGCTGCGATGGCGAGGTCATCGGCCAGCTCAGTGCCGGTGCAACTCTGGAAGTCTCCCTGAGTGACCAATCGCTCGAACTGATTCATCCGCCCGGCTATGACTTCTACGAAATCCTGCGTAGCAAGCTGCACTGGGGTCGCAGCAGCCGTGAGCCCCAGGCCGCTGAATAAAACTCATGCTTAGCAGTATCCGGATCCACAATCTGGCCGTCGTAGCCGCAGCGGAACTGGAATTCAGCAACGGCTTCAGCGTGATGACCGGGGAAACCGGCGCTGGTAAGTCAATTCTTGTTGATGCACTGGCGCTTGCCCTGGGCGCTCGCGCAGAGGGCCGCCTGGTCCGCACCGGGGCAGAACGGGCTGAGGTTGCGGCAATTTTTGATCGGGTCAGCCTGCCTGTCGACGCGCTCAACTGGCTGGCCGAGCAGGACCTGGATACCGACGAAGATTGCGTCGTACGTCGAACACTGACCGCGGAAGGTCGCTCGCGCGGCTTTATCAACGGCCAGCCGGTAACCATGCAATCCTTGCGGGAAATCGGCGAAAAACTCGTCGATATCTGCGGTCAGCAAGCCTACCTCGGACTGCGCCATCCGGCGGCGCAACGGGAATTGCTGGACCAGTTCGGGGGGCATCAGCGGGAGCTTGGCAAGGTGGCTGCTGGATTCGATGCATGGCGACGGCATCAAACCGCACTTGAAGACCACGATCAGGCGAATCGCGACCGGGAACAACACATGGACCTGCTCAGCTTTCAGTGCCAGGAATTATCCGGCCTGGCACTACAAACCGGTGAATACGCGCATTTGCAGCGCGAGCATCGGGTGCTAGCTGCCAGTCAACGCATTGAGGCTGGACTCGGGGAGGTTCTCAGCGGCCTGTATGAGGGTGAATCTGCCTCCGCTCAGGACATTCTCGCGCGCTGCGAGCACCAGCTTTCATCCTTGGCAGAAACCGATCCTGAACTGGCGCCCACGGCCGGGCTATTACGCGATGCCGGCGTGCTGGTGAGCGAAGCGGCATCTGCCGTGCGCGACCAGCTCAATGCCCTGGAGCACGACCCCGAACGTGAAGAACAGATTGGTCAGCGTCTGGCTGACGCGCGCGACCTGGCACGCAAACATCGTACCGAGCCTGAAGAGCTGCCGGCACTGCTTGACGAGTTGACTGAGCAGCTGAATAAATTCAGCAGCAGCGCCGAGCAGCGGGAACAACTGGTCGAACAACTCGCCGCCGATGCGGCGGCTTTAAAGTCGGCCGCCGCCAAGCTCAGTCGAGCGCGCAAAAAAGCGGCGACCCGCCTGGGTAAGGAAGTCACGGCACAAATGCATGACCTGGGCATGCCGGGCGGCGAGTTTGTCGTGCAATTGCCTGCGCGTGACTCCAGCGATCCGAGTCCCCATGGTGCAGAGGGAGTTGCCTTTCAGGTCACCACGAACCCGGGCCAGGCACCCGGACCGCTGGCAAAAGTTGCGTCAGGCGGTGAACTGTCCCGGCTGAGCCTGGCACTTCAGGTCGCAGCTGTTTCTGGCAACCACACCGGGACCCTCGTGTTTGATGAAGTTGATACCGGCGTGGGCGGTCGGGTCGCCGAACTGGTCGGACAGCAACTCCGCGCTCTGGGTCAGAACGCACAGGTGCTGTGCGTGACGCACCTGCCCCAGGTTGCCAGCCAGGGGAACCATCATTTTCTCGTCAGCAAACAAACCAAAGCGGGCGAAACCAGCACGGCCGTCGAACCCTTGTCCCCGGCACAACGTGTGGAAGAATTGGCACGCATGCTGGGCGGACTGAAAATAACCTCGCGCACGCGGGAGCATGCCCAGGAAATGCTCTCAGCGGCAAAGGTCAGAAAAGCCAGTTAAGGGTCAGGCGTCGCGTTTATTTTTCTTTGGACGCACATAGAGAATTAAACTGTGCTCTACCAGCTCGAAGCCATGCAGCTCGGCTATTTCTCGTTGCAAACGCTCGATGTCATCACTGAGAAACTCGGTGACCTGGCCAGTATCCAGGCAGATCATGTGGTCGTGATGACGTCCGGTCTCCAGTTCAAAAACCGAATGCCCGCCTTCAAAATTGTGCCGACACACCAACCCGGCATCCTCAAACTGGGTCAGAACGCGGTAAACCGTTGCCAGGCTGATATCCTCGCCGGCGTCCAGCAGCAACTGGTAGATCTCGTCGGCGCCCAGATGCCGTTCACTGTGGGTTTCCAGCACCCTGAGAATATTCAGGCGCGGCCCCGTCGTGCGAAGACCGGCCTTCTTTAGCTCAGGACGCTGCATTCATCCAATCCATACGTGGGTTCGGGTATCATCGCGCCCGATTATCCGCCAGCTGAATCATTGCTACCAACTTTCCACCCCCCCCATGCCAAACCCATTTAACGCCTTTCGCACCGTCGCCGTCCTGCTAGGCACCCTCTGGCTCGGCGCCTGCGTCTATCGCGTGGACGTTCAGCAAGGGAATCTACTGGAGTACAGCGACATTGAGGCGGTTCAACCCGGCATGACCCGCAGCCAGGTGCGCTTTCTGCTCGGCACCCCCGTGGTCGAGGATGCGTTCGACCAGGACCGCTGGGACTACATTTACTTTTTCAAACGTGGCCGCGGCAAACGGGCCGACCGTCGCTGGCTTATCCTGTACTTTGTTGACGATGAGTTGTCGGAGATTCGCCGGGATGTCCTGGTAGAGCCGAGCTGATCAGACTTCGTCGTCCGCAGGTCGAGCGGCAATAGTCTTACCCCGGGCGGCCAGATCGCGACGCGCATCGCGGGGGTCACGCAACAGCGGCCGCAATAAATCGACCCGGTCACCGGACTGCAGCGCATAGCTGTCTGCAACTTCAGCTCCAAAAACCGCCAGAGGCATACTGGCTGGATCCAGGCCATCAAAATCCTCGGCGAGGCCGGCGGCCAACACCACCTCCCGAGCAGTCGTATCGGCTGCGACCTGCAGACTGACCACGCGTTGCCGATCCGGCCAGCCCCAGGCCACCTCGACCCAAATTTTTGCGGGCCCTTCATTCATAAATCACGGCCGCGCGAGTCACAAAGGCATCAACCAGCCGATTGCAGCTTTGCTCGAAAGCCGGACCGAGCAACATATCCTTAACCGGATCCGAAAACGCAAAACGCATGCTCAGTTCAATGCGGCAGCCCGCATCGCCGAGGGCTTCGAAATGCCAGTCGCCCTGAAGACTTTTGAACGGGCCTTCCAGCAACTCCAGAGACATGTCGTGGGGCGGACTAAGCTTATTGCGGGTCGTAAAGGCGCTCTTCAGCGGACCAACGGATAGTTCCAGGCTACCAGTCAGTTCGAGCTCATCCCGGCTAAGCAATTTAGCCCCGACACACCCGGGCACGAACTCCGGGTAGCGTTCAACATCAGCCACCAGGTCAAACATGGCCTGGGGAGAATGCGGCACGATGGCACTGCGCTTTACCTCTCGCATGCATTCAATCCAGGGCGCCGACGGCATTGAGAAAAACCAGCAGAACCGCAACGGGAGCCACATATCGGGCAAGAAAACGCCAAAGTCGATAAGCCGGCCCCGCGGTTTCATCCAGTTCATCCGCACTGGAATTGGCGCACATTACCCAACCGGCAAAAACTGTAATTAGAAAGCCGCCTGCGGGTAGCAAGATGTTGGAGGTCAGGTAATCAATATTGTCGAACAATGTTCCACGCAGAAATTGCCAATCTGCCAGCAGGTTGAACGAGAAGACCGTCATTAACCCCAGCGCCCAGGTCACGCTGCCGGCCACCATGGCTGCTACGGAACGACGCATGGAGAAACCCTCCACCAGCCAGGCAACCACAGGCTCGATCAGACTGATGGCAGAAGTCAGACCTGCAAAGGCCAGCAGAATGAAAAAAGCCGTACCCACCAGGACCCCCGCCGGCATTTTAGCCAGGGCCAGGGGCAGCGTCTGGAATACCAGACCCGGCCCTTCAGCCGGGTCCAGACCATTGGCGAACACGATGGGAAAAATCACCATGCCGGCCAGCAAGGCAATTGCCGTATCAGCGCTGACCACCGCCACCGAAGTCTTGATAATGGACTCCTCCTGAGGGAGATAAGCCCCATAAGCCATAACGGCCCCCATGCCGACGCTCAGGGAAAAGAAGGCCTGACCCATCGCGGCCAGGAGCCCGGCACCGGTCAACGCGCTGAAATCAGGCCGGAACAAAAAAACCAGGGCAGCCTGAAAACCGCCGTAACTGATGGAATAGCCCAGCAAGGCCAGCATAATCAGGATGAGGGCGGGCACCATCACCCGGACGGCTCGTTCCAGCCCCTCTTCAACACCACGAGCAACCACTACCGTGGTGATAATCAAAAAAATCGAATGCCAGAGAATCAAGGTCACGGGGTTCGACACCAGGCCGCTAAACAGTTCTCCGAGCCCGTCGGCTTCCAGGCCGGCAAAGGAATCACTGGCAGCCAGCAAGGTGTAGTGCAGAGTCCAGCCGGCAATCACGCTGTAAAAGGAAAGAATAAGAAAACCGCAGAGCATCCCCATCAGACCGACAAATCGCCATTGCCGGGAGCCGCCTTCCTCGCGCCCCAGCAAACCCATGGTGGTAACAGGATTTCGTCGGCCGCGACGGCCAAGGAGAATCTCGGCCATCATGATCGGCAAGCCAATACCGAAGACGCAAAGCAGATAAACCAGGACAAAAGCGCCGCCGCCGTTCTGACCGGCGACATACGGAAACTTCCAGATATTGCCCAGGCCCACAGCGGAGCCCGACACAGCAAGCACAAAGGCTAAACGGGAAGACCACTGCCCATGCAGGGAGAGACGCCGTTCGGCGGAAGCGGCGGGATCCGCCATCGACTTTTCCCTGACCAACAAAGTTGGCAGGATTGTGCGGTAATCCCCTACCCGCCGACAACCGAGTGAATGGGCTAATCGCGACCAAATCGAAAACCAGCAACGAGCGTATTGCGGAAAATCGCAAGGCCCGGCACGACTTTTTTATCGATGAGCAACTCGAGGCCGGCCTGTCCCTGGAAGGCTGGGAGGTCAAAAGTATGCGCGCTGGGCGGGCCAATCTGACGGAGGCCTATGCCGTCATCCGCGATGGCGAGATTTTCCTGCTCGGCGCCCACATTGCCCCGATGCCCTCAGCATCAACCCATATCCAGCCCGACCCCACCCGCACGCGGCGACTGCTGCTGCATCGCCGGGAGATTGATCGCCTGATCGGCGCTGTGGAGCGCAAGGGCTATACCCTGGTTCCCCTGGTCCTTTACTGGCAGCGCGGCCGGGTCAAACTTGCCCTGGGACTGGCCCGGGGCAAAAAACAGCACGACAAACGCACAGCCACCAAAGACAGAGACTGGCAAAGACAAAAGGCTCGCATATTAAAAGCTAAATAAAACATAGTCTTATAAAGTTTTTATAAAGCTTTTTGTGGATTTGATTTTCCTGGAAATAAACCCCATTTAGAGACCTGCTGAGCTTCGCAGCCCCGCAAGGGACGGTTAAACTTGGCTGACTGGGGGCGATCGGCTTCGACGAGGGTCGCGAAACTCCAGGTGCATGTCGAGGTGCAGTGACCTCGTAAATCCATCTGCAAACTTATAGTTGCCAACGACGACAACTACGCACTCGCTGCTTAAAAACCAGTAAGGTGCCGTCTGACTGGAGCCGTGCTTGTGCGTCCAGATTTCAGGTGTTATCTCTCACAAGGTCGCCGCAAAGCTCTCCCAGGGTGGAGCGGTTAAAACGCCACTGGGACAGCCGTCCGTTTTCCCTGCCCATCGGGTAGCGTCCGGTTAAATTAATTGATGCGGATAAGCATGTAGATCCTGGGGCGGAGGGCTCGCGGACGCGGGTTCGATTCCCGCCGCCTCCACCAAACAACAAAGGGCTGCCCAGCGGGTGGCCCTTTGTTGTTTGAGGCGGTGTGGATGAGAAGACGCGTTACGGGGGAGATTCTGACGTGCAGGGATGCACTAATGCCGCGGAGCACAGGGATGTGCGGGAGCGGCCCGCCGCCTCCACCAAACAACAAAGGGCTGCCCAACGGGTGGCCCTTTTTTGTTTGAGGCGGTGTGGGTGAGAAGACGCGTTACGGGTGAGATTCTGACGTGCAGGGATGCACTAATGCCGCGGAGCA
>JBPCXH010000135.1:0-22007 GCA_051008735.1 Gammaproteobacteria bacterium | reverse complement strand
GCCCTGCGCAATCGCCGCACGGAGATGCTCGACGGCCAGATCAATTACACCGAGGTCTACCTGAAGACGCTACGGGAAAAACTCGGGCGCCTGCAAAAAGACGCGGGTCGATTCCGACCTTACAGTTCTGACCCCAAAGCACCGCCCATTCACGAAAACCTGGCCAAAGAACTCTCGGATACCCTGGACTCGATTATCCGTTACGAGCAAACCCTGAATGATACGCAAGCACGCAAGGCGAAACTGGTCACGAAATTCGAGCAAGACATCACGCGCTTCCGCGAACTCAAAGGCCTGAACTAGACCTCAGCGGCCGGTATGGCCAAAGCCGCCGGCGCCCCGTTCACTGGCGCCGAATTCTGCAACCACTTCAAACTGCGCCTGCACGACGGGCAAGATAACCAGTTGCGCGAGGCGCAGGCCTGGCTCAATCTCGAAAGGCTCGGTGCCGCGATTCCAGCAGGACACAAAAATCTGGCCCTGGTAGTCGGAATCAATCAGTCCCACCAGATTACCCAGCACAATTCCGTGCTTATGACCCAGGCCGGAGCGCGGCAGAATGGTCGCTGCCAGCCCGGGATCTTCAAGATGTATAGCAATGCCGGTGGGAATCAATTCCGTGCCGCCGGGCGGCACCGTCAGCGCGGCATCGATGCAAGCACGCAGGTCTACGCCGGCAGAACCGGGCGTGGCGTACTCGGGCAGGGGAAACTCGCTGCCAATACGTTTATCGAGGACCCGCAGCGGGATCTTTAGCGGCGCAGGCATGGCAACTCAGGAGGCGGAGGGTTGGCGAAACGGCGTGGGTGCGTTAGCCACATCTCGATAACGCTCAGCCAGCTGCTCAACAATACGACCGGCTAACTCTTGCTTGGACATATCAGGCATCGGCAACTGACCGCCATTCCAGATCAGCAGCGCACTGTTGTTGTCGCAGTCAAAGCCCAGGTTCTGGCCCACCAGATTAGCCACGATCATATCCAGACCCTTGGCCTGCAGTTTTTTGCGGGCGTGCTCTTCGAGCTTCTGAGTTTCCGCGGCAAAGCCCATGGTGAAAGGACCATCGGCGAGCGCTGCGACTTCAGCCAGTACATCGGGTGAACGCACCATATCCAAAGACAGCGTGTCCTGATGCTTCTTGATCTTCTGAGGCGCAATCTCATTGGGGCGGTAATCGGAAATAGCGGCCGCCCCTATATAGATGTGCGCATCTCCGGCTAGCGCCAGGGTCGCATCGCGCATTTCCTCAGCGGTAATCACATCAATGCGCTCAAGACCCGGTGGCGTGGGCAGGTTCACCGGACCGGCCACCAGCGTGACCTGCGCGCCGGCCGCCGCCGCCGCCTCAGCCACGGCAAAACCCATCTTGCCGGAACTGCGATTGCTCACGAAGCGCACCGGATCAATAGCTTCACGGGTTGGGCCCGCGGTAATGAGTACGCGCAGGCCATTGAGTTCACCGTTGGCCGTTGTCCGACCGGCCAGCAAGCCGGCCACGATGCTCTCCGGCTCAACCATGCGGCCGGGGCCGATATCTCCGCAGGCCTGCTCACCGTCAGCAGGACCAATGAAACGCACGCCCCGTTCCAGCAGGGTGGCGTGATTGGCCCGCGTAGCAGGATGCCGCCACATGGCCTGATTCATGGCCGGTGCCAGCACCAGCGGCGCACCGCTGGCCAGACACAAAGTGGTCAGCAGACTGTCGGCCAGACCGCCGGCTAACTGCCCCATGACATGAGCGGTGGCAGGTGCAATGAGAATCTGGTCAGCCCAGCGCGCCAGCTCGATGTGACCCATGGCGGCTTCCGCCTGCTCATCCCACAAATCACTGCGCACGGGCTCGCCGGAGACGGCCTGAAAGACCGTGGGCGCCACCAGCCGGGCAGCACTGGGCGTCATCACGACCCGCACTTGCGCACCCTGCGCCAGCAAGCGACGCACGATATCGGGACTTTTGTAGGCGGCGATGCCACCCGTCACACCGAGCAACACGCGCAGCCTGGTTGCCTGGGCCATTGAGCCTTGCCTATCCAGGAGCAGCACATAGCTTAGCCCATAGGCCGGGCCCACACCTTGCTTTGTGCCCCACTTGGCAACTTTCAGGCCTTGGCGGCACCCGGGCGGGCGCCGAGACTGGGGCGATGGGACCCCGATCCATCAAGCACTGGCCGGTCAGCGAGCGGCCCCGGGAACGGCTCCGCCAGGGCGGTCCCGGGGGGCTGTCTGACGCCGAATTACTGGCCGTGCTGCTGGGGCGGGGCGCTGCGGGCCTGTCGGCCGTGGATCTGGGCCGGGCCCTGCTCAGCCGTTTCGGCAGCATGCGGGGGCTGCTAAACGCCGCTGCCACGGATCTGGAGGAGGTCTGGGGGATTGGCCCGGGGCGCGCGGATCTGCTGGCTGCTGTGCGGGAATGCTGCGCTCGCTATATGCAGGAAAAGCTGAGCCCGGGCCGGGCGATCGGCTCACCGTCTGACAGCCGGGAGTTTCTGCTGGCCCGGCTGCGGGACCGCCCCCATGAGGTGTTCTGCTGCCTGTTTCTGGACAATCGGCACCGGGTGCTGGCCTTCGATGAACTGTTCAGGGGCACTATTGATAACACCACGGTTTACCCCCGGGAGGTGGTTAAACAGGCCCTGGCACGCAACGCGGGGGCCGTCATCCTGGCGCATAACCACCCGTCCGGGGTCGCCGAGCCCAGTGAGGCGGACCGCCTGATCACCCGCCGCATCCGGGATGCCCTGGACCTCGTGGATGTGCGCCTGCTGGACCATTTTGTGGTGGGTGACGGGGCCTGTGTCTCCCTGGCCAGCCGCGGCCTGCTCTGAATCCCAGCGGTTTACCTTGCCTGCCTGCCCCGGTACTGGTATAAAAGCGCCCCTTTCGCGGCCCTCCGCCGCGGCAACAAGCGATTGATTTAACAAAGGTTCGTCATGTCACGCGTCTGTCAGGTTACCGGTAAGCGGCCCACTGCCGGGAATAATGTCTCCAAGGCCAACAACAAAACCCGTCGCCGGTTCCTGCCGAACCTGCACAGCCACCGATTCTGGCTGGAGAGCGAGCAGCGCTATGTGAAGCTGCGCGTCTCCGCGAGCGGCATGCGGACTATCGACAAACGCGGCATCGAAACCATCGTGGCCGAATTGCGCGCCAAGGGCGAACGCGTCTAAGACGCAAGGAAGCACAACCATGGCCAAAGGCAATCGCGACAAAATTAAACTGGTGTCATCAGCTGACACCGGTCATTACTACACGACCACCAAAAACAAGAAGACCCATCCGGAAAAGCTGGAAGTGAAGAAGTTTGATCCCCGGGTGCGCAAGCACGTGACGTACAAGGAAGCCAAGATCAAGTAAGGCTGCTTTGTTCAGGATCAAAAAAAACCCGCCAGCTGGCGGGTTTTTTTTGCCAATCAGACAGGCTGGGGTATGTACCCGCGCAACTGCGCCGAGAAATCCTGCAAGGCACGAATGCCGCTGGCTTCGGCGCGCGCGCACCAATCCCGCAGGTCACGCACCAGCGCCTCATTGCTGACATTCGCCTGTTCCCAGAGACTTTGTAATTGCTCGCGATACTCGTGCACCGTTCGCAAGGCCGCATTATCAGCCAGTAGTCTTGAACGGCATGCCAGGGCAGCATCGTCCAGCAACTGGGGCCGCCGCATCAGCGCGCGCCGCGCCTTACTCAGGGCTGTCTGCATACGCTTAGCCTGAATTTCGTTCTGTAACACGGGCACCATCACCTGGCGCGAGAAATCCCGGAATACATGCATTCGATGCTGCAGCACGGCCTTTAAGGTTTCCACGTCAACCGCTCGCGGTGAACCCGCTAACACCGGCACCTGGGCGACGCGGCGTACCTTACACAGGCCAAGCCGACTCAAAACGGAGATGTAGAACCAGCCGATATCAAACTCCCACCAGCGCACCGAAAACTTGGCCGAGGTGGGGAAGGCATGATGATTGTTGTGCAGTTCTTCCCCGCCAATCAGTACCGCAATGGGGGTCAGATTGGTGGACGCGTCATCGGATTCGAAATTTCGGTAACCGCGCGCGTGGCCCAGGCCGTTGATGACACCAGCAGCACAAACCGGCATGGCTAACATCTGGATGGCCCAGATCGTAATGCCGGCAACACCAAACAAGGCCAGATCAATCAGCAACATGCTGGCGAGGCCGACATTGCGATAGCGCGAGTAAAAGTTACGTTCCAGCCAGTCATCGGGGCAACCGCGCCCGTACTTATCCAGAGTCTCGGGCTTCTCTGCCTCAACGGCATAGAGCTCAGCGCCTTCCGACAAAACCTTGCCCAAACCGAATACGACGGGACTGTGAGGATCACCCTCGCGCTCGACCAGGGCATGGTGTTTGCGATGCACCGCCACCCAGTCCCGCGTGATCATGCCCGAGGTCATGTAAATCCACAGACGGAAGAAATGCCGAATTACCGGATGCAGATCAATGGACCGATGGGCCTGATCCCGATGCAGGTAGAGGGTGACGCCCGCCATGGAAATCTGCACCATGATGAAAGCGGCGGCCACAAGGCCCCAGAAAGAAAGGTCCAACAGGCCGAAAAGGTAGCTATCCATTGCGTCTCATACTCCGAGCGCCGCCGGGCGCGACAATATAACCAACTCGTCCATGCCCTGAAAGCATGGATTGCCGATTTTCAGACACGGAGTTTACCCCCAGGTTCCTATGCCAGAACTGCCCGAAGTTGAAACTACCCGCCGGGGCATCGCGCCCCACCTGGAAGGGCGGCGGCTGCGGCGGCTGCGAGTGCGCAGCCGCAAGCTGCGCTGGCCGATACCGGCGGGCCTGGAGCAACGGCTGGCGGGCGCTGACATCCTGTCCCTGGAACGCCGGGCTAAATACCTGCTGCTTCGCAGCAGCAGGGGCACCGCCCTCATCCACCTGGGCATGACCGGCAGCCTGAGGATTATTACCGATGGCCGCGCGCCGGGCGCCCATGATCACTTCGATCTGGAGATTGAGGATGGCCCGATCATTCGGTTTACGGATCCGCGCCGCTTCGGCAGCCTGCTGTGGGCCGGCAAGGACGCCGGCGGACATCCCTTACTCAGCAAACTTGGCCCGGAACCCCTGGCAAGCACATTTAATGGTCAGTACCTGCATCAAATCAGCCGGGGTCGCCGGGTGGCGGTGAAACCGTTCCTGATGAATGCGCAGAACGTTGTCGGCGTGGGCAACATATACGCCAGTGAGGCGCTGTACCGGGCGGGTGTGCACCCGAAACGCAAAGCCGGTCGCATTGCCCTGCCCCGTTATGAGGCGATCGCGGACAGCATCAAGCTGGTCCTGGAGGAATCTATTCGGGTGGGAGGCACCACGCTGCGCGACTTCTTCGACGGCGATGGCAAACCGGGCTACTTCACGCAACAGCTGCGCGTCTATGATCGGGAAGGTCAGGCCTGCCCGGCCTGCGGCGAAGCCATTCGCCAGAGTGTCATCGGGCAGCGCTCCAGTTATTACTGCCTGCACTGCCAAAGTTAAGCCGCGTCAGTAGACGCGGCCTTCGATAGTCACTTCGCCACGCGGGTCTGTGGCAGCTTTTACATCGCCCGTCGCGTAGTCCCAGGTCACCACATTCATATTGCCGAAGGCTCGCGGCGTGATTTTCAGCTCATGGCCGCGAGCCGCCAGCTCTGTCTGCTCTGTCTCGGAAAAGGCGCCGGTTTCCGCGACTACACGATCCGGAAAATACTGATGATGGAAACGCTTGAGACTCACCATCTCGTCGGCCGTTGCACCGTCGACCCATGCCAGGGATGACAGCAGCACCATCGTGATAATCCGGCTGCCGCCGGGCGTACCAAGAATCGCCACACCCCGATCAGATTCCAGAAACGTCGGCGCCATACTCGACAGCGGACGCTTACCGGGCGCCACGGCGTTGGCCGCAGAGCCGATCAGCTGAAAGCCATTGGGCACCCCGGGCGCGATGACGAAATCGTCCATCTCGTTATTGAGAATCATGCCCGTGCCGGGCGGCATGAAGGCGGAACCGTACCAGCCATTAATAGTGAGCGTTGCTGCCACCCGGTTACCCTGGGCATCCAATACTGAGAAATGCGTTGTCTGGGGACGCTCTGCTGCCGTCGGCCACACGCCCGGCAAAGTCGCCGACGCAGTCGCCCGATCCATGCGAATCGAAGCGCGTTGGCCACTCGCGTAAAACGGGTGTAACAGCCGCTCCACCGGAACAGCAACGAACTGGGGATCGCCCAGATACAGAGCCCGATCGCGATAAGCACGTCGCATCGACTCAACAATCACATGCTTGCGATCCGCGCCCGACAATTGCGGCAGATCGAAACCCGACAACATGTTCAGCATATTAATAATGGCAATGCCGCCCGAGGATGGCGGCGGTGCCGAGACAATGCGGACACCGTGGTACTCGCCCGTGACAGGCACGCGCTCGACCACTTGATAGCGCGCCAGATCATCCAGGGTCCAGATACCGCCGGCAGCGCGGACGCCATCTACCAGCCGTTGCGCCGTTTCACCGGCGTAAAAACCGCGGGCGCCATCGGCCGCCAGGCGGCGCAGGACGGCCGCCAGGTCGGGCTGCCTGATCAGCGTACCTTCAGGCGGCACGACACCCTCCGGATAAAATACCTCGTTGAAGGCAGGCCAAAGCGCGGCGGTTTTTTGCCTAAAGCGCAGGCCAAGCAGCATGCGTCGGTAAGCCGGAAAGCCTTCCTGCGCATGGCCGATAGCAGGTGCCAGGGAATCTCCAAGGGGCAGGCGACCATAGCGACTGGCCAGATGAACAAGTCCGGCCGCCTGGCCCGGAATGCCGGCTGCCAGGGGACCGTTCAGGGCATCCTTCTGCCGGGGCTGGCCGTTAGCATCCAGGTACATATCCGAGGTCGCGGCTAGCGGCGCAACCTCGCGTGCATCGACAAAGACATCACGATTCTCTGCCGCGACATGCAACAGGAAAAAGCCACCCCCGCCCAAGCCCGAGGATTGCGGTTCCACCACGCCCAGAGCGCCGGCCACGGCGACTGCCGCATCAAAGGCATTGCCACCCTGCGACAGAATGTCATATCCGGCCTGGGTAGCCAGGGGATGGGCACTGGCAATGGCAGCGCGTCCAGGTTCGCGTGCAAGGACGCTGGCTGCCAGAAATACGATCGCCAGCAGCGGCCAGCTGCGCCTGCATGACTTGAGCAAGGCGACCATGCTCAGCTTTTTAACTTCTGATTAAGGCTTTTCTGCACCACCGGGTGCACGAAACGACTCACGTCGCCGCCAAGGGCAGCGACCTCACGCACCAAGGTCGCCGAAATAAAGTTGTACTCGGCTTCAGGGCACAAAAAGACCGTTTCTACATCGGAGCTCAGCGCCCGGTTCATGCTCGACAACTGAAACTCATATTCAAAATCCGACACAGCCCGCAAGCCTCTGACCACAGCCTGCAAATCATGCTTGCGAGCGTAGTCCACCGTCAGCCCTTCGTAGGAATCCACGCTGACATTAGGCACATCGGCCAACACTTCCCGGGCCATCTGGGCGCGCTCCTGCAAGCTGAACAGGGGTCGCTTGTTAGGACTGGCAGCCACGGCCACAACCACTCGGTCGAAAATCTTCGCTGCGCGGCGAACCAGTTCATGATGACCGTTGGTAATGGGGTCGAAAGTCCCCGGATACATTGCGCCAACCGGCATCGGCTTACCCTCGCTGTGCTAACGCAAACCGGATCTGTCCGGCGGTCTTCTCCCGCAGAAGCTGCCAATCCTCGGGCAACTCGGGCAAAGGCTCTTTGCGATTCGATTCCAGGTAAACCCGCGCCCCAGGCGCCAGCCACCCACCGGCGAGCAGTGTACACAGTTTGGCTAAGCCGGTTCCGAAGGGGGGATCCAGAAAGACAATGTCGAATGGGCTCGGCGGGTTACTCAGATAGCCTTCGGCGTCCGCCTGGCACACCAGGCAATCACTCACCTTCAGGGTCTCCAGCAATGTTGCCAGCTGGCGGGTTACTGCCGGCAACTGATCAACAAAAACCACTTCGCCGGCACCCCGGGACAGGGCTTCCAGGCCCAGCACGCCGGAGCCGGCATAAAGATCCAGGCAGCGGGACTCAGCAATATTCGGCGCCAGCCAGTTGAACAGCGTTTCGCGCACCCGGTCAGGTGTTGGCCTGATGGCGGTGTCATCAGCCAGGAGAATCTTTCGCCCGCGCCAACGCCCGCCGATGATGCGCACGTTACCGCTACGCGGCTTGCGTGTTGGCTTTGAGCCCATGGAGCTATTGTCTCCCATCTCGGTGTTAAGGACACAACCGTTGGGGCTGCGTTTTCCATTACCATGCGCGCCATGGCGACGGACGGTGAACAGAAGAAAAGCGGCGGGTTTTTCGCGCGCCTGCGCGAGCGGCTGAATCGGGGACGCGGTCTTGGGCTTTCCCTGGGCTTTGCCGGACGCAAGCTGGATGAAGAACTGGTCGAGGAACTGGAGACCCAGTTGCTGCTTGCCGACGTGGGCGTCGCTGCGACGGATCGGATCCTTGAGCAGCTGCAGCGCAAACTCGGCAAGCGCGTGATCGAAACAGATTCAGAAGTGCGCGAGGCCTTGCGAACTATCCTTGCCGATATGCTGCGCGGCCATGCGCAACCGCTGCAGATCGACACCAGTGCCCGGCCCTTCGTCCTGCTGATTGTGGGCGTCAACGGTTCTGGCAAGACCACTACTATCGGCAAACTGGCCAAGCGCCTGAAAGATCAGGGCTATAGCCTGCTGCTGGCCGCCGGCGATACCTACAGAGCGGCTGCCATCGAACAGTTGCAAGCCTGGGGTGAACGCAATGATGTCCCCGTCATAGCGCAGCAACCGGGCGCCGATCCGGCCGCAGTGATCTACGACGCCTGCGAAGCTGCACGTGCACGGGGCGTGGATATCCTGCTGGCTGACACGGCCGGTCGGCTGCAGAACAAGGCCGGGCTGATGGCGGAACTGGAGAAGGTCGTGCGCATCGCCAGCCGACTGGACCCGGCCGCACCCCATGAGAAAATGCTGGTTCTGGATGCCAGCCTGGGACAGAACGCCATCAGCCAGGCCCTGGAATTCCATAACACCATCGGCCTGACAGGCATCACCATGACCAAGCTGGATGGCGGGGCCAAGGGCGGGGTGTTGTTATCTCTGGCAGAGCAACTGGAGGTTCCCTTCCGCTTTATCGGCGTGGGTGAGCAAGCGCAAGACATGGACCTGTTTGATGCAGATGCTTTCGCGGCTGCCCTGATCGCGCCTGAAAACTCATGATTCGCTTCGACAACGTCACCAAGCGCTATGCCGGGGGCCAGGAGGGTGTCAGCGAGATCAACCTGGAGGTTGACGCAGGCGAACTGGTCTTTCTCACTGGCCACTCAGGTGCGGGCAAAACCACACTCTTACGGCTGCTTGCACTGATTGAGCGACCCACCCGAGGACAGGTACTACTCAACGGTCGCAATGTCGGCCGACTGCCCGCACGCGCCGTTCCCGCTCATCGGCAGGGCCTGGGCATGGTGTTTCAGGATCACAAACTGCTGCCCGATCGCACCATCTTCGAAAACGTGTCCCTGCCGCTGATCATCGCGGGCCTCGGCCGACGTGAGATTGCGCGGAGAGTGCGCGCTGCGCTGGACCAGGTGGGCTTGCTGAGCCGGGAAGGGGCACGTCCGGATGCTCTGTCCACAGGCGAACAGCAACGGGTGGGGATCGCACGCGCTGTCGTCAGTCGGCCCAGTCTGCTCATCGCCGATGAGCCGACGGGTAACCTGGATCCTGATCTGTCCCTGGAAATCATGATGCTGTTCCGCCGCCTGAACGGTGTCGGCGTCACCATGCTGATTGCCACCCATGACCTGGCCCTGGTGCAACAGCTAGGCGGGCGGCGGGTGATTCTGGACGGTGGCCGCGTCAGCGGTGTGCAGGACTGACCCATGCAACTGTGGCTCACGCGACATGTGCAGAACTTCCTCGCTTCAATGGGTCGCCTTGTGCAGCGACCGGCCGGAAGCCTGCTAACCATCGCCGTGATTGGCATTGCGCTGGCGCTGCCCGCCGGGCTGAATGTGCTGGTCCGCAACGGCGAAGCGCTGGCGGGCGGCTGGGAGAGTGCCCGGGATTTCTCCGTCTATCTTAAAGCCGGCGAAGAACTCGCCCAGGCAGCAACCCTGGCCAAGTCCCTGTCGGCGAATAGCAATATCGATGATGTGGAAATTATTTCGGCTGATGCCGCTTGGGCAGAACTCCAGCAATCCGGTGGCTTTGAAGGAGCGCTGACCGGTCTGGATGACAACCCGCTGCCCCACACGCTCGTGGTCAGGCCGCAGCCGGACGCACCCGCAAACGAACTGGCTGAACTGGCTCGCGAACTGAAGCGAAACGACAGCGTTGATCAGGTGCGCCTGGATACCGAGTGGGTCGAACGACTCAACGCGATACTCGAATTTATCAGGCGGGGGATCTGGCTGGCGGCCGGCCTGCTGGCCCTGGCCGTCGTGGTGATCGTCGGCAATACCATTCGCCTGGACATCGAGAACCGGCGGGCGGAAATCGAGGTGGCCAAGTTGCTCGGCGCCAGCGATGCCTTCGTCAGACGACCCTTTCTGTACACCGGCTTCTGGTATGGACTCGGCGGCGGCCTGTTCGCCCTGGGTGTGGTGCTGGCAGGCCTGGTCATCCTCGGTGGTCCGGTGGCCCGACTCAGCGCCCTGTACGGGGCCAGCTTTCAGCTCCAGGGCCTGGCGGGATCGGGCGCCCTGACGGTGCTCGGCGGCGGCCTGCTGGCCGGCCTGTCCGGGGCCTGGTTCGCCGTGTCCCAACACCTGACAGCCATCCAGCCAAAAATATAAATACCTGTTTTTAAACTACTTTTTTTGCCTGTTGTCAGGGAACCTGAAAGGCTTTTAGCACTCTAAATCCCGGAGTGCTAAAATGCATTACAAGGAGATACCGCCTATGACGACCGCCGTTGCCCCGCTTAATCATGACCTGGTCCTGGCCGGACCCGTTGGCAGTCTGGATAGCTACATCCAGGCCGCTAATAGTGTGGCCGTTTTAAGTGCCGAGGAAGAACAGACTCTGGCCCGTCGATTCAGAGATGAGGAAGATCTGGAAGCTGCGCGGCAACTGGTGGTGACTCAGCTTCGCTTCGTTGTGCATATCGCCCGCGGCTACATGGGTTACGGACTGCCCCTGGGTGACCTGATTCAGGAAGGCAACGTGGGGCTGATGAAGGCTGCCAAACGTTTCGACCCCGAAATGGGCGTTCGCCTGGTGTCCTTCGCCGTGCACTGGATCCGGGCGGAAATTCATGAATACGTGCTGCGTAACTGGCGGCTGGTCAAAGTGGCCACCACCAAGGCGCAGCGCAAACTGTTTTTCAATCTGCGCAAAGCGAAAAAGAACCTGGGCTGGCTGAGTCACGATGAAACTCAGGCGGTCGCCAAAGATCTCGGTGTGACCGCGAAAGAAGTCACGGAGATGGAGAAGCGCTTGTCGGGCTTTGATATGGCCTTTGATCCCGCGCCGGGTGCCGATGACGAGGAAGCCTATTCACCGGCCCATTACCTGCAAAGCGAGGATTCTGACCCGGCGACCGCGGTAGAAAACTTTGACTGGCAGGACAATGCCCATAACCAGCTGGGTGAAGCACTGTCGGAACTGGATGATCGCAGCCGGGAAATTCTTGCCGCCCGCTGGCTGGCCGAAGATAAAGAGACGCTGCAAACCCTGGCTGATCGCTATGGCGTGTCAGCAGAAAGAATTCGCCAGATTGAGAATCAGGCCATCGGCAAACTACGCAACCGCATGGTCGCCTGACAAATAGCATTCGTCTTTAGGCAAAACGGCCGGGCCTTTGCCCGGCCGTTTTGGTTCAGGCAATCAGCGGCGCTAGCGTGATTTCAACGTGCCGATGTTTAATACTCAATTAACCCTCGGCCCTGCATCATCTAGAACAAGAGGATCAATACTCCGCCGTCGGTTTTAGTTGACGACCTGCCGATGGCATCGCTACGGTGGCAGGAGAGAAATCCATTGATGACAAATGTTCACAGCTGGCTGGCCGAGTACGCCAAGGATCACCAGAACCCGGTGAACCAGGCAATACACAAAGTCTGTGTACCACTGATTGTCATCAGCCTGATTGGGTTGCTCTGGGCGATTCCGGTGCCGGCAGAATTTACCGCCATTTCTCCTGCGCTGAACTGGGGCACGACCTTTTTATTAGCGTCCGTCGTCTACTACCTGATCATGTCTGTGCCCCTGGCACTCGGCATGGTGCCCCTGGTACTGGCGACGGTTTTCATCGTCAACTGGCTGGACCAGCAGGCATGGCCTTTGTGGTTATCGTCAGCCATTATTTTTTTCCTGTCGTGGCTTGGCCAGTTTTACGGTCACCGACTCGAGGGGCGCCGACCGGCATTTTTTCGCGACTTGCAGTTTCTGATGATCGGCCCCCTGTGGGTCCTCGCCGGCCTGTACCGGCGACTTGGCATCCCCTACTAAAGTGAATAAACCGGGGCCGGACCCCAATGAGCAGTATGGCAACCAGGCCATCTGGCGCATTGCCGGACCGATGATCCTGTCGGCCAGCACCACACCCTTGCTCGGCATGGTCGACACAGCGGTCGTCGGCCATCTTGAAACAGCCTGGTACCTGGGCGCCGTGGCTGTTGGCGCAACCTTGTTCAGCCTGCTGTTCATGGGCCTGAATTTTCTGCGCATGGGCACCACCGGCTTGACGGCCCAGGCATTCGGCGCGAATTCGGACTCCGGCATCCGGGAATCCCTGGGTCAGCCTGCTATTGCCGCTCTGCTGCTGGCCGTTGTTCTGATCTTGCTGCAGGCACCGATTATTGATCTGGCATTGCGGCTACTGGCACCCGGCGCGGAGGTCGCCGCCCAGGCGCGGCTTTACTTCAGCGTTCGCATCTGGAGTGCGCCGGCTTCACTGATGAACTTTGTACTGATTGGCTGGCTGCTGGGCATGCAGAACGCGCGCGGCCCGCTGGCCATGGTGCTGTCAATCAATCTGACCAATATCGCGCTGGACCTGTTATTCGTGCTGGTTTTTGACTGGCGGGTTGCCGGCGTCGCCGGCGCCACGCTGCTGGCAGAGCTGGCCGGGCTGACAGTCGGGCTGCTATTTGTGCGACGTGAGTTGGGCAAACGACCCGGCAGCTGGTCCGATATTGCCTTGGCAGATGCGGGGCGCTACGTGCGACTGCTGGATGTAAACGGCAACCTGTTCCTGCGCACCATGGCCCTGATGTTCGTCTTTGCCTTTATAACGGCTCAAGGCGCTCGAATGGGTGATGCGGTACTTGCCGCCAATGCGGTGCTGATGAACTTTCAGTATTTGTTGTCCTACGCACTGGATGGCATGGCCCACGCCGCCGAAGCCCTGGTGGGTCGCGCCGCAGGAGCGCGCCAGCAAGCAGGCTTGCTCCAGGCCGTGAAACGCACCTTGCGCTGGTCCCTGGGAATGGCCCTGGGCTTTACTTTATTTTTCTGGCTGGCAGGACCCGGGTTGATCAACCTGCTCACGGGTCTTGAAGACGTTCGCGAAGTCGCGCGGGCCTATCTGCCCTGGTTGATTCTCTCGCCCCTGGTTTCATGCTGGAGTTTTCTCTACGACGGGGTTTATGTGGGATTGACGCGCTCGCGAGAGATGATGCTGGTCATGGTGGCTTCGACCGCCGGACTGTTTCTCCCCGCCTTTTACCTTATGGCTGATTTTGGTAACCACGCCCTGTGGTTTGCCTTTACCCTGTTCATGGCCGGGCGAGGTATTGGTATGCACGCCTGGTTCAGACGACTGATAGCGACCGACAGCCTGAGACTGCCGGCCAGCAGGGAGTAGCTCGTGAACACACCATTGAATCCATGGCGAACACTGAAAGTGCGCGAGGTCTATGACAATCCGTGGATCCGCGTCACCGCGGAGGACGTGCTCAAGCCATCGGGCGCACCGGGCATCTATGGCAAAGTGAGTTTCAAAAATCTGGCCTGCGGCATTATTCCCCTGGCAGAAAACGGTGACACCTGGCTGGTTGGCCAGTTCCGCTACACCCTGGATGCCTACTCCTGGGAAATCCCCATGGGCGGAGTGCCCTGTGGCGAGGACCCCCTGGACGGGGCACGGCGCGAACTCAAGGAAGAAACGGGCCTGAGCGCTGCGCGCTGGGAACCCCTGCTGAAATGCCACCTCAGCAACTCCATCACAGACGAGGCGGGCATTGTCTACGTGGCGGAAAATCTGACTGCCGGCGAACCCGAGTTTGATGACACTGAAGACCTGCAAATACGCCGTCTGCCATTCCGCGAGGCGCTGGCTATGGCCCTGTCCGGGGAAATCAGTGATGTGCTCAGCATGGCGGGCCTGACAAGGCTGGCGCTGCTGCGACCGGAACTAAGGGAAAGCCCCTAAAGCATCTTCAGCCGGCACGGCTATAATCCCCCGCCATGAGTACCAACGCTGTATTAATTCCGGGCGACGGCATCGGACCAGAAATCACGGCTGCCACACTCCGGGTGCTGGAAGCTGCCGGGGCTGAAATCAACTGGATTGAGCGCCTGGCCGGCGTAGCCGCCATGGACGCCGGTGACGATGTGTTACCCCAAAGCACCCTGGATGCCATCACCGAACACGGTGTTGCCCTGAAGGGGCCTTGCACCACCCCGGTAGGCAAGGGCTTTCGCTCCGTGAATGTCCAACTGCGAAAGGCCTTTGATCTCTACGCTGCGGTGCGCCCCGTGCGTAACTTGCCGGGCGTCGAAACCCGCTTTGAAGGCGTCGATATCGTCGTGATCCGGGAAAACACCGAGGGTCTGTACAGCGGCGTCGAAAATGAAATCACTCCCGGGGTCGTTACCAGCATGAAGGTGGCGACGGAGAAAGGCTGCACTCGTGTGGCGCGCTGGGCCTTTGACTATGCGCGCAAGCGTGATCGAAAAACCGTCACGGTCTTTCACAAAGCCAACATCATGAAACTGACGGACGGAATGCTGTTGCGCTGCGCCGAAGATGTACATGATCAGGACTTTAGCGATGTCGCCTACGACACGGCGATCATTGATGCCGCGTGCATGCGCCTCGTGCAGGACCCAAGTCAGTTCGATGTGCTGTTACTCGAGAATCTCTACGGCGATGTGGTCAGCGACCTGTGCGCCGGACTGGTGGGCGGCTTGGGTGTCGTACCAGGCGCGAATTTTGGCGACGAGCGCGCCATTTTCGAAGCTGTGCATGGCTCGGCACCGGATATCGCCGGACAGAACCTGGCCAATCCCCTGGCCTTGCTCATGTCGGCCGTGATGATGCTGAATTATCTGGCCGATACACGCGGTGACGAGCCATCCCGCCTGAGCGCGCAACGCATCAAGGCAGCCTACGATGCGGCTCTGACGGACGGTAAAAAAACCCGCGACCTGGGCGGCGATCTTGGCACCAGCGAATTCGCTGATGCCGTGATCGAACGCCTCTAGCAGCCCCGGCTTTAGCCTGTTGCCGCACCCAGGCTGATGCCTGGCGCGGGTAACTCACTGGCTCCACAGAGAAATTCATCGACAGCCCGGGCTGCCCCGCGACCTTCGTTGATACCCCAGACGACCAGTGACTGGCCCCGGCGACAATCCCCCGCGACGAATACGCCGGGGATGTTGGTGGCAAAGGAGCCGTGTTCAGCCCGGTAATTAGTGCTCTCGTCCAGTTCCACACCCAGACTCTCGGACAGATAAGTTTCAGGCCCGAGAAAGCCCATGGCCAGGAAGACCAGATCCGCCTCCCAGGTTTGCTCGGTACCGGCGATCTCCTGCATCTTCATCCGACCATCCCGGTGGTTCCATTCCACCTGAACTGTCTCGATACCTTTGACATTGCCGTTGCCATCATCGATGAAGCTCTTGGTCACAGTGGCATAGCGACGCGGATCCGCACCGAAGCGCGTTGCCGCTTCTTCGTGGCCGTAGTCAGTGCGATAGATACGAGGCCACAGGGGCCAGGGATTGTCACTGGCCCGCTCAACCGGCGGCGTGGGCAAAAGCTCCAGGTTCAGCAGACTCTTGCAGCCGTGACGCAGAGACGTGCCGATGCAGTCGGTGCCCGTGTCACCGCCACCGATGACAATCACGTGCTTGTCCTTGGCGCTGACGTACTTGCCGTCCTCCAGATTGCTGTTCAGCAAACTGCGCGTGTTCTCCGTGAGGAACTCCATGGCGAAGTGCACGCCCTTCAGTTCCCGACCTGGCACCGGCAGATCCCGGGGACGCGTGGAGCCCGTGGCCAGCAACAAGGCATCGTGCTCACTCAGCAATTGCTTGGCATCGGTATTGCCGCCAATGTCAGCACCGGTAACGAACTTGATACCGGCTTCGCTCATGAGATTGACGCGGCGATCGACCACGTCCTTATCAAGCTTCATGTTAGGAATACCGTACATGAGCAGACCACCAATACGATCCTCGCGCTCATACACGGTGACCTGGTGACCCGCTTTGTTCAGTTGATCAGCAGCGGTGAGGCCCGCCGGTCCTGAGCCGACGACGGCGACCTTGCGCCCGCTGCGCTTGGCCGGCGAAGTGTGGCTTACCCAGCCTTCCTCGAAGCCGCGATCAATAATCGCATTCTCGATATTCTTGATAGTGACCGGCGGATCGGTAATCCCCAGAACACACGCTCCCTCACAAGGGGCAGGACAAGTCCGCCCGGTGAATTCCGGGAAATTGTTGGTGCGGTGCAAGCGATCCAGGGCGTCTTTCCAGCGACCCTGGTAAATCAGATCATTCCACTCAGGAATCAGGTTGTCGATGGGGCAGCCCTCATTGGACTGACAAAAAGGCACCCCGCAGTCCATGCACCGCGCCGCCTGGCGCTTCAATGCGCTTTCATCCGGCGGCGTATAAATCTCTTTGAAGTCTGTCAGCCGTTGCTCCGGATCCCGATAAGGGACCGGCTTGCGCGGAAACTCCATGAACCCACTTGGCTTACCCATAATTAGCCCCTCGATTTCCGAATGGGCGCAAAAGCACCGGTTTGATTTTCATGGATGGTCGACTCCATCTCTTCGTCATGCTTGCGGCGCTCGGCCAACACGCGTTTGTAATCTGTGGGCATAACCTTCACAAACTGCGACAGCACATCGGGCCACATATCCAGCACCCGCGCCGCAACAGCGGAGCCGGTGTACTGCAAATGCTGCTCAATCAGTTCGCGCAGCTCAAAAATATCTTCATCGTCGCGCACCGGATCCAGGTCCACCATGCCCTGGTTGCAGTTGGCGGCAAAGTTGCCGTTTACATCCCAGACGTAAGCCACACCGCCTGACATGCCGGCTGCAAAGTTCCGGCCCGTCGGCCCAAGAATCACAGCACGGCCACCGGTCATGTACTCGCAACCGTGGTCGCCCACACCTTCTACAACAGCCTTGGCACCACTGTTGCGCACGCAAAAACGTTCAGCACCGCGGCCACGGAAGTAAGCCCGCCCGCCGGTGGCGCCGTAAAGGGCCACATTGCCTATAAGAATATTCTGCTCGGGCACAAAGTCGCTTTCCGCAGGCGGGTACACAATCAGGCGTCCGCCGGACAGGCCCTTGCCCACGTAGTCATTACTATCGCCTTCCAGCTCCAGGGTAATCCCGCGGCACATGAATGCGCCCAGGCTCTGTCCTGCCGAACCCTTAAGTTTGAAATGGATGGTGTTGGGCTCCAGACCGCGCTCGCCCCAGGCATTCACCACCCGGTTGCTCAACATGGTGCCCACGGCACGATTAGTGTTCACGATCAGCAATTCCTGCTGAACCGTCTCGCCACGCTCGATAGCCGGGCGGGCCAGTTCAATGAGCCGGTTATCCAGCGCAAGCTGCAGGCCGTGATCCTGCTTCCGCGTGCAATAGACCTCGGTGTTCGGATGCGGTTTTTTGGCCGGTGCCAGGATCGGCGACAGGTTCAGGCCGTCGGCTTTCCAATGATTCAGAGCATCTTCCGTCTCCAGCACCTCGGTGTGACCGATCATGTCGACGATGCGACGGAAGCCCAGTTCAGCCATAAGCTGGCGCGCTTCTTCTGCCACGCGGAACAAATAATTCACTACGTGTTCGGGCTTGCCGGTGAACTTCTTTCGCAGCACCGGATCCTGGGTAGCAATCCCTACCGGGCAGGTATTCAGATGACACTTGCGCATCATGATGCAACCCAGGGCAATCAGCGGTGCTGTGGAGAAGCCATACTCTTCGGCGCCGAGCAAAGCAGCGATAACAACGTCGCGCCCTGTTTTCAGGCCGCCATCGGTCTGCAACACAATGCGGCTGCGCAGATCATTCATCACCAGGGTTTGATGGGTTTCAGCCAGACCAAGCTCCCAGGGCAGACCCGCGTGTTTGATGCTGGTCAGGGGCGAAGCCCCGGTGCCGCCGTTGTCGCCCGAAACCAGGATGTGATCCGAATGCGCCTTGGCCACACCGGCTGCAATAGTCCCGACACCCACTTCCGACACCAGCTTCACACTGACGCGGGCAGACGGGTTCGAATTTTTCAGATCATGGATCAGCTGCGCCAGATCTTCGATCGAATAAATATCATGATGGGGCGGCGGACTAATCAGGCCCACACCCGGAGTCGAGTAACGCGTGCGCGCAATAGTCTCGTCCACCTTGCGACCAGGCAGTTCGCCGCCTTCACCGGGCTTGGCCCCCTGAGCCATCTTGATCTGCAACTCATCAGCATTGGCCAGGTACCAGGCCGTGACCCCGAAGCGTCCCGAGGCAATCTGCTTGATGGCCGACCGCCGGGAATCTCCCGATGGCATGGTTTCGAAACGGGATGGATCTTCGCCACCTTCTCCGGTGTTGCTCTTGCCACCGAGACGGTTCATCGCAATGGCCAGGGTCTCATGCGACTCCGCGGAGATAGAGCCGTAACTCATTGCGCCCGTGCAGAAGCGCTTCACAATTTCGCTGGCAGGCTCAACCTCGGCCAGCGGAATAGCCGAGCCGCTTTTAAAGCGCAACAAGCCCCGCAGAGTACAAGTGCTGCGCGCGGTAGCGTTGGCTTCCGCAGCAAACTTGCCGTAGGCATCGGCTGAATCAGCTCGCGCCGCAAGCTGAAGACTGGAGATTGCCTGGGGAGTCCACGCATGACGCTCACCGGCGCTGCGCCAGTGATACTCGCCGGGATTCGGCAGCGCGACGACTTCTTCGTCAAAGCCCAGCGCATGACGACGCAGCTGCTCTTCTTCCAGCACGTCGAAGCCCACACCCTGCAGCCGGCTGGCCGTGCCGGCAAAGCAACGCTTGATAACCGGATCAGCCAAACCCAGGGCCTCAAAAATCTGCGCGCCCTTGTAGGACTGCAGGGTTGAGATACCCATCTTGGCCATGACTTTCAGCATGCCCTTGGCGACGCCCTTGCGATACGCACGCACGATAGACTGATCGTCATCGCCCACGCTCTCATCGACGAGGCCGTCGCGACGCGCCTGCCACAGGGCCTCGAAGGCCAGATAAGGATTAATACCATCCGCACCGTAGCCCACCAGCAGACAATGCTGGTGCACTTCGCGGGCTTCGGCGCTTTCCACCAGGATGCCGATGCGCGTGCGCTTGGCCTGACTAATCAAGTGGTGATGCACACCGCCCACGGCAAGCAAAGAACTGACTGGAATTCGATCGCGCGAAGCGCTGCGATCCGACAACACCACAAGGCTGAAGCCATCATCGATGGCCTTCTCAGCTTCCCGGCAAATGCGATCCAGGGCGGGCTGCAAACCACCCGGCGTGCTGGCGCGATCGTAGGTGATATCAATCGTCTTGCTTCGCCAGCCGTTGTGATCCATGCCCTTGAGGGAAGCCATTTCCTCGTTGGTCAGAATCGGGTGACGCAGGCGCAGACGCTTGGCGTCTTGCTCGCTGGTTTGCAACAGGTTCGGCTCCGGCCCCACATAGCACTCCAGGGACATAATGATTTCTTCCCGGATGGAGTCGATGGGGGGATTTGTCACCTGCGCAAACAGCTGCTTGAAATAGTCGTAAACCAGCCGCGGTTTGTCGCTCAAACAAGCCAGGGTGGAATCATTACCCATGGAACCGACGGGATCACGCAGCTCCCGAATCATTGGCAGCAACATGAACTGCATGGTTTCGCTGGTGTAACCAAAGGCCCTCATTCGTTCCAGCAAGGCTTCTTCGGTCAGGGGGGCCGGCGGACGTACCGGCTGTAAATCTCTCAGGGTGATGCGCTGGCGCTCCAGCCATTCCCAATAAGGCTGGCGCTGCGCAAAATCCGTCTTCAGCGCGTCGTCGGAAACAAGCTCACCCGCCTCAAAGTCGATGAGAAACATGCGACCGGGTTCCAGGCGACCTTTGAGTTTCACGTTGGCCGGGTCCACGGGGATCACACCCACTTCACTGGCCATGATCACGCGATCGTCTTTGGTGAGGTAATAGCGACTCGGACGCAAGCCGTTCCTGTCCAGCACGGCGCCGATGTAGCGACCATCGGTAAAGGCAATGGACGCCGGGCCATCCCACGGCTCCATCTTGCAGGAATTAAACTCGTAGAACGCCCGCTTTTCCGGGGCCATGAGTTCGTGTTTTTGCCAGGCCTCGGGAATCATCATCATGACGGCTTCCTGCAGGCTGCGGCCGCTCATCAAGAGAAATTCCAGTACGTTGTCGAAGGCTCCCGAGTCGGAGGTCTCCGGCTCCACGATGGGATACAGACTCTCAATGGAATCACCGAACAGCTCAGACTCTGCCACGCCTTCGCGCGCTGCCATCCAGTTACTGTTCCCGCGCAAGGTGTTGATCTCACCGTTGTGAGACATGAAACGCAGCGGCTGCGCGCGGTCCCAGCTGGGAAAAGTGTTGGTGGAGAACCGCGAGTGCACCATAGCCAGGTGGGTGGTGTAGTCCTCCGCCTGTAAATCTTTGAAGAACAAGGTCAACTGATCAGGCGCCAGCATGCCCTTATAGATAATGACCTTGGTCGACAGACTGCAGACAAAAAAGCTCAGTGCCTCGCTCAGCTGCGGATCGTTGCGCAGCAAATGGCTCGCACGCTTACGAATCAGGTACAGCTTGCGCTCAAAGGCGTCGCCCTCGATGCCATCCGTAGCGGCAATAAACAGCTGCTCAATATGAGGCTGGCCGGCACGGGCGGTAGGTCCGAGGTCCGCAGCATCGGCATCGACAGGCACCGTGCGCCAACCAACGAGCTGCTGGCCTTCCTCGGCACAAATCTTCGCGACAGTTGCCTTGCACTGCTCGCGCTGGCCGGCATCCACGGGCAGAAAAACAATACCGGCACCAAAACGACCGGGCTGCGGCAAAATGGCGTCGAGTTCTTCGCGAGCCACACGCGCAAGGAACTCATGGGGCAGCGCCGTCAGAATCCCGGCACCGTCGCCGGTATTTTTCTCAGAGCCACGGGCACCACGATGATCCATGCGGCACAGCAAGTGCTCCGCATCCTTAATGATCTGGTGGCTGCGCTCACCCTTCACATGGGCAACAAAGCCCACGCCGCAGCTGTCACGTTCCAGCTCAGGTGAATACAGTCCGTATGCCTTGGGTAAGCCTGTCGCTCTCATATGGTCTTTTTCTCTCTGCTCTGTTCCAACGCCTTGCCCGACAACCGGGCCACGCAGAACTCTGACTCAAAATGCAGCGCAGAAGCTGCCGCCGACCGGCTGGCCCAGGGCCGCCGGTGCTAATTACTGATACTGCGGTCTGACAGCCCCTCTGAAGAATACGCCACGCCCGGTTCGCGCCTTCGCGCCGCCGCCGCATGATCGAGAGGCTGGCCTTAAACTATTGTTTCTTTTGGAGTTTAAGCCAAAGCTCTCGGGGCTCACTCAGATGACCCAGAACCAGTAATTATAGAGTAGCGGCGGCAGCCGACTCAACGGGGCTGAAATCGGCCCCAGCCGGGGCCCTCAGACCTGACCTGCCGCGGCAACCGTGCCATCATTGGGCCATGAATGAAGCCGAGTG
>JBPCXH010000134.1:0-14509 GCA_051008735.1 Gammaproteobacteria bacterium | reverse complement strand
TTTGGGATTGCGCTTCATCTTCGAGAGTATTTCGTCAGTAGACGCCACTAACAAATAGTATCATTATCGATACTACTGTCAAGGCCCGCGATTATTGCGCTGAAGGGGTATCGGGCATGTAACGCCTACAGCAGGCGCGTTTGAGGCGGCAGCCAATTCGCGTCAGCGAATTGGCTGACGGGTCAAAAGTCGCTTGCCTGTGCTGGTTAGGTTGCATAGCTACATTGATAAAAGCCAGACAAACAGCTGTAGGCAAAACACGATCAGGAGCAAATATAGTGCCTCAGCCCCTGACGCCCCAAGCTGGCGGACGGCCAACCAGAGAAACACAGGAATAGCCAACAACAGACCGAAACGGGGAACCAGGGAAACGCCTGCAACACCGCTTGAGACTAGTAGGATCTGAGGGAAATCTGCGCGAATCCAGGCGAGCTTGCTAGCGACAACTAGAATAATTCCGAACCACAGCACACCGATAAGAAAAGAAACTAGTGATAGGGCGACGTCAATCATCGCAACCTAACAGCTGATTCTGCCGGTGAAGCGATGCCGGCTGAGATGAGGCGATATTTTCATCGTTCAAATCTAGCCAGAAATCCCACTTAAAGCAATCGGTTGAACGATCGTACAGCTTTGGCGTGGGGGGCTTCGACGGATGAATAAATAGGGGCAGCGCGTATTCTCAAAACACAGTGTTGAAACTTGTTGAATGGCGGTGTTTTGCAAGTTCTGTCAGGGGTTGGCAGGGGTTATTTTTTCGGGGCCCTGGTCTGAACCGGTTGATCGCAATGGACGATATCCCTGTGCCTGCACAGGCACCGAAGCAAGGCTTCATTCAGCAGCTTCGCATCGCCATGCGTGAACGCAATATGGCCTATGCGACGGAGAAAACTTACGTGTATTGGGCTCGGAATTTTATTCGCTTTCATGGCCGGCGAAATCCGCGGGACATGGGCGCGGAGGAAGTGGATGCCTATTTATCGTGGCTGGCGGTGAAACGGTCGGTCGCACCCGGCACGCAGGCGGTAGCCTTGAATGCACTGGTTTTTCTGTATGACAAGTTTCTTGGGCAACCCCTGGGCAAACTGAACTATCAGCGGACCAAACCGAAACGACGCATCCCGCAGGTGCTGACCCATGACGAGGCCATGGGCATTATTACTGCCCTGCCGCTGCCCTTCTCGCTGATGGCACGACTGATGTATGGCGCGGGGCTGCGGCTGAATGAGGCCTGCCGCCTGCGCGTTAAGGACGTTGACTTCGGCATGGGAGAGATTGTCATTCGGCAAGGCAAGGGAGGTAAAGACCGGCGCACCTTGTTGCCTGAGTCCGTGGTGGCGGCGCTTAAGCACCAGATAGCGGATGTGCGGCGCTTACATGCCTATGACCTGGGCCGTGGCTTTGGCGAGGTGAATATGCCCCATGCCCTGGCCCGCAAGTATCCCCGGGGAGCCAGGGAACTGGCCTGGCAGTTTGTGTTCCCGGGCCGTGAGGTCGCACCGGATCCGGCCGACGGGGTGTTAAAGCGTCACCACGTGCATCACACCTGGTTGCAGCGACAGGTTAAGCGGGCCGTCCGGTCCAGCGGCCTGAGCAAGCCGGCGACTTGCCATACCCTGCGCCACAGCTTTGCGACTCGCTTGCTGGAACGCGGCTATGACTTGCGCACCATCCAGGAACTACTGGGGCACGCGGATGTGGCAACCACCGAGATTTATACGCACGTGCTGAACAAAGGCGGGCGTGGCGTCCAGGGGCCGCTGGGCTAGGCCTTTTTAACCGGCCGCTTTTTGCGCTCCTTGGCTTTCTTGCGCGCTTTCACCTTGGCTTTCTTTTCCGCAGTCAGTTTCTTTTTCTTGAGTTCCTTGGTCTTGCCCTTGTGCTTTTTCTTCGCAGGCCGGTCTTTCTGATCAAGACGCGAAATGTCCAGCTTCCGGCCGCAGACCCGGGCTTTCTTCAGATCCATGAAGATGTCGCGGGGCATGCCCACGGGCAGATCCACCAAAGTGAATTCGTTATAAATTTCGATGTGGCCGATGCGATCGCCGTCCAGGCCGGCTTCATTGGCAATGGCGCCGACAATATTGCCGGGCTGCACGTCGTGGTCGTAACCCACCTCCACGCGATAGCGAACCTGGTCACGGCCGAGCTCCGGCAGCTCACCGCCGCGGCTGGTTTTGCCGCGAGCCGGTCGGCGCTCGTCCCGGCGGGGCGCCCGGTCATCATTGCGGCGCGGCCGCGGCTCTTTTTCAGGGCTCAGCAACAGGGGTTTGTCGCCGATGAATAACTGGGCCAGGGCGGCGGCGATTTCCACGGACGGCACGTCGTGCTCTTCGCGGTACTGCTCCACCAGGTTCTGCATGAAGCTCAGGTCACCACCCGCCAGGGTGTCACTGATTTTCTGCTTGAAGTTGGCAATGCGCACGTTGTTCACCACCTCGGTGGTGGGCAGGATCAGTTTCTCGATCTCTTGCCGCGTGGCCCGCTCGATGGCAATGAGCATGCGACGCTCCCGGGGCGCCACAAACAGGATGGCATCGCCCTGTCGCCCCGCCCGCCCGGTACGGCCGATACGATGGATATAGGCTTCGGTGTCGTAGGGAATGTCGTAGTTAATGACGTGGCTGATGCGCTCTACGTCCAGGCCGCGGGCGGCCACGTCCGTGGCAATCAGAATATCCAGGCGGCCTTTTTTCAGGCGCTCGACCATTTGTTCGCGCTGGTTCTGCGCCATGTCGCCGTTCATGGCGGCCGCGGCGTAACCGCGGGCTTCCAGCCGCTCCGCCAGTTCCACCGTCGCGATGCGCGTGCGCACGAAAATCAGCACCGCGTCGAAGGGTTCGACCTCCAGAATGCGGGTCAGGGCATCAAGTTTATGAAAGCCACTAACTTTCCAGTAGCGCTGCCGGATGGTCACGGCGGTCGCGGTGGCCGACTTGATGGATATTTTTTGCGGGTCTTGCAGGTGGCGCTTGGCAATCCGTTCAACCTGCGCCGGCATGGTGGCCGAGAACAGCGCCATCTGGCGATCTTTAGGTGCCTGCTCCAGGATCCATTCCACGGGTTCCAGAAAACCCATGTTCAGCATTTCATCGGCCTCATCCAATACCAAAGCCTTCAGGCCATCCAGCTTCAGCGTGCCGCGGCGCATGTGGTCCATGAGCCGACCGGGCGTGCCAACGACTACCTGCACACCGCGCTTGAGCTGATGCAACTGACCGGTGTAACCCTGCCCGCCGTAAATGGGCAGCACACCAAAACCTTTTATGTGCGAGGCATAACGCTGGAAGGCTTCGGCCACCTGGATAGCCAGTTCGCGGGTGGGCGTCAGGCAAATCACCTGCACCTGCTTGTTACGCATATCAATGCGTGAGAGCAGGGGTAAGGCAAAAGCCGCGGTCTTGCCCGTGCCCGTGGGCGCATGACCCAGCAGATCCTTACCGGCCAGCAACGGTGGAATAGCCTGGGCCTGAATGGGCGTGGGATTTTCGTAGCCGACATCATCCAGTGCCTTAATCAGCGGCGCGGCGAGATCCATTTCGCGAAAACTGGGGGTATCTGTCTTAGGGCTGGGTTTAGACATGGGGAAGCCTGGATGGGACGGGGATGCCCGGTGATGAGCCGTGGGCGGGGCGGCATCATACCCCGCCTGCCCTTGCCGGGTGCTGCTAACGGCGCCAGCCAGGGCAGCCGGGCCTGAATCAGTCCGTGCTCAGTGCCCGTCAAGTCGCTCCGGCACCGGCCGGCCAACGGGCTACCCCGCCTAGGCGGCGCTCTGGGACTGGGCTTTTTCCTGCTCGCTGGCCCGGATGGCCTTGAGCACACGCATGGGCGTCATGGGCATTTCCGGCATCAGGGTGCCGCCCAGGGCATTGGATACAGCCGCAATGATGGCGGCGCCGGCCACGACCACGGGCCCTTCGCCCACCTCTTTGGCGCCGAAGGGCCCATAGGGATCATTCGACTCGATCATGAAATGGGCGATCTCCGGCATCTCATAGGTGCGCGGCATTTTGTATTCAAGGCGGGACGGATTCAGGAACAGCCCGTCGTCCGTCACCAGCTCTTCGTAAATAACCTGGCTCATAGCCGAGAACACCTGCCCGTCGATCTGACCTTCCACCGCCAGCGGGTTGATCGTGCGACCCAGGTCGTGGGCAACGGTCACTTTGAGCACCTGGATCTGGCCGGTTTCCGGGTCAACAATCACTTCGGCCACCTGCGCATCGAAGGACCAGGAGGTGGTGCCATAAGGCAGCGGTGAATTATAAAAACCGCGGCCCATGACAAAACGTCCTTCCATGCTGTTCAGGGTGCCCCAGGTCACCTCTTTAAAAGAGAGGGACTGCTCCGGGTCATCCGCGCGGGCTACCCGCCCGTGAGCGAAGCGCAAATTATCCGGGCTCGTTTCAAGTTTCTCAGCGGCGTAGGTTGCCAGTTGATCCCGGGCATCGATGGCGGCATTGCGCGCCGCGTTACCCGTGGTGATGGTGCCGCGCTGGGCAAAGGCGCCGATATCAATCGGCGTGAGATCAGTATCGCCGGCTACCAGCTGCACATCATTGGCATCGATACCCAGCACCTCGGCAGCAATCATGGCCATGGTGGTGTGCGTGCCCTGCCCCATGTCGGGAATACCCGTGTACACCGTAATCAGGCCGTCTTCACCCACCCGCACCATGGCGGCCGAGGTGTCATGTTTAAACGCGCCCTTGGCACCGGCAGCCATGGCACCCACGGCCACGCCGATACCGTGATAAGGCGGCAGCTGGTCGTACTTGTCGTTCCAGCCTGACTCGCGGCGCACCGTCTCGATGCACTCTTTTAAACCGCAACTGGCGAAGACTTCACCGGACAAACCCGTGTGCCCCTGCTCCACCGCGTTCTTGAGCAGCAGATCCATGGGATCCATCGCCAGAGAACGGGCCACTTTGGCCAGCAACTGCTGCACGGCACAGTTGGACGAGACCATCATGCCGCCGTGGCCCAGGAAGTTCGGCCGCTGGTTCGTCAGGATGACCTTGCGCTGAAAGCGGTTGCCCTGCAGGTCGAACATCCAGGCATTCGACAGGCCAGCCATCCAGCCGAAATAGCCCACCTCGTTACCGACCGCCCCGCCGTCCATTTCGCAGGTCATGTCAAAGGCCCGCAGCGTGCCGTCTTTGTCGGCCGCAACGCGGGTCTTGTAGCGATTCTTGCCCAGGGCGCGACCGATCAGAAACTCCTCATCGCCGGCGGAGAATACTTTCACGGGCCGGCGTGTTTCGCGCGAGAGCAACACCGCGACGTAATGATGCGGGCGCACGGCCCCGCGACCGGAAAAGGCGCCACCGGTATTTAAATGAATGATCTGCACCTGGTTCACTGACAGGCCGAAGGCCGGTGCCAGGGAATGCTGCATCAGGTAACTGGTCTGGGTGGGCGTCCAGACCTTGAGTTTTTCCGGGCGCGAGAAATCCACCAGCGCGACATGAAACTCGGCGTAGAGGTTGTGGGTGACGCCGGCCTCGAACTTGGACTCGACGACGAAGTCCGCTTCATTGAAGGCCGTGTCGGGGTCGCCGTAATTGTCGATGTCTTCGGACCAGACGTTACCGGGGAACTCCGGGTTGACCTGGGGGGCGCCGGGTCGCACGGCCCGGCGGGAATCCATGATCGCGGGCAGCGGCTCGTACTCAACCTCGATCAGTTCCAGTGCCTTGGTGGCCGTGGCCTCATCCAGCGCTGCCACCGCGGCGATTTCCTCGCCGATATAGGTCACGATCTCGTCGGCAAAAATCGCCTCACCCGTCTTTAACTTGATGGTCTTACCGGTCCGGCGCTTGGAGGCCTTGGCCACGGAATCCGTGGAATTGGCGCTCATGCCCGTCGCATCCGCCGCGGTCACGACGGCTTTAACCCCCGGCAGGGCCTCGGCCTTGGAGGTATCCAGACGCGTGATGCGCGCATGGGCCTGGGTGCTGCGCAGAATTTTGCCGTAGAGCATGCCCGGCAACACCACGTCGTCGGTAAACACGGACCGGCCCGAGACTTTATCGGCCCCGTCCAGTCGCGGCTGACGCTGGCCGACGACCGTCAGACCGGGGTCATCCTTGGGCACCTGGGGCTTAATCTCCGGCGGCATGGCTGACGACCTCCTCAATCCGGTGGGCGTTGCGAATGGCTTCCTTCACTTTTACATGGCCGGTGCAGCGACACAGCACACCGGCCATGGCCTCATTAATCTGTTCTTCGGTGGGTTGCGGGTGAGCATTGAGCAGCGCCTTGGCCGACATAATCACCCCGGGCGTGCAGCTGCCACATTGCACAGCGCCGTAATGCACGAAAGCTTTCTGAATGGCATCCAGCTCGCCGGTGTCGGCCAGGCCTTCGATGGTCGTGATGGACTCGCCATCCCACTCCAGCACATGCGTCATGCAGGACAGAATCGCGTCGCCGTTTTCATCATTGACGGTGCACACACCGCAGGCGCCGGTGGTACAGCCCCGTTTGGTGCCCTTAAGCCCCACTTCAGCCCGAATCACATCCAGCAGGGTCTGGTTGTCTGACACCACCAGGTCTTCATAGGTGTCGCCGTTGATGGTCAGCGAGATCAGGTGCTTGGCCATAATTACATCTCCCGCAGGGCTTTGAGTGCCCGGCGCACCAGCACTTTGGCAAGGTGGGCCTTGTAGCCGGCGCGCGCGTATAAATTAGTGAGCTCGCCCAGTTCGCCGCGGACTTTTTCCTCGGCCTGTTCGATGGCGGCATCGGTGATGCCCTGGGCCTGGATCAGGCCGGCCGCGTCATTCAACACAATCGGTGCCATGGAGATGGAACCCAGCACCAGGCTGACCTGCGGTGCGTCTGTGCCCTGGCCGCTGGCTCGCGCGGCAATCGCGGCCTGGGAAAAATCCATGCCTTTGCGAGCGGCGATCTTCAGGAACACAGTGCGATCCGTGCACGGCGGCAGGGTCACGTGGGTCACCAGCTCATCAGGCTTGAGCACCGTGTGGTCCATGCCGTCTTTCTGATAGAACTCGGCGATGGGGACATCGCGGGACTCGCCTTCCCTTTGCAAGGTCAGCACCGCACCCAGCACGATCAGGGGCAAGGGCGTATCCGCATTATTAATAGCGTGACACAGAGATGAACTCTTGATCACGTGACACAACTCGCCGTCGGTCTTGAAGCATTCCTTCACGCCCTGGCGCCATTGCTCTGAATTATTGGTGTACCAGCACCGCGTCTTCAGGCAGATATTGCCGCCCAGGGTGGCGATGTTGCGAATATGCGAAGACGCCACCGCACGAACCGAATCAGCGAAGGCGGGATAACGCTCATTGATCAGCGCGTTCTCGGCCAGGTCCACCAGGCGACACCCGGCACCGATACGCAAGCCACCATCCGGCAACTCCTCCACCTGCTGAATTTCCGCGATGCGGCGAATACTCAGGGCGATGTCCGGCTGAAACAGCCGCAAGCGCATATTAAAGATGACATCCGTGCCGCCGGCGACCACGTGGGTGCGCTCGCCGCTTTCGCGCAACGTCTTCAGGCAGTCCTTAAGACTGTCGGCGCGGAGATACTGATGATCAGGTAAAAGCATGCGTCAGGCACCGAATTGTTAGTGAAGCCCTGGCTAAATCGCCCCGTTCTGGCTCGGATCACTGCCGTCTGAGAATAAACCCTGGCCTGGGCACTGTCATTCCGCCCGGCAGCTTCATGGGCCTTTGGTTCGCCACGCAGTTAGGGCATCTGCTACTGACAGCCGGCAAGGCCACAGGGGTGCCGTGGGCGCACGTCAGTAGTAAAGTGGTGAGAGAAGGCGCAGCCGCGCGGTCAGCGACCCTGGATAACAAATCGGGAGGGGACAACCTGTGTTCATGAACTTCTGGTACCCGGCCGAAGACAGCGAAAGCGTCACCAATACGCCCCTGAAAGTTCAAATGCTCGGCCTGCCCTTCGTGCTGTGGCGCGACGAGGACGGCAAAGCCCACTGTGTATCCAACACCTGCTCCCACCGCGGCGGCTCCATCGGTGACGGCAAAGTCGTCGGCAATTGCGTGCAGTGTCCTTATCACGGCTGGCTGTTCAACGGCGCCGGCGAATGTGAACGCATCCCGTCCCTGGGCCCCATTGAGAAAATCCCGCCGCGCTCGCGCATCGATGCCTATCCGGTGGCAGAACGCTACGGCCTGATTTTCGTGTTCCTCGGTGACCTGCCCGAGGCGGAACGACCCACCATCCTGCCCATCGACGAATACGACGATGACAACTGGCGCGTACTGCGCATGCGCTATACGTGGCAAGCGAATTACGTGCGACTGGTCGAGAACCAGTCTGACCCCTCCCACGTGGAATACGTGCACGGGGGCATGGGCATGGCCGGTGAAAACGCCGATTACCAGGTGCCGAAATTCAAGATCGATGAAACGCAGTGGGGCGCGGGCACCATGACGGTATTTGAATCACCCGGCTCGCCCGATCATGAAGTGGGCGCAGTCTCTACGCGGGGGCGCTCGGATGCCGGCTCGGGCTTTCACGGTATTTCCATGACCTGGACACGCATCCGCTTCAATCCCCAGGGTGATGGAATGAATATGTACATCTACTCTGTGCCACGCAGTGAGCTGGAACTGGAGATCTTCCTGATCAACACGCGCAATTGCCGGCTGGATCCGGAGCTGGATAAAAACTTTTTAAGCCGCATGGGTGTGGCCGTGGAAGAAGACCGCGTCGTGGTAGAAAAACTGGAGCCGGCCATTCCGTCCAAAGACACCATCGGCGAATTCATCATCCCGGCAGACGATGTCCTGATGCGCTACCGTGAACGGCTAAAGGATTATGAAGCTCGCGGCTGGCGACTTGATTTGAAAGAAATGGCCCGCCATGAACATCGCATGGTCTACGCAATACCCAGTCCGGCACGGCGCCAACACCCGGATGAATGGGCCGTGACTGAAGCGCCGCGGACCCAGGCACCCGACACAGACAACAACCCGGTAAGGAATCAGGCATGAGCAACGGCATTTTGTTATTCGGCGGCACCCAGCGCACCGGACTGGAGGTGGCAAAGCTGCTGGCCGGCCGCGGCGAAAAACTGACGGCCTTTGTGCGCCCGACCTCGGATCTGTCCGGACTGGAAGGACTGGATCTTGAGCGGGTCACCGGCGACGCCATCGAAGCCGACGACGTTGAGCAAGCCTTTGCCAGTGGTCAGTTTCGCGCGGCCATCAGCACCGTCGGCGGCAGTCGCGGCGAGCCGCGCCGCCCTGACGTGGAATCAACCCGCCATATCGTGGACGCAGCCCAGCGTCACGGGGTCACCCGCGTCATCCTGGTCACCGCCATTGGCGCGGGCGACAGCAAAAGCGTGCTCACCGAACACGCCTGGAAATTCCTCGGACCGGTGATGGAACTGAAAAGCTTGGCCGAAGACTATTTAATGAACAGCGGTCTGGACGCCACCATCCTGCGACCCGGCGGCATGGCCTCGGAAGCGCCGACGGGCACCGCGATCAAGACCGAAGACCACACGGTGATGGGCACCATTCAACGGGCCGACCTGGCCGCGCTGGTGGTGGGCTGCCTGGATGATGACAGCACCATCGGCAAGATCTATCACACGATCGATCCGGAAATTAAAGAAGCCCCGCCGCTGCAGCGTGGCGTGTCGCCCCAATCGGGGGCCGCCAAACCTTAGGCGACATCGATTGGAGCAGCCAGGGCTGGCCGCCCCCTGATGTCAGCCGGCGCAACCACACGGACGCTGACAACCCGGCCACCCGCGCGTGGCCAGTCGACCCAGAGCTTTGCAGACGAGGCCACTGATGCGGCGGGTCTGGGCGGCTGTTGCCACCGTCGCATAGGACAGCCAGTAAACCGGACGCAGTTGTAGCAGCCGAAACAGGTTATAAATCCCGTTCACCGAAAACACCGCACTGCCGACAAGCCAGGCGAACACCAGCAGCAGCGACAACAGCCAGGCATTGCGTTTTTTGTTCGCCCGCAGGCGACGGCTTTGCCGGACCGCATAGCGGGTGATGCGCCGCGCAGAAACTTGCATGCCCTGGGTGGCTGGCAATGCCATCAGCTCAACACCTCCGCCACCCGGGCCTGCAAGGCCGGCACCAGTTCGCCTTCAAACCACGGGTTACGCACCAGCCAGGGATTGTTGCGGGGGCTGGGGTGCGGCAGAGCCAGCCGGGCCGGCCAGTCATCTCGCCAGGCCGCCACGCGTTCGGTGACGGACAAGCCGCGGGCCTCAAAATGATAGGCCTGCGCGTATTGCCCCAGCACCAGGGTCGTGGCCACGGCCGGTAACAAGGCCAGCAAGTCTTCACGCCACGCGGGCGCACATTCAGGCCGGGGCGGCAGATCACCGCTTTTGCCGGTGCCGGGATAGCAAAAGCCCATGGGCAGGATAGCGACCCGGGTCGGATCGTAAAAATGCTCACGACTGATGCCCAACCAGGCCCGCAGACGATCGCCGCTCGCATCATCAAAGGGCACACCCGTGGCGTGCACCTTGCGACCGGGTGCCTGACCGGCAATCAGCAGGCGGGCTCGCGGATCCAGCTGCAACACCGGACGCGGCCCGTCAGGCAGGTTGGCTTTGCACAAGTCGCAGGCGCGTACCTTGGCAAGCAGTTGTCGGCTTCTGGTCTGTAGCGTGCTCATGCCCGTCAGACCTTAGCCAGCCTTGGCTGATAACTGCAGGCGCCGCTCACACGTACTGATCGGCACATCATTGGCGCTCATATCACGTCGCTGCATCAGGCCATCGGCGGCAAACTCCCAGTGCTCATTGCCGTGGGTACGGAACCATTCGCCCGTGCGCGAGTCTTGCCATTCATACTCGAAACGCACGGAGATTCTATTATCCGTATAGGCCCACAACTCTTTCATCAGTCGGTAGTGCAACTCCCTTTCCCATTTGCCCTGCAGGAAGGCACGAATGGCATCACGACCGACGAAAAACTCATCGCGATTGCGCCACTGCGAGTCTTCACTGTAGGCCAGGGCGACGCGTTCCGGATCGCGGCTGTTCCAGGCATCTTCCGCGGCCTGCACTTTGGCCAGGGCCGTGGCCTGGGTGAAAGGGGGAGTGATGACGGCGGCCATGGGCGGTTTCTCCAGGTATTGACCCGGCCAATAAGGCCCGGTCCGTTTCAGTGTTTGTCTGCTGATTAACAAAGCAGGATCCGTGCCAAGATAAATAAAATATATAAAACAATGACTTAACGAAATTTATCGACCTCAGTAATTTGTGTTCCACAAAATCCTGTGGTCCAATCCTGAAAAACCGAGGGTTCAAACATGCGCGGTGCTGCCGACTGGCTGCTACAGAATTCCCCCAACCTGCTGGCCACCGTGGCGGCTGATTTGCAGTGTCCGGATGTCAGCGGCATGTGGCTGCACCACGCAGAAATCGAGACGGGCCATGCAGCCGTCAGTATCGATCAACTCCTGACTGCTGATGACCAGGCCTTACTGCATAAGCAGCTACGCGCTGTTATTGAAGAGGGAGACGAAATACAGGATATGCCGGTCACCCTGCTGCACGGCTCTCAGCCCACCACCGAGGGACTCTTAACAGCCTGGCGGGTGCAAAGCGCCGAACACGGCTCGCTGGCTGCGATCGCCGCGAACTGCGATGTGCAACTGGGTAACACCCTCACCGAACTCAAGCGCCTGCGCAACGAACACCAGCAGATTCTTGATGCGGCCGGTGAAGGCATCTACGGCCTGGACAGTGAGGGCAAGACGACCTTCGCCAATGCCGCCAGCACCAAAATCGTGGGGTGGGAACACGATGATGTCCTGGGCCAGCCGGCACATGACGTGCACCATCATTCCCATGCCGATGGCTCGCCTTATCCCCGCGAAGACTGCCCTATTTACCTGGCGCTAAAAGACGGTATAGCCCACCGCGTTGAGGACGAGGTCTTCTGGCATACCGACGGCTCCGCCGTGCCGGTGGAATACACCAGCACCCCGATTTTGCAGGATGGCAAGCCGGCCGGTGCCGTGGTGGTCTTTCGTGATATTTCCCGACGCAAGGCACTCGAAGAGCAGCGCGAAGCAGACTTTGCACAAATCACCTCCTTGAAAAATCAGCTGGAAGCCGAACGCGACTACCTGCGAGAAGAGGTCAATGTCACCAAAAACTTCGGTGACATTATCGGCAACAGTCCGGCCCTGAAGCGCACCCTGGCACAGATTGAAGCTGTGGCGACGACCCCGGCAAACGTACTGGTACTGGGTGATTCCGGCGTGGGCAAGGAAATGGTGGCGCGGGCCATTCATCATGCCAGCGACCGGGCGGACAAGCCCCTGGTCAAGGTAAATTGCGCCTCGATTCCCAAGGAGCTCTTCGAAAGTGAGTTCTTCGGCCACGTGAAAGGCGCGTTTACCGGCGCCCACCGCGATCGCATCGGCCGCCTGCAGCTGGCCGACGGCGGCACAGTGTTCCTGGATGAAGTCGGCGAGATACCCATGGATCTGCAGGGCAAGCTGTTACGCGCGCTGCAGGAACGTGAATTCGAGCGAGTCGGTGACGATGAAACCATCAGTGTCGACGTGCGGGTGGTGGCTGCCACCAATCGGGACCTGAGTGCTGAAGTCGCTGCCGGGCGCTTTCGCGAAGATCTTTTTTACCGCCTGAGTGTCTTTCCTATTGAGGTGCCACCCCTGCGTGAACGCCGTGAGGATATTCCGACCCTGGCCCTGCACTTTCTCAAGGCCACCTGTGCCGAACTGGGTCGCGAGGCCCTGAACATCTCACGCCAGCAAGTGGAGCTGCTGACCAGTCACAGCTGGCCGGGGAATATTCGCGAACTGAAGAACGTCGTCGAGCGCGCCGCTATTCTCAGTCCCGGCAAACGCTTTCGCCTGGATCTGGCGATGCCCGGAAGTGCACCGACGACGAACACAACAACGCCCGGCCCGGATGCCGAGGGTGATTTCCTGACTGAAGCCGAAATGCTCCAGCGAGAGAAAGCCAATCTGATAGCCGCTTTAAAAGCGACCCACTGGCAGATCTGGGGTGATGACGGGGCGGCAGCGCAGCTGGGCATAAAGCCCTCGACCCTGACCTATCGCATCAAGAAATTCGGCATCAGCAAAACCGCCTGAGTACCCCGCCAGGCTGCGCTGATCCGGGCCACAGTTTCCTGAGAACCGGACCCCAATTTTCTGTGGACCGTAGATTTCTGCGGCGATGGGCGAATTACAAGTCATTGTTTTTAAACGCTTCCTGAAGCTGGCACGGTCTATGCAATGACTTTAGGCATCGGCCGCCTCGTGCGCGCCGCAGCCAGCCAAGCAGGAGCAAGATCATGGCCCGACACCCCGGCGCGCAGCGCAGCAACCTCAGCCTGAACCGGATAGCCGTGGGCGAGTACGTCCCTGAAAATGCGGTCGGCCCCCTGGCGCCGAGTGACTACCAGACCGCTCTGGATAGCCACCGGGATTACCAGGCGGGAATTTTCCACGCGGCCTCACCCGCACTGGATGCCTTCCTGGAACAACTGCACAACACCATCGACTGATCCCTCGTTGTTGCGAATTACCGAGAACACTCTATGAACACCCGCCAAGTTGACGTCGCCGTCATCGGCTCCGGTTCGGCCGGCCTGAATGCCCGTCGCCAGGTCGAGAAAGCCGGTGGCCGCCCCCTGCTGATTGAGTCAGGCCCTTATGGCACCACCTGCGCCCGGGTCGGCTGCATGCCGTCGAAGTTGCTGATTGCCGCCGGCGATGCGGCCCATGAAGTGGCCCACGCGAACCGCTTTGGTATCAGCGTGGGCGACGACTGGCGGGTGGACGGTGCAGCGGTGCTTGAGCGGGTACGACGCGAGCGTGATCGCTTCGTCAGCTTTGTGGTGGCCGACACCGAGGCCTTGCCCGAGGAGCAACGCCTGCTCGGTCACGCTCGTTTCGTGGGGCCCAATACGCTGCAAGTTGATGACCACACGCGGGTCGAAGCCAACGCGGTAGTAATTGCCACGGGCAGTTCGCCGTTCATCCCGCCGCCCTTCGATGCCATTCGCGAACAGGTGCTGATCAATGATGATGTCTTTGAATTGCAGCAATTGCCTCGCCGCCTGGCCGTGGTGGGCACCGGCATCATCGGCCTGGAACTGGGGCAGGCCCTGCAACGCCTGGGCGTTGAGGTAACTTTCTTCACGCCCTTCGAAGCCCTGGGCGCCTTCACTGACCCCGAGGTCGTGGCCGTTACCCGGGAAATTCTCGGTGCCGAATTGAACCTGCAAACCGGTGCCAGGATCAGTGCCGCGGTCCCGAAAGATGAAGGCATTCAGCTGACCTGGAGTGACGCGGGCGGCGCTGCCCGGGACGAGCACTTCGATCAGGTGCTGGTCGCCGCCGGCCGCCGGCCAAATCTGAGCGGACTGGATCTGGGCAAGGCCGGCATTGTGCTGAATGAACAGGGCCGACCCGCCTGGGATGCCCGGACGACCCAGGTGGGGACGGCGCCGATCTTTCTGGCGGGAGATGTCAGCGG
>JBPCXH010000133.1:0-7715 GCA_051008735.1 Gammaproteobacteria bacterium | reverse complement strand
GCCTGTTCGGCTTCGGTCAGGGAAGGGGCCGGCAATGAGGTCAGGCGGCTCCAGTCGGGTCGGCCGGTAAACAATTCGCCTTCCCACCAGACCGTGCCGGCATCCAGGGCCTCGCGCTCGGTATCGGACATGTCCGGGACCATGGTTCGGTACATACGCAGCAGCGGCGCTGTGATGTTTTCCCGCCGGAAGTCGGCCAGGTTCAGGACTGCCAGGCCGGCGAAGAGCAGCCACAAAAACAGTAGCCAGATGAAGGGCCCCGTGAGCAACGAATACAGCAACAGCGCGCCGCCGAGAATCAGCGTCGAGCGCTGCAGGGGCTCTCGACGGTAAGCCAGCCCCAGTGCGACTGCTGCGAGGGCGAGGCTTAAAAGTAGCCAGATAATAAAGCCAGTCAATGCGTCATGCCTGCTGGTTAAAAGCGACCCGGGGCCGCGAGGTTAATGACTATAGCGCACCATGCGCCCCGGCATTGTGAACCGGTTAGTGGAAGTATTCGCAGGCTGAAACAAAACGGAGCCGCTTTCGCGGCTCCGTTTTCCCGATCTTTGCTGTCGGTCGGCCTAGAGCAGGTCGGCGACATCCGCCCGCTCGGCGCGGAGTTCCTGGTCCGTTGCGGTCATGCGTTCGCGGCTGAAAGCATCAATTTCCAGATCCGGCACGATTTCATAGCGACCCTGACGGCAGCGGCAGGGGAACGAGTAAATGATGCCAGGCTCGATGCCGTAGCTGCCGTCCGCCGGCACGGCCATGCTGACCCAGTCGTCACCCGGGGTACCCAGGGCCCAGTCGCGGATGTGGTCGATGGCAGCGGATGCGGCCGACGCAGCGCTGGACAGTCCCCGTGCCTTGATGATGGCAGCACCGCGTTGCTGGACCGTCGGGATGAAGTCATCAACCAGCCATTTCTGGTCGACAAGTTCTACCGCGTCGCGTTCGCCGACGACGGTGTGTGAAATGTCCGGATACTGTGTCGCTGAGTGATTGCCCCAGATTGTCATGTGCCGGATCTGGGTGACATGGGCGTCAGTTTTCGCCGCCAGCTGGGCCAGGGCGCGATTATGATCCAGCCGGGTCATGGCGGTGAAATTGGCCGGGTTGAGATCCGGCGCATTGGCCTGCGCAATCAGCGCATTGGTATTGGCCGGATTGCCGACCACCAGCACTTTTATATCTTTATTGGCATGGGCATTCATGGCCTTGCCCTGGGCGGAGAAGATCTGGGCATTGCCTTTGAGTAAGTCTGCCCGTTCCATGCCTGGGCCCCGGGGTTTGGCGCCGACCAACAGCGCATAGTCTGCGTCCTTGAAGGCGACATCGGCCTGATCGGTGGCAACGATGCCATGCAGGGTTGGAAAGGCGCAGTCGTCGAGTTCCATGGCAACGCCCTTGAGCGCATCCAGGGCTGGGGGAATTTCCAGCAGTTGCAGAATCACCGGTTGATTGGGGCCCAGAAGCTGCCCTGAGGCAATTCGAAAGGCGAGCTGGTAGCCGATCTGGCCGGCCGCACCGGTAATGGTGATTCGGGCTGGGTTAGTCATGAGTCTTTCCTGTCTTAAATTCGAAGCGCGCAGCCGGGATTCCGGCGCGTGGGGGCCGGGATTCTATCACCGCGGAGAAATATTGCTCAGTCCCCGGCCTGGCCGGTTACTCGTTAACGGCTTTAAAGGCCAGTACCTCGGCGTTGTAGCTGTCTGCCAGGCGGCGCATGGATTCACGCGCGGAGGTTTTCTCGGACTGGAGATCCGGCGGGGCTGAAGTTTCGGTCAGGGGCTCAGCGTCTATGCACTTCAGGTAGGCTTCAACTTGAGCGATATAAGCCGTAACGCTTTGCTTGGCCCTCATCATTTCGGTTTCTGAGGCTTCGGCGCCGTTGGGCACCGAGACCGCCGCCGGATAGGCGCAGGCTGCGAAAACCGGGCCGGAAACTAGACTCGCAACAACGATCAAGATGGCGGTGCTGAATTTGATCATTCCACGTATTCCCTCCCCGGAGCCCTGCAGGGACTGCCTGACGGCACCTGCTGAAGAGTGGATTATGCCTCAGGCCGCGGTGCCTATGTCTGCGGCCTGCTGCGGTTGCTCTAAGGTTTTTTTGGCGGCGGACCGGATGTCGGGCCTTTGACCGCCGGCCCCATTGGTCTGTCCCTGCGGGAGGTAGGCATGCGGTATCCCGCCGCCGGCGACGCGCCTGCGGTCCTCAGGGATATCAACCTGGAAATCCCGGCCGGTGACTATCTGGTGATCGTGGGTCGCAGCGGCTCCGGCAAGTCCACCCTGCTTAACTTGCTGGGCTGTCTGGACCAGCCCACCGAGGGTGAAGTCCTCATCGGTGACCGCGTAACCCGCACATTGACGGAAACCGAGTTGGCGGGCGTGCGACGCCGAGATATCGGTTTTGTGTTTCAGTCCTTCAACCTGATTCCGACTCTGACGGTCCGCGAAAATTTGTTGGTGCCACTGCAGCTTAACGGGGCTGATCCTGAGGCCGCGGTCGAGCGTGTACTCGGCCTGCTGGCCGCGGCTGGTCTGCAAGATTGCGGGGCCCGTTTTCCGGAAGAGCTGTCAGGGGGTGAGCAGCAGCGGGTTGCGATCATGCGTGCAATCGCCCACGAACCGGCGGTGCTGATTGCAGACGAGCCGACGGGTAATCTGGATCTGCCGACGGCGCGCCTGATTCTCGAACTGCTTGAATCTTTTGGTCATGGGCAGGGTCGCACTTTGATCATGGCGACCCACAGTCGTGAAGTGATGGGTCGGGCCCAACGCGTACTGGAAATTAGCGAAGGGCGTTTACGTGAAGTCGGTACCGCGGGTTCGAGTTCGTGAGACCGGGGCCGGTCAGCCGATCACTGCTGCTGCTGGCTGGCCTGCGTTTTTATTTACGCCACCCCGGCCAGTTGGGACTGACGGTGGCCGGTATTGCTCTGGGTGTGGCCACCGTGGTTGCAATCGATCTGGCGGCTTTTAGTTCAGCGCAGGCATTTGAAGCTTCCACGCGCTTGTTCCGGGGTCAGGCGACGCATGAAATCAGTCGGCCCGGGGACAGTCTGCCGGATGATTTGTTGGCACGCGTGCGTCGGGACTTTGGCATTGCGACCTCCGCACCGACCGTGGAAGGCCGGTTGCGGCTGGCTATCCAGCCCAGACGCAGCATCAGCCTGATTGGTATCGATCCGCTGTCGGCTGCGCGTGTGGGGGGTGCGGTGGCGACTTTTGCACCTGGGGCAGCCAATTTTCCCCGGCTAATGACTCAGCCGGCGACGGTCCTGGTCTCGGCCGAGGTGGCTCAGGAGCTGGGTATCGACGCCGGCGACGAGCTGAAGTTGCTCGATGCCGGCGGTGGCAAAAGCCTGTCCGTGATCGGCCTGGTACCCGGGGCGTCGGGCGAGCGTTTCTTGTTGGCCGACATCGCCACGGCCCAGGAAGTTTTGCGACGCGCCGGTCAGCTGACGCGCATTGATTTGCGTTTGACTGCAGACCAGGCAGCTTTGCTGACAGCCCAACTCCGGCAGGAAGGTTTGCAGCTGCGGCCCGTGGCCGCGACCCTGGGGCAAGTGGATGCCATGACGCGTTCCTTTCGTATTAATCTGCAGGCACTGAGTCTTCTGGCCCTGCTGGTTGGCGCGTTCCTGGTCTTTAGCACCGTGAGTTTTTCCGTGGTGCGACGACGGGAGATGTTTGGGCTGTTTCGCAGCCTCGGTGCCCGGCGCCGCGAAGTTTTGCAGCTGGTGCTCACGGAAATCCTTGTGCTCGCTGCTGCGGGTGTCGCCCTGGGCTTGCTCGGCGGCATCGTTCTGGGCAGTGGTCTGGTTAACCTGGTGCTGCGCACTATCGGTGATCTTTATTTGAGTACCAGCGTTGATTACTTCGGCGTCTCTGCGCCCTTGTTGATCAAGGCCGCCTTGATCGGTTTCGGCGCCAGTCTGGGCGCTGCCGCTTGGCCGGCCATCGAGGCGGCCCGGGCGCCACCCCGGCGGGCCATGCTGCGTGCCTACCTGGAGCGGCGTAATAGCCAGGCTGCCGGCAGTCGTCTGCTGGTGGCCCTGTTACTGGCGGGTGGGGCGTCAGTCCTGCTCCTGTTTACCGCCGATCTGCGCCTGGCCTTCGTGGCTATCTTCATGGCCCTGATCGCCGCTGCAGTGGCGACGCCAACCGCGGTGCAGTTCAGCATGCAAGGCCTGGCTGCTGCCAGTGCCTGGTTGCCATTGAGCTATGCCGCGCGTTCGGTGTCGGCCAATCTCAGTCGAACGGGTCCCGCCGTGGCTGCCCTGATGATTGCCGTGGCGACCTTTAGCGGCGTCGGTCTGATGATAGGCAGTTTCCGCCTGAGCGTAGATGAGTGGTTGAGTTATAGCCTTGATGCGGATGTGCTGGTGCGACCGACAGACACACGCGCACTGGCGGCGTCCGGCGAAGAGGCAGACTTGCTGGCTGAATTGCGCCGCCTGCCGGGTGTGGTGGACCTGAGCCTGAGTCGCCGGCGCGCCTTGCCCGATGGCGAAGGGATTGCGACGCTGCTCGCTGTGCAGCCTGCCGCGCAGGGTCGGTGGCCGCAAAGTGCCCAGCCACGCGCGCGCGTGCTGACAAGTCTTGCGCAGCCGGACCGGGTGCTGGTGTCTGAACCCTTTGCGCGCAAACGTGGCCTGGCAGAAGGTGATGGCTTGTCCCTGCTGACACCCGGCGGGACGCGTGAATTCAGCGTGGCGGCAACTTTTGTGGATTACTCCACAGATCTTGGCCTGGTGGCGATGCCTCTGGATCGTTACCGGCAGCTGTTCGGTGATCAGCAAGTGGACACCATTGGTGTGTTCGCCGGGCCAGGGCAATCTGCAAACGTTCTGGCCCAGGTAGAAGGCCTGGCAGACCGGCGGGGCGATCTGCGCGTGACAACCAGTGAATTTTTGCGTGAGCTCAGCCTGCTGGTTTTCGATCGCACCTTTACTATTACGCAGGTGCTGCGATTAATAGCCGGACTCGTCGCCGTTATCGCCGTGGTCAATGCACTGCAGGCGCAGCGTCTGGATAGCAGGCGCGAAATCGCAACCTTGCGCGCGCTCGGCTTTTCTCCCGGCCAGGTATTGCGCCTGGGTGAGATGCAGAGCTTGTTGCTGGGAGCCGCCGCAGGCGTGCTTGCTGTGCCGGTAGGAATTCTGATGGCCTGGTTGCTGATTGTTGTGGTCAATCGCATTGCCTTTGGCTGGAGCATGGTTTTTGTCGTCGACTGGTGGCTGCTTAGTCAGGGCGTGCTCCTGGCCGCGGGTGCCGGCCTGCTTGCCGGCTGGCTGCCTAATCGTCGCAGCCTGCGTGAGTCGCCTGCGGCCGCCCTGCGCGCTTACTGATGCGTCGCGTCCTGTTAATTTTCAGTCTGGTCCTGGCTGGTCTGTTTGTCCTGGTGCTGGTATTGCGCGAGGGTGGCAAGTCACAACCCGTTCAGGCGAGCGCGAGTGTTCGCAGCCTGCTCGGACCCGGTGAGGATGCTGGCTTCCGGCGCGCGGAAGCACCCGGTGAAATTCTTCTGCCCCGGGACCATGGTCCCCATCCTGACTATCGCAGTGAGTGGTGGTACTTCACGGGTAACCTGAGCGCAGATGACGGCCGCGAGTTTGGTTTTCAACTGACCTTCTTTCGCTTTGCGCTGGCATCGACTGCGCCGTCGCGTTCGTCTGACTGGGCGGCCGACCAGATCTATATGGCGCACTTTGCCCTCACCGATGCCTCGCGGGACAAACATCGGGCAGTGGAGCGCCTGGCGCGGGGCAGCGCCGGGCTTGCCGGCGCCCGGATCGAACCCTTTGAAGTCTGGCTCGACGACTGGACAGCAAAGAGCACCGGTCTTGAGTTTTTGCCTTTGCAGCTGTCTGCCAGGGATGCTGCCCGAGGTATGGAACTGAAGCTGGAATTGGGGCCAGGCAAAGAGCCCGTCCGTCAGGGTGAGGCCGGACTCAGTCAGAAGGGTGCGGCAGCCGGCAATGCATCCTGGTACTACAGCTACACGCGCCTGCCGGCAGCCGGCAGCTTGCAGTTGGACGGCGAACAGCATGGGGTCTCAGGGTTGGCCTGGCTCGATCGCGAATGGAGCACCAGCAGTCTGGATGCCGGTGTTCAGGGCTGGGACTGGTTCAGTCTCCAGCTTGATGATGGCCGTGATCTGATGATCTATTCCCTGCGCCAGCTTGATGGTCAGTCGGCGCCGCAGTCTGCCGGCAGCCTGGTGGCGCGCGACGGCGATAGCCGCTTGTTGAGCCTGGATGATTTCGAGTTACAGGCGGTGCGGTCATGGCTCAGCCCGGCTACCGGCGTCAGCTGGCCTTTGGTCTGGCAGTTGCGCCTGCCACAGGAGGATCTGGAGCTGGAAGTTCGCCCGAGTGTGCGCGACCAGGAGCAGGACCTGAGCGTGCGTTACTGGGAAGGATCGGTCGACGTGTTTGCGCCTGGCACTGACCAGCGCCTCGGGCGCGGTTATATGGAGCTCACAGGCTATCAGCCGCCTTCGGCAAACAGCTTGCCGTAAGTCGTGCTCCCGCTGTGGGATTTGTTCAGCAGACGCAGATAGTCTTCACCGTCCATCGGTGAGCCAAAGAGCAGGCCCTGTACGTAGTCGCAATTCATGCTCTTGAGTAAATCAAGCTGATCGACGGACTCCACGCCTTCGGCAACGACTTCCATGTTCAGGTTGTGCGCCATTTCAATAATGGTGGCGCACATGGTGGCGTCGTCCTGTTTGCTCACCACGTTCGTGACGAAAGATCGGTCAATTTTCAGTGTGCTGATTGGGAACTGCTGCAAGGCGCTCAGTGAAGAGTACCCGGTACCAAAATCATCGATGACCAGGTGCAGGCCCATTTGCTCCAGTTCACTCAATATCCGGACCGTGCGTTCCGGATTCTCCATCAGGGTGCTTTCCGTTATCTCAAGCTCCAGACAGTCCGGTGTGATGGCGTGCTTGCTGAAGATCCGCTTGATGCGTCGGGCAAAGTTGGGCTGACTGAGTTGCTTCAGTGATAGATTGATGGCAATTCGGCCTGGATTCGAAACTCGCTCCCGCCACTGGGCATAGTCGGCACAAGCTCGATTAATTACCCACTCGCCTATTTCCAGGATCAGGCCGGTTTCCTCAGCCAGGGGAATAAATTCCGAGGGCAGCACCAGGCCATGTTCTGACAACTCCCAGCGCACCAAGGCTTCAGCCCCGGATACCAGCCCCGTGCGCACATCGACCTTGGGCTGATAAGCAAGGAACAATTCGTCCAGTTCGTAAGACCGACGCAGCTTGCTCTTAATCATGAGCCGTTCCACGGCTGCCGCATTCATATCTGCGTCGTAGAATTCGAGACGATTTCCGTCACCCCTTTTGGCGTGATAGAGCGCGGCATCAGCATTCCTGATCAGGTCCGGTACATTGTCAGCGTCATCGGGAAAGCAGGCGATGCCCATACTGGCGGTGATATAGATCTCCTGCCCTTGCACCACCAGCACTTCTGCGATTTCGCGCAGCATGCGACGTCCGGTGGACTGCAGCCAGGCCTGCTCTCCGGCCCGAGGTCCTTCAATCTGCAGAACGACGGCGAATTCATCGCCCGCCAGCCGGCCGATGAAACCAGTTTCAGGTAGCAGCTTGTGCACTCGCTGGGTCAGGCTTTCCAGGCTGAAATCGCCGGCGGCGTGACCGAAAGTGTCGTTAATATCTTTGAAACGATCGACGTCCAGATAAA
>JBPCXH010000132.1:0-3566 GCA_051008735.1 Gammaproteobacteria bacterium | reverse complement strand
ACAGGAACAGGGACAGCCCTAAGGCTTTACCCAGGGCCTGATCAGGCGCCGAAAAAAAGTAGGTAACGGTAAAGGTAAATGCAAAAAGCAGCAGGCCGAGCTCTAAAAATGTCGAGAGCTGGGGCATAATGAATATATAGATAATACCGGCACCGAGAACACTGAGCATTGCAGGCTTCAGCATCGTGATCGATCGAAGCTGGGGCATCTGCACAAGATTCATCCCCAGTGGCACCGTCATCATGGCGACGGCTGACCCGCCGGGAAGATCCGGAACAAATATCCATGCCAGATAGGCAATCCACAGGCCTGTCATCACGCGAACAGCGGCACAAAACCGCTCCGTATCAAACGCAAAATAACGGCTTCCGCAATCGGGCGGCACCACGGGCTCACCAGCCTGCGCGAATCCCTGCAGCCGGGCCACGCACTCAAATAATCCCCGGGTTTGACTCTCCAGCTCCCGCCAGCGAACCGAGGCGGCGGCAAGTTCTGCGCTTTGGAATGGCGCGAGACTCCGCGCCGCCTCGCGCTCGAATTTGAGATTGATGGCTGCTACCGGCCTGGCAGGGGGTTGATTGTCGAACATCAACTCAATATCGGCGAAGCGCTGTTCCAAGGCTGACCCCGCATCACCGAGCCCAGGCAACACTTTTTTTAACTCAACCTCCCCGAGCTTATTCAGGCTCCCGCGCCATAACCCAAGGCCGTTAGTCACGGCAGCGGTCTGCTGCTGAAATTCTTGCCAGTTGTCCCGCGACTCCCAGATTTCATAGGTATCGGCCACCGCCGCGGCCAGCAGAGCGTCAAATTGCCCCTGAACCTGCAGGACCTGATCCATTTTTTCCTGGACGTCGGCCGTACTCGCCTGGCCGAGTAGCTGTTCGTGACACCCGTGGTAGAAGGCCTTTTGGGCGGCCATTAATTTCTTAACTGATGCATCAAGCTGCTTACCGGAATGCACTGGCCACAACAAGCTGGCAATCAAGCTGTAGACCAGTATCCCCAGGCCTGTTTCTTGCGAACGCAAGATCGCAATCTTAAAAGCATTTTCGCCACTGGGGCCTGCATCAATAGCAATGACCGCGCAGATAAATCCGGCGCAGATCCAGAAATACTGGCGCTGCTCACCTCCAGCCATATAGGTACAGAAGCCAACCCAGAGCGAGAGGGTCAAAATAAAGAGCCAGCGTTCCTGCGAAAAAAGCGCCAGCAAAAGAAACGCCATGGGCACAGCCAACATAGTGCCAGCCATGCGCAAGGCTGCTTTGTTAAGGGATTGACCGATGGACGAAAGACTAACGAAGGCGACTGCATAACCTGCCCAATAGGGCTTGTCCCAGTCCATGGTCAGGGCAATGGCATAGGCAACAACCATGGCCAGGGCGGTTTTGAAGGACTCTTTGGCTGTGCGTGAAAAGGTCATACTGAATACAGGATAACGCGAGCGGCTAGTTTGGCCACGCCGGTAGCTGCGCGACCATCAACCGGAACTGCCGGTGACCCCGGGCCTTAGCGCCGGCGTCGGGACCAGTGATAGGTAAACTCCACGGCCAAGGCCCAAGGCGAAGAACCGTTCTTGCCTGCCACTCGGCCCCGCTCATCCAGAGCCGAAGCCGGACCTGTATCGATGGGTGCATCGTCCGTCCGAATCATGGTGGCATTGAAGTCTATGCGACTGCCATTGCCTCGCGTGTAATGTACGCCACCCCCGATGCCCCAGGCATCATCCAGCGCGAAAGCAAAAGTGCGATCCTCGTTAGCAACGGGCTGTTCAAAATACAGCAGGCCTAACCGGCCTTTCAGATTATCGGCCAACGGGTACTCGACCCCTGTCGTAACGATCCAGAAATCTTTGAACTTACTGTCCGGCACATCGAGCTCGTCCCCAGCTACGCGTAATTCCGTCAGTCCAAAGCGGCTGAAATCTACCCAAATTGCATCTGCGCTCGCTGACCAACCATTTTCCCACTCATGATAAAGGCCCAGGTCAATATGCTGGGGGGTCCGTAAGCTGGCATTGGTATTATTACCCGCCGCCTCGATGGCATCCACAACCGGGTCAGGCAGAGTGGAGCGCTTCAGGTCCACGTTGGTTGATTCGTCCGGGTCCGTTTCCGAATGCCAGGTCACACCAAAGCGGGTCCGGCTGGAGAGGTCGACCAGGGCACTGGCCACATAACCAAAATCTCCGCCCTCGGCATCAACATCAAGCTTGGCATCGGGATCACCCGGGTCCGCGTTGACGACCTGGGTCTGGGATTCCGTGGACGAGTATTGATACGAAAGCCCCCCGCCCACGGAGAGCCACGGCGTCACCCGGCGGGCCAGGGTCGCAGTCGCGGCAATAAAAATCAGACTGAACTGATCGCTGTAGTAGCGACCCGCCCAGTTCGGGCCGTTGCTGGCCCCAAAACCGCCCGGCGCATTCAGAGTCAGACCCAGGCGCCAGTCATCATTAAAAACCGGCCGCACAAAATAAAAACTGGGCACAAACACGCCATCTTCATCTCGAGGATCACCGCCGGTGTTGGTAGTGACAGAGTCATCAACATTAAAACTCGAGAACCGGGTGCCGTAGATCAGCTGTCCGGCAAACTCCGAGCCGTCAAGGCGAGTCATTCCCGCGGGGTTCAGATACGAAGTCTGGGCTGTATCGGCCGGGGCAAAAAGCCGCGTGAAGGCGGGTCCCCCCGCGTGGGCATGGGCACCCGGGACCAAGAAGATCATCAGGCCCGACAACAGGCGCCGCCAGCTTCGCTTGCGACTCATCCTGTCAGCCCAATAACTATTTGTTTTAGCTTGATAATTGTAATCTTCTGGCCACTGCTGCCTGGTCATTGTTCGTACCAATTCCGTCTGCAACTACCCGGCCAACACTTATGCAGAACTCAAGAATTTCTTGCTGGCGCCAATCATGCGACGGGGGAAAAGGAATTCACCAATCTTTCAATAGTCCAATAGGCAGCGATGCCGCCAATGGCATACGGTGCTGCGCGGAACAGGCCATCGGTGGCCCGACTATGCAGCCGACGAACACCCGATAGCAGCAGTGATACAGCGACGACGAACAGCAGCTGCCCGGTTTCCACACCCAGATTAAAAGCCAGCAGTGCAACGGGGACTTCGTTGGACGGCACGCCGATTTCAGACAGCGCACCCGCGAAGCCCAGCCCATGGACCAGACCAAAGCCAAATGCCACCACCCAGGGCCAGGTTTCCGCCAGGGTTTTCTGCCCCCAGGATTTATGCACCGCTTCCACCGCCAGCAGTACGATACTCAGGGAGATGATTGCTTCAGTCGGCGAGGATGGAACATTCACCAGGCCCAGGGTGGCCAAAACAAGAGTCAGACTGTGGGCCACAGTGAATGCCGTGACGGTCTTCACCAACGGCCATATGCCCTGCACGATCAATAACAGTGTCAGCAGAAACAACAGGTGATCAAAACCCTCCAGGATATGGATCGTGCCCATGGACCAGTAGGAAACCGCCACTTCCAGACGCGTGGCCTGGGCCGGAATCGTGAATGAATCCTTCCCCAGGCGAAGAATGGTCGAATGCTC
>JBPCXH010000131.1:0-6588 GCA_051008735.1 Gammaproteobacteria bacterium | reverse complement strand
TCCCACGGCATTGTCGCCATTCGCGACCGCGAGGTTGTACGTGGTGATGTGGATCGTGTGATTGATGCGGCCCGCGCGGTGGCTATACCCGCAGACCAGAAAATTCTGCATGTCCTGCCGCAGGAATTTGTCATCGACGGTCAGGAAGGTATCCGCGAGCCTATCGGCATGTCGGGCGTACGTCTGGAGGCGCGTGTGCACATGGTTACCGGTGCTGCCAGCGCGGCTCAGAATATAGTCAAGTGTGTTCAGCGCTGCGGCCTGGAAGTCGAAGACATTGTGCTGGAACAACTGGCCTCCAGCTACGCGGTTTTAACTGAAGACGAGATGGAGCTGGGTGTGTGCCTGGTGGATATTGGCGGCGGCACGACGGATCTGGCCGTCTTCAACCAGGGTGCCATCAAGCACACGGCGGTCATTCCTATTGCCGGCGACCAGGTCACAAATGACATCGCAATTTCTCTGCGTACGCCGACCCAGTACGCAGAGGACATCAAGATCAAGTACGCCTGCGCGCTCTCGCAGTTAGCCAATGCAGAGGAAACCATCGAGGTGCCCAGTGTCGGTGATCGACCGCCGCGGCGGCTGGCTCGTCAGACCCTGGCCGAGGTCGTTGAGCCTCGCTACGAAGAGTTGTTCGGCCTCATTCGGGATGAATTGCGGCGCAGCGGCTTTGAGGACCTGGTGGCGGCGGGCATTGTGCTCACCGGCGGCAGCTCAAAGATGGAGGGCGCCGTCGAACTGGCCGAGGAAGTTTTTCACATGCCCGTGCGGCTGGGCACGCCGCAGCATGTTCGCGGACTTATGGATGTGGTGCGTAACCCGATCCACGCAACGGGCGTGGGCCTGTTGTTGTACGCCCGCAGTCGTGCAGACAAAGATGCGCACGAGCCTGCAATCAGTGGTTTTCGAGAAATCTGGGAGCGCATGAAAGGGTGGTTCCAGGGTGGTTTTTAAGGTTGGCCCGTTTGGGCCTGTTGTCGTTGATGCCAGGAGGAAGAACTAATGTTTGAGTTAATGGATGCTTACAGCCAAAACGCTGTAATCAAGGTAATCGGAGTCGGTGGTGGTGGCGGTAATGCCGTCAAGCACATGGCGACTACCGGTATCGAGGGTGTGGATTTTATCTGTGCGAACACGGACGCCCAGGCGCTTAAAAGCGCCAATGTGCGAACCGGCTTGCAGATAGGCTGCAATATCACCAAGGGCCTGGGTGCCGGTGCTGATCCCGACGTGGGACGAGCTGCCGCCATGGAAGACCGTGACCGGATTCTCGAAGTTATTGAGGGTGCCGACATGCTCTTTATTACCGCCGGACTGGGCGGTGGCACGGGCACGGGTGCGGCGCCTGTGGTGGCGCAGGTCGCTCGTGAACTGGGCATTCTGACCGTTGCGGTGGTCACCAAGCCCTTCGGTATGGAAGGCAAGAAGCGTCTGACCATAGCTGATCAGGGCATCAATGATCTGGGTAAGTATGTTGATTCCCTGATCACGATTCCCAACGAGAAGCTGTTGTCGGTACTTGGCGCGCAAACGACTTTGCTGGACGCTTTCAAGTCGGCCAACGAAGTGTTGCAGGGGGCCGTGCAGGGTATTGCTGAACTGATTACCCGGCCCGGGCTGATCAACGTGGACTTTGCAGACGTGCGCACCGTGATGTCCGAAATGGGGATGGCCATGATGGGTTCAGGCAGCGCCGCTGGTGAAGACCGGGCGCGGGAAGCCGCCGAGGCGGCCATTTCCAGTCCGCTGCTTGAGGATATTGATTTGTCAGGTGCCCGCGGCATTCTCGTGAATGTCACGGCTGGCATGGATTTATCCATCGGAGAGTTCCAGCAGGTGGGCGATACCGTCAAGCACTGTGCGGCGGACGACGCCACGGTGGTGGTTGGTACCGTCATTGATCCCGACATGTCCAATTCCATCCGTGTCACCGTGGTGGCGACGGGTCTTGGACAGCCTCTGCAGGTCGTTAAGGCACCGCCGGAGGTTAAGGTGGTAACAAATGCTCGGGCCGCGGCCGGTGGTGGCGATCGCCCGAACTACGCCAACTTCGATACGCCCACGGGGATCAGGCAACAGGCGGTTGGCGATGACAGCATGCCGCCCCCGGAGCCTTCCTTTGAGTTGCTGGATGTTCCGGCTTTCCTCCGACGGCAGGCCGACTGAGGAACCGGCAGCTCAACTCCTGGCAGAGCTTGACCGGCAGGGTCACGGGCGGAATCAGCGCATCCGTCCGTGACCCGAGTCGGGCAACGCTGAGGAGTGGCATTAATTGCGTTGTTGCGGGGTTTATCCCCTGTGCCTTGTTATTGTTTTATGTCTAATTAGTTAGCGGGGGAAACCCGCACCCGAACCCGGGCAGCTTTCGGATTATGTTGCCGGCAAAGCTGCAGGAGTCGATCGCTTTCAAAGCGCAGTCGCGTAGCCCATTCTGGACCGCTTGCTAACAGAACCAGGGTGCCGTCTTCACGCAGATTGCAGGCGCTCAAATGCTCAGCTAAACCAGGCTCCAGGGCGTCGCGCAAGCACTCACTCAGGGCAACCCTGTCAGCGGCTTCCCGGGCCAGCCGTCCGAGTCCGGAATGTGATCCAGTTATCAATTCAGACAGTGACTTGGGCTCTTTATCTGACATAACGCATTAGCTGTTATCCGGCATTTCTGAGACCTGTTCCTTGTGCCCCTCAGGGCCGTCCGGCATAGTTTAGCCACGAACGGGCAAACCTGTCGAAAGACGGGGACGCAAAACCACCGATCTAAGGGTTTTTCCTAAGATAGCGGGGTTGCCGAATGAGTATCGTCGAGTTGCAACTTGGCCAGGAGTGCCAGCGACACGAAGTATTCAAATCCGTCAACCTAACAAGGTGTGCGCTATGCCCGCTGTTAACAACAATGGGGTCAAGACGGACCTGATGAACATTATTATTTTTCGTCGCGGCGGCGTGGCTCGCTATGCGTCACTATCAGCGCGTGTGCTGGGTTTTTGCGCCGCATTGATTGCTGTGATTTCCGGTTTGGGTTTCGTCGGCGGCTACTACTCGGCCGGGGGTGTGGCGACGGCGCGCTCCGTGGACGAGATCAACCATCTGCAGAGAGAATTGCTTGCCCAGCAGAAGCTTCTTGCAGAATTACGCGGTGATGCCCGCGAAGAACTCGACGCGCTCACGCTGAAGCTCGGCCAACTCAATGCCAATGTGATTCGTATGAATTCCTTGGGTCGGCGATTGACCAACATGGCGGAACTGGATGCCGGCGAATTTGATTTTGACAGCCAGCCCGCACTAGGTGGGCCAGCCAGCGTCGCGATGGCCTCATCTGCCGGTCAGGTGACGGACATTTTTTCTGACATCAGCGCGCTGGATCAGACCCTGCACGGTCAGGAGCAGCAGCTCATGGTTCTGGAAAGTGTGTTGCTCAAGCGCAAGCTTCATCAGCGCGTCTATCCCCAGGGGCGTCCTGTGCGGGCGGGTTATTTATCGAGTCGCTTCGGCCGCCGGACAGACCCCTTCACGGGCAAGGGTGCTTATCATCGCGGCGTGGACTTCGCGGGCCGCGCCGGGTCTGAGATTGTTTCCGTGGCAGCCGGCGTGGTGACCTACTCGGGTTCCCGGTCGGGCTACGGGAATATGGTCGAGATCAATCACGGTAATGGCTACGTCACTCGCTATGCCCACAATTCCGAGAATCTGGTCGCTGTCGGCGATGATATTGCCCAGGGGCAAAGTATCGCCCTGATGGGCTCTACCGGCCGGGCCACGGGCCCCAACCTGCATTTTGAGGTGCGTCACCTGGGTCGCCCGGTCGATCCGCTGCGCCATATCCCCGAGACCACCTGATTTCGCCCTCCGGGCGACGCCCGCCGGGCGGATCCGGCCTCCATCTCCACATTAATCCTCGTACAATAGCGGGCTTTGTTCCCGTGGCGAGCCAGTGCCCGCCGCTTCGCTACCTGCCCCGGGCTTGGGCAGGCTGACAGGGAGAGACCTTTGGCTAATGTCCTGACACAGATGTTCGGTAGCCGGAATCATCGGCTACTGCGCCAGTACGGAAAGCTGGTTAAGCGGGCGAACGCCCTCCAGGATGAGTTCCGTGCCTTGGATGATGCGGCGCTGCGCGACAAGACCATTGAATTTCGTCAGCGTCTGGCTGACGGTGCGGATCTTGAGGATCTGTTACCGGAAGCTTTCGCGGCCGTTCGCGAGGCCGCTGATCGCAGCCTGGGCATGCGCCATTTCGATGTTCAACTGGTCGGCGGTATCGCGCTTCACCAGGGGAAAATTGCGGAAATGCGCACGGGCGAGGGCAAGACCCTGGTTGCGACCCTGCCGGCGTATTTAAATGCTTTGCCAGGTGACGGCGTGCACATCGTTACCGTGAATGACTATCTGGCCGCCCGGGATGCCGGCTGGATGGCTCCTGTTTACGAGTTTCTCGGGCTTACGGTCGGGGTGATTCGAAACGGTCAGACCCAGGACGAAAAGCGTGCTGCCTACGCGGCCGATATTACTTATGGCACCAACAATGAATTTGGTTTCGACTATCTGAGAGACAATCTGGCTCTGCATGAGCCGGATCAGATGCAGCGGCAACTCAGTTTCGCCATTGTGGACGAAGTAGACTCAATCCTCATTGATGAATCGCGCACACCGCTAATCATTTCCGGCCCGGCGGAAGACAGTTCTGAGTTGTATACACAGATCAACAAGCTGATTCCCTCCCTGCAGGTTCAGGTGGAGGAAGAAGGGCCGGGTGACTACAGCGTTGATGAGAAAACCAAGCAGGCCAATCTCACTGAAGATGGGCACCAGTCGATCGAGGATTTGCTGAGCAAGGACGGGCTGATTCCTCCCGGCGCCAGCCTCTACGACGCCGGCAATATCCGCCTCATGCATCATGTGACAGCCGCCCTGCGAGCGCACGCTTTGTTTAAGCGTGATGTGGAGTACGTAGTCCAAAATGGTGAAATTGTCATTGTCGATGAGTTCACCGGGCGGACCATGCCGGGTCGACGTTGGTCCGACGGCTTGCACCAGGCGGTAGAAGCAAAAGAAGGCGTGCAGATCCGCAATGAAAACCAGACCGTTGCTTCCATTACCTTCCAGAACTTTTTTCGCATGTACGACACCTTGGCTGGCATGACCGGTACGGCGGATACGGAGGCCTTCGAGTTTCAGCAAATTTACGGTTTGGAAGTTGTAGTTATTCCGACTCACAGGAATATGGTTCGCGATGATCAGCCGGACCTGATGTTCCTGAACACCAAAGATAAATTTGACTCAATTATCGAAGACATCAAGGACTGTCAGGATCGGAAGCAACCGGTGCTGGTTGGCACGACTTCTATTGAAGCATCGGAATTGCTCGGGCGCTTGCTAAATGAGGGCAAGATCCAGCATCAGGTCCTCAACGCCAAGCAGCATGAACGGGAAGCCAACATCATTGAGGAAGCGGGCCGTCCGGGTACGGTGACCATCGCAACCAATATGGCCGGTCGCGGCACCGATATCGTCCTGGGTGGCAATCTTGGTGCCGAACTCAAAGCTCTCGGTGATGATCCGGATGAAGCAGCTGTGGCAAGTCTCCAGCAGGACTGGGAACAGCGTCATGAAGCGGTTTTGGAGGCAGGGGGCTTGCGTATTATCGGTACGGAGCGCCATGAGTCCCGTCGGATCGACAATCAGTTGCGCGGTCGGGCAGGGCGCCAGGGTGATCCAGGGTCAAGCCGTTTCTATTTGTCCATGGAAGACAACCTGATGCGGATCTTCGGGGATCCCGAGCGGACCAAGAACATGCTCAGCCGGGTCGGTATGCGCGAAGGTGAGGCTATTGAGAGCAAGCTGCTGACCCGCCAGATAGAAAAGGCGCAACGTAAGGTTGAGGCCTATAACTTCGATGCCCGCAAGACCTTGCTTGAGTACGACGATGTTGCCAATGAGCAGCGACGGGTTGTCTACCAGCAGCGCAATGAGCTGATGAAGTCTGAAGATGTCGCCGACGTTGTTGCCGGCATCCGCGAAGAGATTGTGCATGGCGTGGTTGACGAGTACGCACCGCCGGACGGCCTGGCCGCGGACTGGAATCTGCCGGGTTTGCAGCAGGCCCTGGCGAATGAATTCGCTGTGGAGGTTGATCTGGACAGTATTTCCGCCGGCAGCGGAACGCCTGACCACGATGCCCTGAGGAATAAAGTCCTGGAGGACGTTGACCAGGCTTACGAGGCGAAAGTGGAAGAAGTCAGTCCGGAGATCATGCGGCAGTTTGAGAAAGTGATGATGCTAAGCCAGCTGGATACCCACTGGAAGGAGCATTTGGCTGCACTGGATTACCTGCGCCAGGGTATTCATTTGCGTGGCTATGCACAAAAGAACCCAAAGCAGGAGTACAAGCGCGAAGCCTTTGATATGTTTGGTTCCATGCTTGACCAGATCAAGCACGACACCATTAGCCTCCTGTGCCGGGCCCGATTACGCAGCGAGGAAGAGGTCCAGGCATTGGACGAGAGGCGCGCCACCACCCAGGTTGAGGCTCGTCATGATCAGGTCAGCGCCGTGCCCGCCGGTTCCCCGGTTGCTGCTGGGGTTCCTGAG
>JBPCXH010000130.1:0-3879 GCA_051008735.1 Gammaproteobacteria bacterium | reverse complement strand
ACCATCGCTACCTGGATGCGAGCCTGCGCCTGCCAGATGCCCTGCGCCCCCACGAGGCTGAACTGCGCGGCGCAATTGCCGGACGTGTGGGTCGGGGCAAGCTGGATGCCAGCCTGCACATGAGCACCGAGGCAGCGGATGGCAGCTCGCTGCCGCTCAACCGGGACGTGGCCCGGCAGCTCATCAAGGCAGGGGAAAGCATCGCGGCAGAATTGCAGAATGCGGCGCCCATCGACCCTTTGAGCGTGCTGCGCTGGCCCGGTGTATTGGAAGCCGAGGAACCGGAAACCAAAGCCCTGCTGCCTGTTGTGCGCAAGGCACTGGATCAGGCCATTGGTGAACTGTGCGAGGCGCGGGCCCGTGAGGGAGAAAAAATATCCGGCATGCTGGAAAGCCGCTGCACAGAAATTCTGCAGTTGGTGGCCGAGGTGCGCACCCGTCTGCCCCAGGTACTCACCGACATTCGCGCCCGTCTGCTGGATCGCATTCAGTCTCTGGACCTGTCGCCTGATCCGGAACGCTTGGAACAGGAGATTGCCTTACTGGCCCAGAAGATGGACGTCAGCGAGGAACTCGATCGACTGGATGCTCACGTCGCCGAAGTCCGGACCACCCTGGCCCAGTCTGAGCCCGTCGGCCGGCGGCTGGATTTCCTGATGCAGGAGCTGAATCGTGAGGCCAATACCCTGGCTTCCAAATCCGCTGACAAAGAAACCACCCGCCAATCGGTGGACCTGAAAGTGGTCATCGAGCAGATGCGCGAGCAGGTTCAGAACGTCGAGTGAAATCATGAGCGACGCAGCCCGCAGCGAGGGCAAGCTTTACGTGCTAACGGCCCCGTCGGGAGCCGGCAAAACCACCATGGTTAAACGCCTGGTGGAACTGCGACCGCAGTTAGGCTTTTCCATTTCCTATACCACGCGCCCCCAGCGCACAGGGGAAGTGGACGGCAAAGACTATTTCTTCGTGGACCAGGACCGTTTTGCTGCCATGCGCAGTGCCGGGGACTTCCTCGAGCACGCAACAGTTTTCGGTAATAGTTATGGCACCAGTCGCAGCCAGGTGCAGTCTCTGCTGACCGCCGGCCGCGATGTCCTGCTGGAGATCGACTGGCAGGGCGCCCGCCAGGTGCGAGAGAACTGGCCGGCCTGCCAGAGCATATTTATCCTGCCGCCCAGCCTGCCTGAGCTGGAGCGGCGCCTGCGAAGCCGGGCCACCGACAGCGAGACAGTGATTTCGCGGCGGCTGGGCGAAGCCCGCGATGACCTGTCGCACTGGGAAGAATTTGATTTCGCCGTCATCAATGATGATTTGGAGACAGCCGTAGCCACCGCGGTGGGCATCCTGGCGGGCGAGGGCAGCCAGGCTGAGACCTCGAACCCGGCCCTGCGCGCGCGGATCGATGCTCTGCTGCAGGGCAACCAGTGAGCCGGATCGTTGCCAGCCCGCTCCGATAAGCGTAGGCTACGCGGCCCTTTCACCAAGGACCCAAGTCATGGCCCGGATCACCGTCGAAGACTGCCTGGAAAATGTCGACAACCTGTTTGAGCTGGTAATGGTCGCCTCCAAACGCGCCCGCCGTCTGGCCAATGGTGCCGAGCCCATGGTGGACTGGGAAAATGACAAGCCCACGGTAGTTGCCCTCCGGGAAGTAGCCGAAGGCCTGGTGGGTCCGGAAATTCTCGATGATGTGGACGTCCCGCCCGAGGAACTGCTGAGCACCGACCAGGCAGAAGAGATTCTTGCGAGCACCCCGCTGCCGCGCATGGAGAATCTCGAGGACTGACGCAGCGCGGCGCCCGCCGCCTGTTTGATGCCGGCCCGATCCGGGCCCCTGCATTCCCTGCGCTAGAATCAGTGCATGGACTACGCCGCAGCAATTTTGAACCGCTTGCCAAGGACCCGACGCGGGACGGGTTTCAAGCGCTTGCTCGGCAAGGTCAGCTACCTGAACCAGCAACAACTCGACCAGGTCGCTGAGGCCTACGAAGTCGCGTCCCAGGCTCACGAAGGCCAGCGCCGCTACTCCGGCGAGGCCTATATCACGCATCCCGTTGCGGTCGCTGCGATCCTTGCCGATCTGCACCTGGACAACCAGACCATTGCCGCGGCCCTGATGCATGACGTCATTGAAGACACCCCCACTGCGAAGGAACAGATAGAGAAGCAGTTCGGCAACGAAATAGCCGGGCTGGTAGACGGCGTCAGCAAGCTCGATCAACTCAATTTCGACAGCCGGGCAGAAGCGCAGGTCGAAAGTTTTCGCAAGATGATGCTGGCCATGGTGCAGGACATCCGCGTGATGTTGCTGAAGTTGGCCGACCGTCTGCACAACATGCAAACCCTGGAATCCCTGCCGCCAGCAAAGCAGTCAAGGATTGCACGGGAGACGCTGGAAATTTATGCGCCCATCGCCAATCGGCTCGGCGTGTATTCATTGAAAACCGAACTGGAAGAACTCGGCTTTCGTTATGCCTATCCTTACCGGCATCGAGTGCTGGACCGGGCCGTTCGCAAAGCCCAGGGCAATCAGCGCCATATTATTCGCCGCACCTCGGAACGTCTGGAGTCCGCCCTGAAAACTGCCGGCATCGACAGTACGGTGCGCGGCCGCCAGAAAAATCTTTACAGCATCTACCGAAAGATGGCGTCCAAACAGCGGGCACTGGCGGAGATCGCCGATGTTTTCGGCTTCCGCATCATCGTCGATAATCCCGATAACTGTTACCGGGCCCTTGGCCTGGTCCATGCACTGTACAAACCCATGCCGGGACGCTTCAAAGACTACATCGCCATTCCGCGGGTCAATGGCTATCAGTCTTTGCACACGACCCTGTTTGGGCCCAACGGTATCCCGCTGGAAGTACAAATTCGCACAGAAGATATGGAGCAGATAGCAGAACGCGGTGTGGCTTCACACTGGCAATACAAAGCCACCGACTCCCAGGTGATTCCACCCCAGGCGCGAGCCCGCGAATGGTTAAGCAGCATCACCGAAATGGAGTTGGCCGCTAATTCCGAAGAGTTCCTGGAACAGGTCAAGGTCGACCTGTTCCCCGACAAGGTTTATGTGTTCACGCCCAAGGGCACCATTATGCGGCTGCCGCGAGGCGCAACCTGCGTGGACTTTGCCTACGCCGTGCATACGGATGTGGGTAATCGCTGCGTGGCCGCGAAGATCGATCGTCGCCTGGTTCCCCTGCGCACTGCACTGGAAAGTGGTCAGACTGTGGAGATAATTACCGCATCAGGCGCACACCCCAATCCACGCTGGGTCAGTTTCGTGACGACAGCCAAGGCCCGGACGAGCATTCGTCATTATCTGAAGAATCTGCGCTTCGGCGATGCCCGGGAACTGGGCCGGCGCCTGCTCAATCAGTCCTTGCGAGATACGGGAAGTTCCTTGCGCAAGGTGCGCCGCGAGTCCATGCGTGCAGTGCTGGAAGAGTTCGGGCTGAACAACACCAACGAACTGTTCGAGCAACTGGGGCTGGGCGAGAGGCTGGCGCCGCTGGTAGCTAAAGCACTGCTGCAAAACCCACAAAGTGGCGCCTCCGGGGACGAATCCGACCGCCATCCCATTGTCATTGCCGGTACCGAAGGCATGGTGCTCAGCTATGGCCGCTGCTGTCATCCGCTGCCCGGGGACCCCATCATGGGTTACCTCAGCGCGGGTCGCGGCGTCGTCATTCACCGCAATGTTTGCGGCAATCTCGGCGAGTTCCGCAAGCAACCGCAAAAATGGATTGCCGTGAACTGGGAAAGCATTATTGATCGGGATTTCTCTGTAGAGATTAAAGTCGAAGCAACGAATCGCCCCGGCGCCCTGGCCGAAATCGCCGCGAAAATCGGCGACGCCGAATCAAATATTGAACAGGT
>JBPCXH010000129.1:0-23797 GCA_051008735.1 Gammaproteobacteria bacterium | reverse complement strand
CCATCTGCTCCTGGATGAAGTCCAGGGCCGTCGCGGCGGCGGCGGCCAGCTCCTCACGCTGCAAAGCCCGGGCTGCAATCGCCAGACCGCGGATCATCAGGCCATTCCAGCTGGCAATGATTTTCTCGTCCCGGCCCGGCCAGATGCGGGCGTCGCGGGCAGCCAGTAATCTGGATCGGGCGCTGTCCAGCAAGGGGCGGGCTGCTGATTCATTGATTCCGCCGGCTTTGGCCACGTCTGCCAGGGATTGATGGACCCGCAGATGCCAGTCACCCTCAAAGTTCGCCGGCTGGTCCAGGCCGAAGTGCGGCGACAGTACGTCGAATTCTTCCGTGCTGAGCAATTGGCGGATTTCATCGGGGCGCCAGACATAGAACTTGCCCTCGCGGCCTTCGGAGTCTGCGTCCAGGGTCGAGAAAAAAGCACGGCCCGGTTGGTGCATGTCGCGAATGACCCAGTCCGCTGTCTCGTTGGCCACGCGGCGATACAGTTCGTCGCCGCTGACCAGCCACAGCTGCGCATACAGAGCCAGCAGCGGACCGTTGTCGTAAAGCATTTTTTCGAAATGGGGGATTTCCCAATGGTCATCGACACAATAGCGACAAAATCCGCCGCCAAGCTGGTCATAAAGACCCCCTTCGGCCATTCGGGTCAGGCTCAGGGCAACCGCATACAGGGCCTGGGTATCGGGTTCCGTGGTGTGGGCAGTGTCTCGCCAATAACGAAGCAGGGTATCCAGGCTGCTGGTATGAGGGAACTTGGGGGCTGTTCCCAGGCCGCCGTTCTCCGTGTCCAGCTGCCCCATGATGGTGTCGCGAGCCGCGCTGAGTGGCGCGGCTGACAGCGTTCCAGCCTCGGGTGCGCCCGGTTCAAGGCTTTCAAAGGCGTCGAGCAGGGCCAGGCCCGTTTCGCTGATTTCATCCTGCTGGGTTTCGTAGTAATCGGCGACTTTCTGCAACAGTTCCGGGAAGGCCGGTAAGCCATGGCGGGCTTCTTTGGGGAAATAGGTGCCGCCGAAGAAAGGCCGGCAGGTCTTCGGGTCCAGAAACATAGTCAGCGGCCAGCCGCCCGGGCGCCGCGCGATGAGCTGGTGGGCCGTCTGATAGATGCGATCCAGGTCCGGCCGCTCCTCCCGATCCACTTTGATATTCACGAACAGCTCATTCATCACCTTTGCCACGCCCGTATCCTCGAAAGATTCATGCGCCATGACGTGGCACCAGTGGCAGGCGGAGTAGCCGACAGACAGCAGGATTGGCCGGTCCTGCTCCCGGGCCAGTGCCAGGGCCGCCTCGCCCCACGGCAACCAGTCCACCGGATTATCGGCATGCTGTAACAGGTAAGGGCTGGTTTCTTTGGCAAGCTGATTCATGCGTCAGGGCCTGTGTCCGCAAGGGCGGCAAAGGGCGGTGCATAGCGGATCAGGCCACCCTCGGGCGGCAGAGCGCCGATTCGCAGGGCCAGTACCTGGAATGCATCGCCGGCACCGTATTCATTGTCCAGACCGTAGCGCGTTGCGGTTTCGAATCCAAAACGCGCGTAGAAGGCAGGTTCACCCAACAGCACAACATAGCGGGCGCCGAGCCGCCGGGCGGCGGCGATGGCCGCAACCACCAGCCAGCTGCCGATGCCCCGTCCCTGGTGCGCCGGCAGAACGCCCAGGGGGGCAAGGCCCAGTCCGCCATCTGCTGTGCAGACCCCGTGCAGTGAGACCGGGCTAAGCAGCACATGGCCCACGATCTGGGCGTCTACCGTCGCGACCAGTGCGACCCTGGCCATCCCCGCCGCGTGCAGCCTTGTCACCAGCTCAGCCTCGGCCGGGCCGCCAAAGGCATCGGTCTGGATACGGCGGACGGCGGCCTGGTCGACCGGTCTCTCGGGGCGAATGATGAACATGTTCCTGTGTGCTTATCGGGAAGCATCGACGCTAACACGGTGTCATGCAGCTTGGCCCGCTTTGCCGTGCGCCTTAGACTGTCGGCATGTGGGAATACACAGGTTTTGATCCAATTGCGCTGCAACTGGGTCCGCTGGCGATTCGCTGGTATGGGTTGATGTACCTGACCGGCTTCGTCGGCGGCTGGCTGCTGATGCGTTACCGCGCCCGCCAGCCCGGCAGCCCGATTACTGTCCAGCAGGCTGACGATGTTCTGTTCTATATCGCACTGGGGGTCATTCTCGGCGGCCGCATTGGATATATGTTGTTTTATGGCTGGAGCCAGATTGCCGATGACCCCCTCAGCCTGCTCAAGATATGGCAGGGCGGTATGTCCTTCCACGGCGGCTTTATCGGCGTGATGGTCGGCGTCTGGCTGTTCGGTCGCAAGATTGGTACGGGTTTCTGGCCCGTCATCGATGTCACCGCGCCGGCGGTGACCATTGGCCTGGGCGCCGGCCGCATCGGCAACTTTATCAATGGCGAGCTATGGGGCAGGACGACGGACGTTCCGTGGGCTTTTATTGTGAACGGAGAGCCTCGTCATCCGACTCAGCTTTATGAAGCCTTGCTAGAGGGAGTCGGGCTATTCCTGTTGCTGTGGATATTCTCCGCGCGGCCAAGGCCTGTGATGGCCGTGTCGGCCATGTTCCTGGTCGGATACGGCACGGCCCGCCTGATTGTTGAGTTTTTCCGCCTGCCGGACGCGCACATTGGCTATCTCGCATTCGGATGGTTCACCATGGGCATGCTGTTAACGGTGCCAATGATTCTGGCCGGCTTCCTGCTATTCTGGATCGCCTATCGCCGGCCAGGCTCCGTGGCCGGCACGAGCCGTTGACCCGGAGGATTATCGAGCCGTGCAGCAATACCTGGATCTGATGCGTCGCGCCCGCGATGACGGCGCGCGCAAGGATGACAGAACCGGAACGGGCACCCTGAGCGTGTTCGGTCACCAGATGCGCTTTGATCTGCGCGCCGGCTTTCCTATGGTTACGACCAAGAAGCTGCACACGCGCTCCATTATCCATGAGCTACTCTGGTTTTTGCGCGGCGAAACCAACCTTCGCTATTTGCACGAGCATAAAGTCAGCATCTGGGACGAGTGGGCTGACGAGCAGGGTGATCTGGGTCCGGTTTACGGTGCCCAGTGGCGGTCATGGCCGACGCCTGATGGCAGCCAGGTCGATCAGATCAGCCAGGTAATTGCGACCCTGCGGGAAAACCCCGACTCGCGACGCATTATCGTCAGCGCGTGGAACGTGGGCGAGCTGGACCGGATGGCACTGGCGCCCTGTCACTGTCTGTTTCAATTTTATGTGGCTGACGGGCGGCTCTCCTGTCAGCTCTATCAGCGCAGCGCGGATATCTTTCTGGGCGTGCCATTCAATATTGCTTCCTACGCGCTGCTCACCCATATGGTGGCTCAGCAAACGGACTTGCAGGTGGGAGATTTCATCTGGACGGGTGGCGATTGCCATCTGTATACGAATCATCTTGAGCAAACGGATCAGCAACTGGGTCGCGCGCCACTGCCTTTGCCCAGGCTGGCAATTCAGCGGCGGCCGGCGAGCATTTTTGATTACCGCTTTGAGGACTTTGAAATCCTCGGCTACGAATCACACCCGCATATCAAGGCGGCTGTTGCGGTCTAGCTATTCTTTGGCTTTCTATAGCCTTGCGATTCTTCCGCGACGATTCGGGCTGGCCCCGTCAGCCTGATGGCCGTAAGCGCGCCACCCCAGACGCAGCCTGTGTCCAGGCCGAGCAGGCCGGGTTGCTGGAGCAATCCCAGAGACGACCAGTGGCCGAAAACAACACGCACGGCATCTGTGTTGCGCTCAGGCATATCGAACCAGGGGATCAGGCTGTTTTTGGCCTGACTGGGTGGTCCCTTCGCATCAAAGTCCAGATGACCGTCACGATGGCAGTAACGAATCCGGGTCAGGCAGTTGGTAATGAAGCGCAAGCGTTCCAGGCCCCGCAATCCGGTATCCCATCGGTCAGGCCGTGAGCCGTACATGGCCGCAAGAAACTTTGTAGCGGTGTCTCCCCGCAAGACTTTCTCAACCTCGCGGGCACAACGCACAGTCTGCAGCGGGTCCCACTGGGGGCAGATGCCGGCATGGACCATCAGGGTGTTCATATCCGGGCGGTAATGGGCCAGCGGGCGATGACGCAGCCACTCGATGAGTTCATCCCGATCAGGGGCATCCAGAACCGGGCCAAGATCGCCGCTGGACACCGGTACATCTTTGGCCAGCGCCAGGGCCAGCAGGTGAAGGTCATGATTGCCCAGGGTGACGACCGCCATGTCGCCCAGCGAACGGACCAGACGCAATACGTCAAGGGACCGGGGGCCCCGATTGACCAGGTCACCGACAAACCAGACTTCGTCCTCGGCGGTATCCAGTTTCAGACGGTCAAGGAGTCGGGACAGCTCGTCATAGCATCCCTGAACGTCTCCGATTGCATAGACGGCCATCGTCAGACTTGTGGTTAATTCAGTATGCCGGGCACAGCCAGCCGGAAACGGGGGATCGCTGCTTCGAAGCTCTCGCCATCGTCACTGACCATGCCGTAGCTGCCCTCCATGGTGCCCACGGGCGTTTCCAGGACGGCGCCGCTGGAGTAGCGGTGCAATTTGCCGGGCGGAATTTTGGGTTGCTCGCCCACCACGCCGTCGCCGCGGACCTCCTGTACCTTGCCGTTGGCATCGGTGATCAGCCAGCGCCGGTTCAGGAGCTTGGCCGGCAGGGCCCGGTCGTTGTGAATGGTGATGGTATAAGCGAAGACGAATCGGCCGGCAGGCGGATCCGACTGATCGTCCAGAAAGGTGCTCTGTACGTCAATTCGTATATCGCTCTGCATACTTAACGGTCCCGCCTCGTCCACGCTTTATTCTAGCGCGTTGTTGTCGTCTGCATGTCGCGCGGTGTAGCTATTTGCGATGTTGATATACGCCGCCGTATCCACGGTCTGGGGGCGACAACCGGGGTCCACCCCGAGGTCACCCAGCTCCGTTTCACTGATCAGGCCTTTCAGCGCATTGGCCAGACGCTTGCGCCGCATGGAGAAGGCCTGCGTGACCACGCGATTGAAATCTTTCGGCGAGTCGATGGTGCCTTGCCTGCCCGGTTCCGGAATCAGGCGGACAAAGGCCGAATCAACTTTTGGCGGCGGGGTGAATGCGCCGGCGCGAATCACCAGCAAACGCTCCACGCGGCAGCGCGCCGCCAGGGCCACAGTCAGGCGGCCATAGGTGCGGCCGCCGGGAGGTGCCACCATTCGATCCACGACTTCTTTTTGCAACATGACATGCAAGTCGCGAAACAGCGGCCCGAATTCCAGCAGATGGAACAGTAACGGGGTAGAAATGTTGTAAGGCAGGTTGCCGGCAAGACGCAGTTCATCGCCCAGGGCGGCGAAGTCAAAGCGCAGGGCGTCGCCGATGTGAACCTGCAGCCGCGGATCCGGCAGATCCGTTTGCAAACGGGCGGCCAGGTCCCGGTCGACCTCGATCACATCCAGCCGCGCCACTTGTTCCAGCAGCGGCCGCGTCAGGGCGCCCCGGCCGGGCCCGATCTCCACGAAATGGTCCGTCGCGGCGGGTGACATGGAGGCCACCAGCCGGGCCAGCGTCGTCGGGTCATGCAAAAAATGCTGGCCGAAACGCTTGCGCGGGCGAGCGTAGTTCACGAGACAGGGGGCGCGCTGATCTTCAGGGCAAGTTCCACGGCCGCAACGAAACTACCTCCATCGGCTTTGCCCGTGCCAGCCAGATCCAGGGCCGTGCCGTGATCCACAGAGGTGCGCACCAGGGGCAGGCCGAGGGTTACGTTGACTGCGCGGCCAAAGCCGCGGTGCTTAAGAACCGTCAGACCTTGGTCGTGATACATGGCCAGCACCGCGTCTGCCTGTTCCAGGCTGTGGGGTGTGAATGCCGTATCGGCCGGCAGCGGGCCCACCGCGTTGATGCCCGCGGTCTGCAATTGTGCGATGGCCGGCGCGATAGCGGTTTGTTCTTCAGTCCCCAGGTGTCCCGACTCGCCTGCATGGGGATTCAGGCCCAGAACCAGGATTCTGGGCCGGGGGATACCGAAGTTGTCACGCAGTCCGTTAGCCAGCACAGTAGCCGCACGGGTGACTCCGTCCGCGTTAATCCTGTCGGGCACATCGCGCAAGGCCAGGTGAGTAGTCACCAGGGCAACGCGCAGTTCACCGGCTACCAATAGCATCAGAGGCTGGTGGGTCCCGCTGCGGTGAGCCAGGTATTCCGTGTGCCCGGAAAAAGCCTGGCCGGCTTCGTTAATGACGCCTTTGTGCACTGGCCCCGTCACCAGGGCGGCAAACTCTCCTGCCAGACACCCGTCGCAGGCCTGCTCCAGACTGCTCAGCACGTAGGCGGCATTTGCCGGGTTCAACTGGCCGGGTTCAGGCTCAATGGCCACCGGGATCGGCGATACCAGCAGTTGTCCGGCGCGTGAGGGCCGGGCCGGGCTATTAGCCCGATATTCCAGCAGCTGGATATTCAGTCCCAGCTGCTCGGCGCGCGCGGCGAGTACGACAGGATCTGCAAAGGCAACCAGTTCAGCCGGCCAGTCGCGGCTGGCCAGAAAAAGGCTCAGGTCCGGGCCGATGCCTGCGGGTTCACCGGGGGTGAGGGCGATACGCGGGGTCTGTGGGGTCAATGCGGGTGGTTCCCGTTGCGACAGCGGGGTCGCGGCTCACATGCGGTATTCAACGAAAGCCTGATCGCGCAGCCGCCGGGCCCAGATTTCAGTTTCTTCACCGAGCTTGCTGTTGCGGATGGCCTGAGTTGCTTCAGCGCGCTGCACCTCCGCCGTTGTATCCTGGATCCGTCGGTCGAGGACTTCGAGAATGTGCCAGCCGAACTGAGTCTGGAACGGCTCACTGATTTGATTGTTCGGAATCTCTTTACACACGGCGGCAAATTCTGGGACGAAAGAATTGGGGCTGGTCCAGCCCATATCGCCGCCTTCGATCGCGGAACCCGGGTCCTCTGACACGACTTTAGCCACTGCAGCGAAATCATCACCCTCAAGAATCTGCTCCCGGATTTCGGTGAGTTTCTGTTTGGCTGAATCGTCGTCCAGTACTTCATTCGTTGTAATCAGAATGTGCCGCACGAGGACCTGATTCTCCATGATGGGCTGTGCGCCCCGCCGGTCATCCAGCCGCACCAGGTGAAAACCGCTGTTGCTGCGAATAGGGTCCGATACCTGGCCGGCTTGCATACCGGGGACGACCTCGGCGAACAGTGTGGGTAATTCGCTGCCCTTGCGCCAGCCCAGGCTGCCGCCCTCGAGGGCGCCCTGGCCATCAGAATTAGCGACCGCCAGTTCGGCGAAGGATTCTCCATCGCGGATTCGGGTCAGCAGCCGATTGATCTTGGCTTCCGCCGTGGCCAGTTCTTCCGGTGAAGACCCTGTAGAGGTGGCAACCAGGATCTGGCTGAGCTCGAATTCTTCATTAAAAAATTCGCGATCCTGTTCCCGCTCCATGTACTCCTCGATTTCCTTGGGCGAAACATTGATCCGTCCCAGAACATCGCGTTGTCGCAATTGATCGGTCACGATCTGATTGCGCAGATTTTCCCGATAGCTGCCATAGTCCACACCTTCCTGTGCCAGCAGGTCGGGCAGCTCGCCCAGACTTATACCGTTGCGTTCAGCCACATTGGCCAGCGCCGCGTTCAGGGTCTCGTCTGACACCTGCAGGCCGACCCGGCCGGCGCGCTGCAGCTGGATACGCTGGACAATTAAGCGTTCAAGAACCTGGGGAGCCAGCTGCTGCATCGGCGGGATCGGCGTGCCCTGTTGCCGCAGTCGCTCAATGATGCGTGTCAGCTCATCCTGCAGTTCACTTTTGAGTACGACGCCGTCGTTCACCACGGCGGCGACGCCATCAAGCAGCTGACCGCTGCTGCTCAGCTCACGGGTCTGGGCGTGCACGGTGGACAGGGTGACTGCGACAAGAGTCAGGCTAAGGAGTAGTCGTGATAGAAAAGGCATGGGGAATAGCGGTGTTGTTAGTAGCCCAGAATACCACGATCCAATAGAGACTCCGCCGCCGTGCCGGGGTCGCCGAAGCCCTTCAGGACAAACTGAAAGCCCACCGATGTGTCTGATTCGCCGTTGCGACGCGTCAGATAGCGGCGCCACACGGTGCGCACAGCCCAGCAGCAGGTTTCGTATTCAAGGGCGGCAAAGCGCTCCAGGGGCTCGCTGCCGCGAATGGAGAAATTAAAGCGGCCGACGAAATTCCAGTGCTCTGCCAGGGGCCAGGCCAGGACGGCATCGATTTCCTGCAGCAAGCGTTTGCGATATCGATACGACAGTCCCGCAATACGTTTGCCGTCGCGCTGATACCTGACCCGTGCTTCGGCTTTGCGTGTGTCGGTTTCATCAGTATTCCATTGATAGCCCAGGTCCATACGCCAGTAATTGGCAAATTTCGTACTCAGTTCGGCCAGATAGTCCGACGAGTTATCGTCAATGGGCTCCACATCAGGGAGTGTGACCTTGGAGTCTGAAAAGTAGCGTAACTGGCCGACTGTGGCGCGCAGGAATTCCACCCCCGTTTCGGCGCGAATCATGCGGGTCGTCAGACCCAGGGCAATCTGGTTCGCGTCGGCCAGCCGGTCGTAACCCACGAAGCGGTTGGGGCGATAAAGCTGGACGATATTCAGGTCAGGCTCGATGGTGTCGAAGACGGGCAGATCATCCTGATTGCGCGAGGGTATGTAGGTGTACAGAGCGCGCGGTTCCAAAGTTTGCAGGAATCGACCTTTGTTTATCGTGCGCTCGAAGACGCTGCTCAGGTCCATGCTCAGAATGGGTACGGTGCGTTCCGGATCGTCTTTTTCGAACGTATCGGCATCGTCCAGGGCGTAGCGGGTGTGGTCCAGGGCCGCGCCCGGCTCAACCCGCAGAAAACCGAAATTCATGCTGCGGGAAATTGCCGGTGTAATGTGAGCACGCAGGCCTGTAGCTCCCACATCGCGATCAAAAAAGCTCAATTCGCTGTCAACGCGATAATTGAAGCCGAGCAGGCCTTCCGGCTGATAGCCGTTCAGGACAAATTGCGGCAGGCGTTTATAGGGTTTTTCTTCGCTGGTCAGGCTGTCATCAATAATCTGAAAGTCCTGCACGCGAAACAGGGCAGTCCAGGGCCCGTTATAAAACTCAAGGTCCACAAACCGGTTCAGGCTGACCTGACTGGTACTGGCCAGACTACTGGAAAAATCTTCGAAGTAATTTGAGTCGGATACATCGATTCCTTCTGCCGTGCCACGCCAGCCCCAGGGCAGGGCCTGCTGGTGTTCAATGGCCAGCAGGGTTCGATTTTTGTTGGTCTTGTCGTCATCCTTCAGTACTTCTCCCTGCAGGACGCCGTTCAGCCCGGGTTGCAGGTAGCGAAACTCGCCGCCCAGCTGCACCCCACGCTGGGTCATCAAACGCGGGGTAATCGTGGCATCGTAGTTTGGGGCGATATTCCAGTACCAGGGCGTCGCGACGTCAAAGCCCCGGCGTTCACTGTTGCCCACATCGGGAACCAGGAAGCCGCTTTTGCGCTTCTCGCTGATGGGATAACTGATGGTGGGTAACCAGAAAACGGGTACGCCTTTAACCTCCATGCGGGCGTTTTTTGCCTTGCCGACGCCGGTTTCCTGATCGAGGGTGACTTTCGAGGCTCGCAACAGCCAGTCATTGCTCCCCGGCGGGCAGGCCGTGTAGCTGACCTCCCGCATCTTGACCGTGCCTTCCTGGCGGACAACCAGTCGCTCGGCTGTGCCCCGGGCCGGCACGGTCCAGACATCAAAATCAGCATTGTTGAAACGAATCTCGCCGTCGCGCTCACTGAAGCTGGCATCTGAACCGTTGACGCGCAGATCGTCATTGCGAAATTCGGCGGCGCCGGTGACTTGCAGGGTGCCGGTTTCCCGGTTGAAGCTTGCGCCATCGGCGCGCAGCAGACGATCCCCGCTGCGCAGCATGATCTGTCCGCTAAAGGTGGCATCCCCCGCGAGGGAAACCTCTGCGCGACCGCTCTCAACGCTGATTTCCTTATCTTTGAGAGCATCCGCGCCGGGCGGCATGGGCGGCGGGTCAACGGGGCAACCGCCCCAGTCAATGACACGGCCGGGCTCGGCCGCGATGACTGGAGGCGACTGAACCAGGCAGCACAACAGCAGCATTGGAATCAGCGTCGATAGGCGCAAGGTGCAGGTCCAGCCGGATGACCGCGGCATTATATAGTTGCTGCCTGAAATTGACTGATTCTGATTGGAGCCCGATGAAGGCGATGATTCTTGCTGCCGGTCGCGGTGAACGCATGCGACCGCTGACGGATGAGCGACCCAAGACCCTGTTGGAGGCAGGCAACCGGGCCTTGCTGGATTATCCCCTGTCAGCCCTGGCGGCTGGGGGTATCGAGCAGGTCGTGATTAATCTGGCCTGGCAGGGGCAGAAAATCCGGGATTTCGTTGGCGATGGCAGCCGCTGGGGGCTGGATGTGGAGTTCAGTGACGAGGGTTCTGCGGCTCTGGAAACCGGCGGCGGCATTCGCCAGGCCCTGCCATTACTGGGCTCCGAGGCTTTTTGGCTGGTGAATGCTGATGTGTTCACCGATTACGTCTTCAGGTCGGCGTCGCTGGCGCCGGGGGCGCTTGCGCATCTGGTGCTGGTGCCCAATCCCACGCACAACCCACAGGGGGATTTTTGTCTGGTCGACGGTCGGATCAGCACCGGGTCAGGGCCGCGACTGACTTACTCGGGACTGGCCATTATCGATCCTGCCTTGCTCCAGGCTTGTGCGCCCGGGCGATTTCCGTTGGCACCGCTGTTGATTGCGGCGGCTGAGCAAGGGGCGATCACGGGCGAACGGTTCGACGGCAGCTGGACCGATGTGGGCACGCCGCAGCGACTGGCAGAGCTGGACGCCCGCCTCAGGGCTGGAGCTCAGACGTCGCGATAGCGCACGGTACCCGTCCTGTCGCCTAAAGCGCCCGGATCCAGGACGCGCACCATGAATGATTCGGGCGGTACGTCCCACTGGCATTTCAGTCCGTACTTGCTGCCCGCCTCAAAGCCCAGGCGAGGGTAATACGCCGGCAGGCCAATCACGATGACAAAGGGACAGCGCGTTCCACGCAAGGCTGCTATGCCAGCCTCGGTGAGCGCTGCACCGACACCCTGGCGCTGCCAGTCCGGGGCCACAGCCAGTTCTCCCAGCCCCATGCCTTGCAGGGGTGGGTCGCTTTCCAGGGTGACCGGGCTGAAAAAGACATGGCCGATGACCTCGCCCTGGCGCTCTGCCACCAACGAGACAATATCGTGCGCCGAGGTCCGCAGCGCCTGGAAGGCCGGTGTCCCGCCGCCCTTGCCGAACGCCATGGCGTTGATACCGCCAATAGCTGCCAGGTCCTCCGCGCGGTTCTGGGGACGGATGATCAGCGGTGCTTTTTGTATGTCCATTGAGTGGTCATCTCTGATGGCTTGCCGGTCAGTGGCGTCCGGGTGAATCCAGCCCGGCTCCTGGCCCGAAATTGGATGATAACGGCGCGCACAACTCAGGTGCCCAAGCCGGGTAAGGACACTCGACACTTTTTTGGAGAACGAAACATGAACCGCTTTACTGTAATCGCGATTAGTCTGGCTACCGGCCTCACCGTATCCAGCGCTGCTGTTGCTGCCCCGGCCCAGGACGCTATTCGCGCCTGCAAGGTAGCAGTTGAAGAATCCGTCGGCGACGGTGTCCTGAGTAATCTGACCAAGGTTAAATCTCGCGGTGGCAATTACGAGGTCTGGCTGAACGTCAAAGGTGATGATCTGCAACAGCGTTCTTATTGCTACCTGCGTCGCGGTGAAGTCCAGCAGCTGGTGATGGAAGAAGGCAAATGGGTGGGACGGAACCCGCGTCGTCCCGAGGCAGCCGAAGTCGGTTAAAGGCCGAGTTCAGATAACAGCCGGGGCTCCAGAGCCCCGGCTATTTTTTGCAGATCATCCGGGCCTCCCTGCTCACTGAGCTGGGTGACGGGCAGATCCACAAAGCCGCATGGATTGATGCGGGAGAAGGGCTCCAGATCCATGGCCACGTTTAAGGCGAGGCCGTGATAGCTGGAGCCTTTTCTTATGCGCAGGCCCAGGCTGGCAATTTTAGCGCCGTTGACATAAACACCGGGAGCATCGCGTCGAGCAACCCCGGTAATGGCGTAGTCCGCCAGCACCGCGATGATCGCCCGCTCCAGGGCGCAGACCAGCTGCCTGACGTTAAGATCGGCCCGGCGAATATCCACCAGGGTATAGGCCACCAGCTGGCCGGGTCCATGGTAGGTAACCTGTCCGCCGCGATCCGTTTGTATGACGGGAATGTCGCCGGGGGCCAGTAAGTGCTCCGGCGCGGTGTTCAGGCCCAGGGTGAATACCGGCGGATGTTCCAGAAGCCAGATTTCATCCTCGGTGTCGGGTCCGCGCGAAGCGGTAAATTCCTGCATGGCCGCCAGGGTGGCGCCATAGTCGACCCGACCAAGGTGCTTGATGCGAGGCATGGCTTGCTAGAGGACGACGAGAATTCGCTCGCTGCCCGTGAGACTTTTGTAAATGGTGTCCAGCTGCTCCTGGCTGGTTGCCGTGAAGGTGATGGTCACGGAAATATAGCGACCATCGCGACTGGGCTTAATCCGTACGTCATCGTGGTCAATGGGTCCGGCACTGGCTGCGACCAGTTCCATCACATGCGCCGGGAATCCCTCTGCATCGCGACCCATTGCTTTAATGGGGAAGCGACAGGGAAACTCGAAAACACTTTCTGATTCAATCGGCATATTTATAGTCTTCAAAGCGGCTGGCGACTTCGCGCCAGGCCGATCCGGGTGTGCCGTCGCCAATGTCCCGGCCATCAATGTTTACCACTGCGGACACGCCGCGCATGGCGCTGGCCAGCCAGACTTCATCAGCGCTGTGCAGTCGCTCCACTCCGATGGGTTCCTCACGGCACGGGAGGCCAGCTTCCCGGGCCAGTTCCACGACCAGGTCGGTTGTGGTGCCCGGCAGAATCGCCTCACTGTTAGGTCGTCGAATCAATTCCTGACCCTCAACCAATATTATCGAACTGGATGATCCCTCGGTCACTTCGCCTTGCCAGGTCAGGATGGCTTCGTCCGCGCCGGCTTCGGAGGCTGCCTGTCGCGACAGCACATTGGCCAGCAGTGCCGTGGCCTTAATGTCGCAGCGTCCCCAACGCGTATCCGGCATTGTGATTGCGCGCAGCCCGTCAGCCCGGGGTGCCGGCACCGGACTGGCCATGGCGAATACCGTGGCTGGGATAGCCGTCGTCGGGAAAGCGTGATCACGGCCCCGGTCCGTGCCCCGACTGACCTGCAGGTATAGCCCCATATCACCGTCGCCATTGCGTCGGATCAGCTCCGCAACCAGTTGCCGCCAGCCTTTTTCCTGCAGTGGATCGCCAATGGACAGAGCCTGCAGGCTGTTGCCGAGGCGGGCAAGATGAGCATCCAGTAACAAGGCTCGTCCGCGGTACACGGGAATAACCTCGTAGACTGCATCGCCGAACAAAAAACCGCGGTCCAGGGGCGAGATTCGGGCCGTCTCTACCGGGAGAAATTCACCGTTCAGGTAGGCGGTGGGCAGGGGCTCGGCCATGGCCAGACTCTATTCGAACCAAAGCAGCACCGAATCACGGGCGCGCTGCCAGATAGTGCCTTCGGGTACTGCATTCAGAGCAAACAGGTTGGCTTCCATCAAGGTTCTGTCGGCCAGGCTGACGCGCAGAGTCCCAAGCCGGTCCGTTGGCTCCACCGGGGCAACCAGTTGCTGTGGCAGGTCCAGTTGAGCTTCCAGCCGATCATAGCTGCCGCGCGGAATGGTCACGTAGATGTCCTGCTGAACACCCAGCCCCATGGTTTCCTGGTCGCCTTTCCAGACCCGCGCCTGGGTAATGGCATCACCGACGGGATAGAGCAGCCGGGTTTCATAGAAGCGGAAGCCGTAATTCAGCAGCGCCTGTGAATCATTAGCGCGCGCCGTCGGGCTTTTGGTGCCCAGGACGACTGCAATCAGTCGCATGTCTTCGCGCTGGGCGGATGACACCAGGCAATAGCCGGCGGCATCCGTCATACCCGTTTTCATGCCGTCGACACTGGGGTCGCGCCACAGTAATGCGTTGCGATTTTTCTGTGTAATACCGTTGTAGGTAAATTCGCGTTGGGAGTACCAGCGGTAGTACTCGGGATAGTTGGTCACGATGACGGAGGCAAGGCGGGCAATATCTGCCGCTGTGGTTTGATGGCCCTCGGCGGGCAAGCCTGTGGCATTGCGATACTGGGTATTCAGCATGCCCAGTTCTTTCGCGTACTGCGTCATCAGTTGCGCGAAGGTGGCTTCCGAGCCGGCCAGATATTCGGCCATGGCCACGCTGGCATCATTGCCTGACTGCACGATCATGCCCTGCAACAGATCTTCCACGCTGACTCGTGTATTGACCTCGATAAACATGCGTGAACCGGGTGTGCGCCAGGCGTTTTCACTGACCGGCACTTCATCGTCGAGCTTGATCTGGCCTTCTGCCAGGGCCCGGAACGCTGCATAGGCCGTCATCAGTTTGGTGATGCTGGCCGGGTCCAGGTGCTCATGTTCATTTTGAGCGGCAAGTATCTGGCCGCTGCTGTGATCCATCAGAATGTAGCCACGCGCCCCGAGCTCCGGTGGCGATGGCACCTGAGCATTCACAGTAAAAGGCAGCACTAGTAGCAGAATCAATGCGCGCACAGCAATGATCATCTTCGTCTCCGCATCAGTTGTCCGCCGCCTCCCTCAGGCAGCGTGGCCCGTCATCCGCCGGGGCGGTTTTGGGGTGCTTCAGTGACCAGGTGGACGTCGCGAATATCCAGTGATGCTACTCGCTGCACCAGTTGGTCATATTCCGTGACGTCGGCGATGGGGCCAAGCCGCACGCGATAAATCGCGGGCTGTCTGCCCTCATCACTTTTAATCAGAACATTGTCGAGGCCATCTGACTCAAGCCTCTGTTTGAGCAGTTGGGCGTTAGCCGATTCTCCGAATGCACCCACCTGCAGATACATCTTCGGTTGAGCCGCAGGCGCGGCGGCCGAGGTTATTGTGCGGGTTGCCTGCGGTGCCGGTATCTCTGTTTCTGAATAGGGCAGGGCTTCCACGGTCACCAGGGCGGTGCCTTCGCGCGTCATGTCCAGCTTCTGGGCGGCGGCATAGGACATATCGATGATCCGATTATCAATAAAGGGTCCTCGGTCATTGACCATGACGATCACACTGCGCTGGTTGCGCAGGTTGGTTACGCGCACCCGGGTAGGCAGGGGCAAGGTCTTGTGGGCTGCCGTCATGGCGTACATGTCGTAGGGCTCACCGCTGGATGTCGGCCGCCCATGAAACTTGGTGCCGTACCAGGAAGCCACGCCTTTTTCCCGATAGCCTGCGCTGGATGAGCTCACGTAATAACGCTCGCCGAACACCTCATAAAAAACGGGATTGCCGCGGGCGCGGCGGTCCGGCTGTCCCGGGTCAGCGACCACGGGGGCGGGCCCTGCCTTGGGCCCGGGTGCCTTGGAGCGTGACAGGCCGGTGCAGCCGCCGAGCAGACTCAGAAGCAGCAGGACAGTGAGTGCTCTAATCATGGGGTTTTCCGGGCGACAGCTTCGGCTGTGGCATCGGGCCCCTGCGCCAGCGCCTGCGAAAGCTGGAAGACAGCCAGAGCGTACATGGGGCTGCGATTGTAGCGGGTGATCACATAGAAGTTCTGGAAGCCGACCCAGAATTCATCCGCATCCTCCGCTTCGAAGCGCAAAAGCATAGCCTTTGTATTGCCGGCAATCTGCGGGTCGGCGCTGATGCCCCGGCCGCGCAATTCACCCATGCTGCTGTTCAGTTTGAGCGTGTTCTTTGCCGGTGCCGCCGACGGATCATCCAGACGCGCCAGGGCGGCGACGGGCTGGCCCGGCGCCCAGCGGTGGGCGACGAAGTAATTGGCAACGCTGGCAATGACGTCATCCCAGTTACCCAGCAGGTCGCGTTGGCCATCGCCATCGCCGTCCACGGCGTAGGCCCGGTAACTGCTGGGAATAAACTGAGGCGGACCCATGGCGCCGGCATAGGAACCCTTGATCTCATCGACGCCCAGACCCTCTTCGCGGGCCAGGAGGAAAAACTCCATCAGTTCTGAACGGAAGAATTTAGCGCGCGGGGGATAGTCGAAGCCCAGGGTGCTGAGGGCGTCCAGTACCCGGTAACTGCCGGTCCGCCGACCGTAGTAGGTTTCCACGCCGATAATTGCCGCGATCATCTCTGCCGGTACGCCGGTCTCGGCCGCCACCCGGTCCAGAAGCTCACGGTGTTCTTTAATGAATTCCAGGCCGCCGGCAATGCGCTCGTCGGTCATGAAGATTTGCCGGTATTCGAACCAGGGCTTGGTCTTTTCCGCAGGCCGACTGATGGCGTCGAGGATTTTTTGCTTAGTCTGGCTGTCGGCCAGAGTTGCCTCCACGAGCGCTGCGTCAAAACCGTGACGGTCGCGCAGTTCTTCCACGAAGGCGCGTACGTCTTCACGGTCAGTGTTTATGGCGAGCAGCGGGGTTGCGCTGAGCAACAGGCATAGCCCTGCTGCCAGGACGGGTGGCATCTTCCTTGTCATCGAGCCAGGAGCTTCCGGTGCGTCTGGATAGACATGAGAATACCGAAACCTGCCAGCAGGGTCACCATGGACGTGCCGCCCATGCTGATCAGGGGCAAGGGTACGCCCACCACTGGCAACAATCCTGTGACCATGCCGGTGTTCACAAAAACATAAAAGAAGAAGGTCAGGCTGATGCTGCCAGCCAGCAAACGGCTGAAGGTTTCCTGGGCCGTGGCGGCGATATACAGTCCGCGGCCCACGATAGCCAGATAGACGAGCAGAACCGTCAGGGCGCCCATGAGCCCGAACTCCTCGCCGATCACGGCAAAAATGAAGTCCGTGGACCGCTCCGGCAAAAATTCCAGCTGGCCCTGGGTGCCATTTAGCCAGCCCTTGCCGAACAGACCGCCGGAACCGATGGCAATTTTCGACTGAATAATATGGTAGCCCGCGCCCAGGGGATCGCTGCCCGGATCAAACAAAGTCAGGACACGGCGCTTCTGGTAATCGTGCATGACGAAGTACCAGAGGGCGGGTAAGGCAACCAGGGCAGAAGCCCCGGCGCCTATGAGGTAACGCATGCCGATGCCGGCCAGGAAAATAGCTGCAAAACCACTGGCAGTAATCATGATGGCTGTGCCCAAATCCGGCTGCAGCGCGATCAGCGCAACGGGGATCAGGATCAGGGCAAGGCAGCTCACGATCATCAGGAAGGATGGCGGCAGGGGCCGATCATGCAGAACCCAGGCCACCATCAGGGGTACGCCGAGCTTCATGATCTCGGAGGGCTGAAAGCGCACGCCCAGGTTGAGCCAGCGCTGCGCGCCGCCGCCAACATCGCCGGATACCAGCACCAGGCCCAGCAAGGCCAGGCCCGCCACATAGACCCACGGCGAAAGGCGCCGCAGCCAGGCCGGGTCAACCTGGGCCATCACCAGCATCGCAACCAATGCGGCCGCCATGCGAGTGAGCTGATTCATGACCAGCGCCTCGTTCTGACCCACTGCGCTGTAGACGGCCAGGGTGCCGATGCTCATGGTCATGGCTATCGCCATCAGCAGCAGACCGTCCAGGTGCAGGCCGCTCAGCAGGCGTGCGAGTGAAGAAATGTCTGCCGTGCGGCGGCTGCCGGCCAAGGCGCTCACAGGACTTGCTCCAGGTAGTTTTCCATGACGGCCCGAGCCACGGGGGCCGCTTCACGGCTGCCGCTTTCACCGTTTTCAATTACCACTGCTACAGCAATGCTGGGCTTTTCCAAAGGTGCAAAGGCAATAAACAGCGCATGGTCACGCATGCGCTCAGCGACTTCATCGGCCTTGTATTCGGCGTCCTGTGCGACGCTGAATACCTGGGCTGTGCCGCTTTTGCCCGCCATAGTGAACGGCGCATCCATGCCCACTGCGCGTGCGGTGCCTCGCCGGCCTTGCAGCACTGCATTCATGGCACTGATGATGCGATCCCAGTCCAGGTCTTCCCGGATCTCAACCGGCGGCAAGGATTCCGGCTCTAGCAGGAGAGTGGAATTGGCATCTGAATCGCGAAAGCCCCTGAGCAGGGTTGGCTGAAAGCGCTTGCCACGGGCTGCAATAGTGGCTGACAGATGCGCCAGTTGCAGCGGCGTCGTCAGCATATAGCCCTGACCAATACCGGCAATCACAGTTTCACCCGGGTACCAGACTTGATCTTCGCGCCGCGAAAAGGCCGCGCGCTTCCAGCCGGGATCGGGTATCAAACCTGACTTCTCACCCGGGATATCGACTCCTGTATCGGCGCCCAGTCCAAAGCGGCGCAAAAACATCGCCATGCGATCGATGCCCATTCCAGTGGCCAATTGGTAAAAGTAGACATCACAGGACTGCGCAATGGCGTCGTGCAGGTCCACGGGACCGTGTCCGGCGGGCTTCCAGTCCCGGTAGCGGTGGGACTTGCCCGGTAGCTGATAGAAGCCACCGCAATAGTGCTGTTTATTGGGATTCAGCAGATTATAGTCCAGTCCCGCCAGCCCCAGGACGGGCTTGATGGTGGATCCCGGCGGATAGGCCCCGCGAACAGCCCGGTTGAACAGGGGTCGATCCGGATCTTCCTGGAGCGTGCGAAAGTCCTTGCGCGTCAGCCCGGCACTGATCCCGTTCGGATCGTAGGCCGGCGTGCTGACCAGCACCAGCACTTCGCCGTTGCGCGGATCAATAGCAACGACTGCGCCGCGTCGTCCGGCCATGGCTTTCCAGGCGACGAGTTGGGACCCGGCATCCAGGGTCAGGATCAGATCGCGACCCGGTTGGGGCGCGTTGCGATCCAGTACCTCAATCATTCGGCCCCTGGCATTGACCAGCACATCCGCGTGCCCCACGTCACCGTGCAGGGCATCTTCGTAACTGCGCTCCACGCCGACCTTGCCCACGAGGGCTGTGCCCGCATAGTCTCGCGAATCCAATGCCTTCCGGTCCGCCAGGCTAATGCCGCCGACATAGCCCACGGCGTGGGCAATTGCCGGGCCCAGGGGGTAGGCGCGGGTCAGGCGGGCCCGGATGTCCACACCGGGAAAACGCGGCCGATCCACGGCGAAGCGAGCCAAGGTTTCATCATCCAGTCGCTGCCGGATGGCCACCGAGTCAAAGCGCCGGCGCGAGCTAATCAGAGCTTTAAGTTCGGGTATATCATCGTGAGCGATCAGATCCGCGACAGCCAGTTGGTCGAGGGTGGCATCCAGATCGGGTACCTGCTCGGGTATCAGTTCCAGCTGATAGGTGGGGATATTTTCGGCCAGGATCTGGCCGTTTCTGTCAAAGATCAGGCCGCGCGTGGGCGGAGCCGGCTGAACACGGATGCGATTGCCCTGGGACTGGGCCGAGAAGTAGTCGTACTCGGCAATCTGCAGTTGGGCCAGCCGGACGACCACCACCCCGCTAAGCGCGAAGACCAATATGACGGCCACAATCACGCGGCGGTTAAACAGGCGCTGCTCGGCCCAGTGGTCTTTGATTTGTAGGGTGCTGTCCATCCGTGTGCTCAGGAAAAACGCGCGTCACGGCGCTCCAGCCGCTCGCGTATGCGGTCCATCATAGCCAGCACGACGGGCCATAGCACAGCGCCGGTCACAACCTGAGACCAGCGGGCGACCCCGGCGGGCGGGTTGCCGGCAACCCCGTCAATCCAGAAAAGAATGAAGGCCTCTGCTCCCAGCAGCCCGAAAACCGTTGCGGTGAGTTGCCAGAGAGGAAATATCCGGATCTGTCGATGAAACCGCAGTGTGATGTAGGCGACCACCGTTAGCGCCAGGGCGTGCTGTCCCAAGGTAGAGCCCTGGAGGATATCCAGCAGCAAGCCAATAACCCAGCCGGTGCCGAGGCCGAAGCGGCCGGGCCACATCATGATGCAGTAGATCAGGACGAGAGTGGCCCAAGCGGGCCGGTAGGCTGTCAGGGCATCCGGCAGTGAGAGCGTCATTAGTGCCGCAGCGCCAACGAGGATCAGCCACACAGGCCAGCGGGGCAGATTGCGCCGACTCACGCCGGGTCTCCGTCAGCCGGCTCTGCGGCCGGACCCGATTCTTCCTGCCCGGATTCGGGTGGCGCCCGTTCCGCCGGCATCTCGGTTGCCGGTTCAGGCAAATCGGTTGGTGTCGGGTTGCCAGGCCAGATCAGCAGAACTTCACGCACCCGGGACAAGGCAGCGGCGGGTTTTGCCTCTACCGCCAGGAACTCCGTGCCGCTGTCGGTGGCCACCTTGCTGACGACGGCCACCGGATAGCCAGAGGGAAAGATGCCGCCTAGCCCTGATGTAACCAGGAGGTCGCCGGCAGCGATGTCGGTATTGCGTGGCAGGAAGGGTATCGACAAGCGATCCAGTTGTCCGGTTCCAATTGCGAGGGTGCGCTGCCGGGTGCGCAGAACTTCCACGGGCAGAGCGTGTTCGGCGTCGGTGATCAGAATGCCCTCGGACGAAAAAATCTGGTCACGTGTGATCTGACCGACGACTCCGTCCGCATCAATCAGAGCCTGACCGACGAAGGCGCCATCCTGACTGCCTTTATTGATGACCACGCGCTGGCGGAACGGGTCCATATCCACAGACATGATTTCCGCGATCAATACCCGATCGCCCACTTTGGCCGTGGAATCCAGCAGTGCTCTTAGCCGTGTATTTTCAGCTTCCAGGGCTGCCATGCGCTGCAGTCGCGCACTTTGTTCCAGCGTGGTCGCGCGCAGGTTTTGGTTAGCTGTCAGCAGGCGTTCGCGAGTGGCGCCGGTCTCGCCCAGCCAGCGCCCCAGGACCGCGGGTGAGTCAACGAGGACCTGCAAAGGGAAGGCGACTGCGGCTAAAACGCGGCGGATGTCCTGAAGCAGGTTAACCCGGTTGTCGGCGACCATCAGGGCCAGGGACAGGGCGCAGATCACCGCAAACCGAAGCCCATTGTCGGGATCTCGGAATCCGCGCTGGTCAGTTTCAGGTGTGCTGAGTGCCATGCACCGCCCGCGTTATTGCTGCGCTGTTGTGGAGCCAGGCTGGCGGCAGTGCGGGCCGGCCTTGGTCAGTCGAGTCCGAATACTGATGGGCCGTGCTCGTCCACCAGTTCGATCACGCGACCGCCGCCCCGCGCTACACAGGTCAGTGGGTCGTCCGCGACCACAACAGGCAGTCCGGTTTCTTCCATCAACAGTTTGTCCAGTTCGCGCAACAGCGCGCCACCGCCGGTCAGTACGATACCGCGTTCGGCAACATCTGAGCCAAGTTCCGGAGGAGTCTGCTCCAGCGCGCCTTTCACGGCCCCGACGATGCCCTGCAGAGGTTCCTGCAGAGCTTCGAGGATTTCATTGCTGTTCAGGCTGAAGCTGCGGGGGACACCCTCAGACAGGTTGCGGCCCTTCACGGACATTTCCCTGACTTCCTCGCCGGGGTAGGCCGAGCCTATTTCATGCTTGATTCTCTCGGCCGTGGATTCGCCAATCAAAATTCCGTAATTGCGCCGGACGTAATTAATGATCGCTTCATCAAAGCGATCACCGCCAATGCGCACTGAGGCCGCATAGACAATCCCGTTCAGGGAAATTACGGCCACTTCCGAGGTGCCGCCACCGATATCCAGCACCATTGAGCCGCGGGCCTCGTGCACGGGCATACCCGCACCGATAGCAGCGGCCATGGGTTCTTCGATCAGGAAAACCTTACGAGCACCTGCACCCTCAGCGGATTCGCGGATTGCCCGCCGCTCGACCTGGGTCGAGCCGTAGGGGACACAGATCAGCACGCGGGGGCTGGGCCGAAAATATTGGCCCGGATGCGCTTTGCGGATGAAGTGCTGGAGCATTTTTTCCGTGACCGTGAAATCGGCGATCACGCCATCCTTGAGCGGCCGGATAGCAGTGATATTGCCCGGCGTGCGGCCAAGCATATTCTTCGCTTCGGCCCCCACGGCCTCAACGCTTTTACCGCCGCGACCCGGCTCTTCACGAATAGCAACCACGGAGGGTTCGTCCAGGACGATCCCGTGCTGTCGCAAGTAGATTAATGTGTTGGCTGTCCCCAAATCGATCGATAGATCGTTGGAGAAATAGCCGAGCACCCTCTTGAGCATTCCCCCGGCCTTTAGCGGCGCGCACCGCAACCCGTAAAACGGAGGCAACTCTAGCAACGGGGGGACAATTGGGCAACAGCGTGTGTATGATTGGCCGCCTTTATAAGCGGCCAGACCGGAAGCTAAGCCGTGGCTCTATCCCGCCAGGACGTGGCACACATTGCGCATCTCGCGCGCCTCGAAGTCAGCGACGACGAAATCGACGAATACGTCGCCAAGTTGTCCAGCATTATTGAGCTTGTCGCCCAGCTGCAGGCAGCCGATACCGGGGGCGTCACACCCATGGCCCATCCGCTGGATATGGCGCAGCGCCTGCGTCCTGACGAAGTCACGGAGTCCGACCGGCGGGAAAGTTTTCAGCAGAATGCACCGGATGTGGTGGACGGGCTCTATCGTGTCCCGCGGGTCATCGAGTAAGCCTGCCCAGTTATGAAACGCCAGACCCTAAGTGAGCAGGCCCGGGCGCTGCAGGCCGGTCAGGTCAGCAGTCGCGAGCTGACCCAGGCCTCCCTGGACCGGATCCGCGAGCTGGATCCGGGTCTGAACTCCTTTATTAATGTGTGCAAGGCCGAGGCGCTGGCGGATGCCGACGCGGCGGATGCTGCTCGTGGCCGGGGCGAAGCCGGGCCCCTGACGGGTGTGCCCTTTGCGCACAAGGATATTTTCTGCACCCGGGGCGTGGCCACCACCTGCGGATCCCGCATGTTGGAAAACTTTGTTCCGCCCTATGATGCAACGGTGGTCGCCCGGCTGAAGGCCGCCGGCCTGGTCTGCGTGGGCAAGACCAACATGGATGAATTCGCCATGGGTTCGTCCAATGAGACCAGTTATTTCGGCGCGGTGAAGAATCCCTGGGATCCGGCCCGCACGCCGGGTGGTTCCTCCGGCGGTTCCGCCGCGGCCGTGGCCGCCGGCCTGGTGGCGGCAGCCACCGGCACGGATACCGGCGGGTCTATTCGTCAGCCTGCGGCCCTGACCGGTATCACGGGTATCAAACCGACTTACGGCCGGGTTTCCCGCTACGGCATGATCGCCTTCGCCTCCAGCCTTGACCAGGCGGGCGTGCTGGCCCAGACCGCCGAGGATGCAGCGCAGGTATTGCAGTTGATGGCGGGGTTTGATCCCCGTGATTCCACCAGCGCCCAGGCTGAGGTCCCAGACTACGCGGCCACCCTGAACGATGATCTAAAGGGCAAGCGTATCGGTGTGCCCAAAGAATTCTTCGATGCCGGCCTGGATGCCGAGTCAGAGAAAGCCGTGCGCGCCGCGCTGACGGTTTTCGAGGACCTGGGGGCCCGGATAGATGAGGTGTCCCTGCCCCACGTTGGGCTGTCGGTCCCGACTTATTACATTGTGGCCCCGGCTGAGGCCTCTTCGAACTTGTCGCGTTTTGACGGCGTGCGCTTCGGTCATCGGCACGCGGGCGCGGAAAGCCTGGAAGAACTCTACAAGCTGACCCGCCAGGAAGGCTTCGGGGCCGAGGTGAAGCGCCGAATCATGACGGGTACCTATGTGTTGTCTGCCGGCTACTACGATGCCTATTACCTGAAGGCCCAGCAGACCCGTGAGCTGATTGCCGAGGATTTTCAGGCCGC
>JBPCXH010000128.1:0-3609 GCA_051008735.1 Gammaproteobacteria bacterium | reverse complement strand
GAAGCCATTGATACGGTGGCGCTGACCGGTGATGAAATAGTGGTCAGTTACCTGAAAGACGCGCGCGCTGTTGTGCGTCGTTTCTCGCTGGAGGGTCAATCACGCGGCGACCTGGCGTTGCCCGGCTTGGGCAATGTGGTGTCCTTCAGCGGGCGACTGGGAGAAACTGAAGCGTTTTATCAATACACGGACTTCACCACACCCAGCACCGTGTATCGGTATGACGCGGAGTCGGGTGATTCCAGGGCGGTGCGTCACCCGGCCACTGATATTGATCCGGCTGACTACGTCACGCGCCAGGTCTTTGTTGCCAGTCCGGATGGCACACGGGTGCCCCTGACCGTGGTCGCCCGGCGTGACCTGCCGCCAGGCCCTCGTCCCCTGGTGCTTTACGGCTACGGCGGTTTCGGGGTGTCCTTGTTACCGGGGTATTCCACGGCTCGCATGGCCTGGCTGGAGGCCGGTGGGATCTATGCGGTGGCTAATCTGCGGGGTGGGGGTGAGTACGGCGACGCCTGGCACCAGGCCGGAACCCGGCTGAATAAGCAGAATGTGTTTGATGATTTCATCGCCGCCGCGGAATGGTTGATTGCTGAAGAGCTGACCACGCCGTCGCAGCTTGCAATCTGGGGCGGCAGTAACGGTGGCTTACTGGTAGGCGCAGTCGCTCAGCAACGACCTAAATTATTTGCCGCGGCCATCCCGGCCGTCGGCGTGCTGGATATGTTGCGTTATCACCTGGCCAGCGCCAATGCCCGCCAGTGGTCCAGCGACTATGGGCTGAGTGAAAACCCGGATGAATTCACCGCCTTGTATGCCTATTCACCGTATCACGGGCTGCAGCCAGGAACCTGTTATCCCGCGACCCTGGTCATGGCTGATGCCAACGATGATCGCGTCGTGCCCTGGCACAGTTATAAGTACGCGGCCGCGCTTCAACATGCACAGGGTTGTGACCGGCCAACGCTGATTCGGGTGGAGACCAATACCGGGCACGGTGCCGGCGCTTCCACTTCAAAGATTATTAATGAGTATGCAGACCAGTGGGCTTTCATCGCCGCCATGACCGGGCTGGAGCCTGCCTGAACCGCTCAGCGCACCATGTAGACCAACAGCGCGATAAACAGAATGACGCCGGCGAGAGGGAGTAGGGCAGCCTGCCAGTCGCCTGACTCGGCTTTCGGACTGTTCTTGTTCCAGTAACGCACGGCGGGGAACATCACCACGATGAACATGATCAGCAGTCCGGCCTGCCCAATTTTCATCCAGTCCATGGCGAACTCCTTGCCTAACGAAAAACCCCGGCACAAGGCCGGGGTTTTTTTTAATCAAACTAACCGGCCTGGGTCAATCGTCACCCATGATGCCCAACAGGGCGAGCAGATTAATAAAGATGTTGAATATGGCCAGGTAAATGCCGTAGGTGGCCATGATGTAGTTGGTTTCCTCACCGCGGGCGATCCGACTGGTGTCGAACAGGATGAACCCGCTCATCAGCAAAATGATGCCGGCTGACAGAGCCAGTGACAGGGCCGGCATATCCAGGAAGATATTAGCCAGCATTGCAATGACCACCACCATGAACCCGGCAAACAGGAAGCCGCCCATGAAGTTGAAGTTACGCTGTGATTTCAGCGTATAGGCAGACAGGGTCAGGAAGATGGCGCCCGTGCCACCCAGCGCAGTGCCAATGATCTGCGGCCCCTTGGGCAGTTCCAGGTACATGGTCAGCAAGGGCCCAAGTCCCAGGCCAAGCATGCCTGTGATCAGGAAAATGACGCCGATGCCCGCACTGGAATTCGCCGTGCGGGGCAGCACAAAAATACCGGCCACAAACGCGATCCCGACACTGATCAGGTAGGTTATGGGTGGCAGTGCCAGGGCCATGGATATCCCCGCCGTCAGGGCACTGAACAGCAGTGTCGCCGACAACAGCAGGTAAGTGTTCTTGAGGACCTTATTAGTGGCCAGCACCGATTCCTGGATAGCCTGGCCACTGAGTGCCTGGGCTCCGCCGGCGCGCTGCATGTAATCCCTGTCCTTAAGCATTTATGGTAACTCCTGTAATTAGGACCTTATTAGTACGACTTTGACTATATCACTAGGTTCCCCAATTGTGCCACGGCCTGTCCGGCAGAAGGCAATAGCCCTTGTGGTGCAGTGCCCGGGCAAGGACAATGCCGCCCGTCGGAGAGGTGGCTGAGTGGTCGAAGGCGGCGGTCTTGAAAACCGTTGACGGGTAACCCCCGTCCGTGGGTTCGAATCCCACCCTCTCCGCCAAATCAAAATGGTCCCCTAGTGGGGCCTTTTTGATTTGGGGCAGGGGGTGTGTGGACGAACCCGCCGGGTTCGACCCGGGTCGGCCAGGTGACCGGCGCAGCCGTGCACCTGGCGGGGAGGGCGACGCAGCGGCGCAGCCGCGAAGCCCGCAGGGTGGCCTGAGGCGCAGGCCATCAATCCCACCCTCTCCACCAAACATTTACCGAGGATCTAAGCGGTCGCCGCGGTCCTTTACTGGTGGGGCAGCTGGACGGGGCCTGGCAAGGACTAGGCCGCCTCCAAACATTACACCGGCGTAATGTGCCGGAAAGGCGGGGGATAGGCACTGCTATCTATAGTGAACTCATTCCATCGGGTTCCCCCCTTTCCCGATGTTCCCCAGAAAAACCCCGTTCCTCCAAGCGGGGTTTTTCGCATCTGGGGCTTGTACCCAGAAACAGCTCATGCCCTGACCAGTCTTGCGTGGTGTTGGCACGGCGAGTGGGCCGTGAAGCCTGGTGGGTCGCCACGGGAGTCGCTGCTGGATTTAGCTTTTTACATAACCAAACCGGTCAGCGAACGAGGCCCGGATAGAGCCAAACTCTGGATTGGGGAAGGTGTAGTTTGATTAGTGACTTTTCCCGATGACGCAATCTTCTGGACGGGTCGTCCAAAACAATTCAATTAGAAGTACTGGCGCCTGGCGCTATTAAAGGGGTGTTTCTATGACTGTTCGACTCGCTCGGCGAGCCAGTTTAATTCTGGCCGCCTTGTTACTAGCTTCCGGGGCGCAGGCTATGACCGTCCGGAGTGCATGGGATATCTCCGATGCGATACCCGAGCCGCCCCGTGCCAGCTGGGTACCAGAAACCGGTCATACCTTGTTCCTTAAGAAGGTTTATCCGACGAACGAACTCGCTCCTGGTTTTGAAGCTGGTGGCGAACATTTTAATCTGGATCTGACTCAGCCCAGTGGCTTGATCGAATATGATGACGGTACAGCGCATCTGTTTGGCAGGGCCAGCAACGGTGTCCACACCTTTGATATAGATTTTACCTACTCGGGTTACGTAGGCCCTGATGATCCCCCGCCCGCCGACAGTCCGAAAGGCTGGCCGAAAAACCAGCCGGGTGTTACCGATGACTGGTGGTATTACACCGGTCTTACCGGAACGCTGACTGAGGTCGGCGGTCCGTTAGAGTTGCAAGTTAGCCGGTTAGGTCCGGCCTTCCAGCTCGGTAATAGCGCGAGCCTGTTTAACACGGGCATGGGAGCATCGAACTGGTTTGAGGCTATTCAGTGGGTCGACGGCGCTTGTGCCGACTTCGCTGGTGGAATCTACGGTGGAC
>JBPCXH010000127.1:0-18807 GCA_051008735.1 Gammaproteobacteria bacterium | reverse complement strand
ATTAAAGTCAGGATCTGTCCAGACAGCGCTCAACTGACTATCGCCAATATCGTTAGTGTAGGTTGCCCTTTTAACATCGACCGAATTTCCTACCGGCGGCAGTTTTCCGCTTGCCGGATTCAGCTTGCGGTCATCGGACCAGACAACTTCGTAAATCTTCTCCATCGGTAACCCGTTATTGGGATTTGCCCAGACCTTGACGATCTGAATGCGATCCAGGTTACCGCTTTGCGGGTCTTTCAAGGCCCAGACAGCGAAGGTGGGTGAATCGGATACTTTATCCGGCAAGTCACCCCCCATGGGCACGCCATTCCTGTAGGCCTTTGCAACGAAATCTTTATCTTTGTCCAGGTCTTTGGGGTAATCCCAACCGCCGAAGAAACGCAGGCGGATCATGGTCCCGGAGGTGCCATAGGTCTCTTTCGACTGCATGCCGTTCCAGATTCCCTCGCGGGTATTTTCCTCGGCCCACACGGCCGCGGTTCCCGCTGAACCGAGCATGGCGGTTATCCCACCGCTGAGACCAGGCGTCGGATTGAGTCGTTTGGCGGGCGTGTCATCGATAAACCCATGCCCGCCCAGATAACCGAATTCTTCATTGCCCTGGTAGCCGGAGTGAAAATCTGCCCCCGCTATGACACCCATCTTATAGGGGTTATTGCCCAGCTCTTTCTCAAGCTTGATGCCGGTGCCCAGCCCCTGACGAAAAAATGCGCCACGGCTTTTATCGGCCTGTATCGGCAGATTGATCAGGTTATCGAACAGTTCAAAGCTCGCGAATTCATCGTTGGGCGACAAGGCCGGATGTGCGTCGGACTGGCCCTTGGTCTGCGATATCTCAAACAGGGGCTCATTGGCTGCCTGGCGCTTGGCGTATCGCTCAGTCATCTTGTTACCCATGAACTCATATTCTGAGAACATCCAGCCGTTTGAAACGTTGGAATTATGTGGGATTGCGAACACATCAATTCCCTGGGCCCGCTGGCTTTCCAGATAAGTCCAAAGATCCTCAGGAAAAACCGAGTCGAAGGCCGAGTATGGAAAAGCCGCTGCTTTGTCCTTGAAAAACACGTTGCGATGCATATTCGAGCCGTTAGGAATTGATGTCCATTCAAAACCATAAAGCGCGGTGAATTTGCCTGGGTCATTCGCCTTGTCAGCGGCTTTCAGATATTCCTGCCACAAGGATGTACGCAGTTCTGGCGTTGCATATTCGGGAATCGGCACGCCTGCAAACAAGCTGGCAAGCAGCTTTTTGAATGACGGGCCGCCGGCTTCAGGATCAGTCTGGCCCGCGACGATACCCTTGGCAAAATCAGAGCTCGCCAGCGGGCTGTCAGGATCAGCAAATTCTTTTAACACGCCGAAGTACTCCGCGTGATCAGTAATTGCAACAAAATCATACGGTGTACGTTTCTGCATTCGCTCGCCGGTCGTAGAGAGCTTAACTTCCTTACCCTTTGCATAGTCATAGGCCTGAGCCCAAGTCTGGTTCACTCCGATAGTGAACGCGTCAAAAGAATTCCGGGTGTGCATGTGCTGTTCACCGAAGTAGACGTTCTTCAGCGGGTTGGCCTTCCTGGAGTCCCGGCCCGGCTCGCCGATGGGATCGGCTGCCCAGGCGCTGATAGTGACCAATAGCCCCGCGAAACTTGCAATGAGTTTCGTGCCCATCTCTTTTTTTCTCATTTCTCTTTTTCCATTAAGCTTCGCATGATCAGCCAAAGACCTTTCTCTGCGCCTGCATCTAAATAAAAAACCGTAACCAGTTAGCTGCCGCTTCCACACACGCCGGATCAGTTGCCGAAAAATGGCTTTTTCTGTGGCGACAAAATCACCGGGATAATATTCAGCCGGATATTCCAGTCCAGACCATAATCATCCTCACGCACAATTGATTTCTCGATGGCAAACTGGATTTTCACGGGCGTGTTGCCTATCGCGATCATTTTCGCTACTCCGCCACCAATCGGGACGTTCCACTTGTTATCTGACCCGCCTGCAGCTTTGTCGTTATAGGTAATGGTTGGATTCATACCGATCTGCCAGGCATTGGGGCGATTCCACCACAGGGAATAGAGTAAAGAGCCGTGGCTGGAGCCAACATTACTGCTGCCGGTGTCAGCATAGTCCCACCAGTATTGGCCCAGCAGCGCGCCGGTGAATGTCTTGGTTTTGTAAGTCACCAGCGCAGCGGGCCCCGCCTGAAAAGTATGTTGCGTCAGGGAATCGTTGCTACCGGTGGGAAACACCAGTGAGGGACCCAGACCCCAGCCCCATTTAGCATCGGCCGGTTTCTTGGGACTGAACATCATGGGAATGGTGAAATCGCCGATACCTTCCTTAGACTCGAAGGTGGTGCTTCCATCGGGCCGCAGGATGACGGCGCTGCCGCTGCCAATCGGACTGCCGTTGTAACGCCGGCCCGTCGGGATATCGTGTGACCACATGATGGGAAGCGTCGGGCGCGTCAGGAGCTTCCAGTTCTCGCTCCACTCCCAGGGCATGATGGGCTGGAAAATCGATTGCTTGCCGGTGCGCCGACTACCGTTGGAAAAATCACCCTCGGAGAAGGTCCAGTCCTGCTCCCAGAACAAGGCCCACACATCCGAGGTCGGGTCAGCCAGCTTTTTGAGGAGCGCCCCCAGTTCGTTCTTTTGTGAGGCACTTTCGGCACCCGCTGATGGGCTATCCTCGGCGAATACCGGGGTACTCAGGGAGCCCAGCAGAAATACTGTACCCAGCAGCCGCATCAGACTGTACCGGCTTGTTTGACGCACTGCGCGGCAATAGTTGCCCATATTTTCCCCTCGAGAAATTGGCTGACCGTGAGTCCAAAGCCCGAATTCCGGGCCGATAACAACCGGAACTGAACCCCGAAGGCAGCATCGCTGATCACCACACTGCCCAATCAGCCAGATTCACGTAATCGGTAGAAATCGAAGCACCCCGCTGTCACTCATTATCGCGACAGGCCTGGAGCCCATTGGAGTTGATATTGCTAATACAATAGCCCGGATTAACTATGTGTATCAACGGTTTTGGGCCATTGAGCCCCCCCATCCAAGCCCTCGCGGCTGCGGCTACAATTTACCGCCCGGCAGCGAGCTGATTAGCAGGATCACACCCCGCGAAAACCTGCAATCACGAGGAAATCAGAAAATCCCGCCAGTGCAGTGCGGAGTCCCATCGATAGTCACCAACCTCTGTCGTGAGTATTTGGAGATTTCAGGATGTCACGCGTATTCTCTCAATCGATTCTGTAGCGACTCGCTGGACCCGGTAAGCCAACCATGAAATTTTGTATGACTGCCTCACGAGCATTGGCCGTGGCTATCTTTTCGCTACTGCCCTTCACAACTCACGCGGGTGCCCTCTATTTCCCCGAGATGAGCAGCGCATCGGAGGCCGGCTACGGTGGCGCCGGAATGGTGGCCCGCGCCAACGACGCCGGCACGGTCTTCTCCAATCCCGCCGGCATGACCCGCTTCAACGACGCTGAAATCATGGCCGGTGGCATCGGGGTGTTTATCGATGCGGATTTCGAGACCTTCCCGGACAACACCGCGCCGGGCAGAAGCGACAAAATCGATCACAGGGTTGTACCCGCCGGATCTTTTGCTTACCTGAAACCGTTATCGGACAAGTTAAGCATTGGTGTCAGTGCGCATAATTATATGGGTCTGGCCCTTAACTGGGACGATGGCTGGGTCGGCCGCTACAACGCCGTTGAAGTGGCGCTGCTGTTCCCGCAGGTGCAGCCCACTGTGGCTTACAAGCTAACTGACTGGTTGTCAGTCGGTGCGGGCGCGGCACTGACCATGGGCTATCTGAAGGACAAACTGAGGGTGGAGTCGATTCCCCCGGGTGACAGAGACGGCAAACTGCGACTCTCGGACACGGATTTCGCCGTGCAAGGCAATTTCGGCGTGATGATCGAGCCTTCCGAACGAACCCGCATCGGTATCCGCTACCTGACGGAAACCGATATCGACTTCGAAGACTCACCCGATATCTCCGGCGTCTCACTGCCTGACTTTAACCCTGGCATTGGTTTGACAGATCCCGCCGAGGGGCTCGATCTGGGGGTGACCATGCCTCAGCAGTTACATGGCGCTATTCATCATCAGTGGAACGACAAACTCGCCCTGTTAGGCAGTGTCGGCTGGGAAGAGTTTTCCGAGTTTGGAAAAATTCAGGTCGGCGTGGATGCCATCAACGGCGGAATCAGTACCACTGTCGATGCGGACTTCCGCGATGTCTGGCATTTCGGCATCGGTACTGAGTATCAGCTCAACCCCAAGTGGCTATTGACGGCAGGATTCTCCCGGGACACCTCCATGTCCACCGATCGGACCCGTCCCATCGTAATCCCACTGGGCACCATGCGTCGCTATGCCATCGGCTTCAAAAACGAGCGTCGCGAGAATCTCACCCTCGGTGGCGGCCTGACCTTTATCTGGGAAGGCAATCTACCGGTCAAGGATGCAAGCGGTGCCTCGGGTACAACCGTATCCGGCAGATACAAAAATGCCAGCATATGGGTCGCCTCGTTCTACGCACGCTGGCATTAGTTCAGTCGACATCAGCGGACTTGGAATACGGCGGAAACGGGCAAGGGGTCCGTCTTCGCTCCGGGCGTGACAATACAGGCAATCAAGATTGTGGCGCCTCAGAGAGCGACTGCCTGAATCAGGCTTGTTATAGCGGGCTAAGCAAGAAAAAAAGGGCCGTTTTGAGCGGCCCTTTTTCCATCTCGCCACATGCAAGTGGCTTGAGCCCTATTTTCGACGAAAAGTATAGGCAATACCCGCTCCAACCGTGAACTGCTTGTCGTCGTTGGTAATCGGGCTGTCATCAATGTCGCCATCGAACCAGGTGTGACGAACAAAACCGAGGAGCATCCAGGGGGAGTTCTCTCGTTGGTAGATCGCTGAACCACCGAGAAAGAAATTTGTAGTTGTCCCGGCAGAGTAAGCAGGCCGACCCAAAATTGCTTCACTGGTCTCTACGCCATAGTAGTAATCGGATGTGCCTTCGCTCCACCACATGACACCAGCGTTAGTGTTGAGCGAGAAATTGCCAACCTGGTTGTCGTAAAAGCCTTCACCCACAACGCGGCCACCGTTGCTCTCATCCGTGATGTCGCCGGTTGCCGCAACTTTTGCGCCAAAGGCATTCGGGTTAAAAATTATATGGCCACCGGCGCCAACCCAGGGGTCACGGTCATTCATACCGGCCAGAGTGTCACTGCTGCTGGAATCGTAGCCCTCATCACCGAATTCCAGAATGGGCGCGATTTCCCAGGCATCCGTACTCAGCAGTTTCCAACCGGCGGTATCGAGTCGGAAGAAAAACTTCTCTCCTTCAAAAAATACAATCGGTACCGGTGAATACTTGTCGTTATCACTGAATCCATCATAGATCTCATCTTTCCAGATAACAGCAGCACCAACTGTGATGGGTCGCTTCTCTCGCTTGGTCGTTAGCTCTGCAGCGAAAGAAAAGTTGCTGCATACAAGCAACAAAAATAAAGTAAAGGCCAATCCCCTGATCGTACTCATGCGTCTCTACCCTGTGAAAAAAACAATTCAGCCGCGTGCACCACTGGCGTGCAGCGTTTAGTCGACTAGGTAGGCGATAATATCTTCGCGCCATCGTGGTGTACAGGCACGATAAGTTTTTAATTTTTTTATAATAGCAGTCCAGCACAGTCTGCTTAGCCATCACCCGATCGACAATTCTGATCGCTTCATCCAAAAAAAACCCGGCTTAAAGCCGGGTTTTTCCAGATACGCAAAACGTATTCAGGCCATCAAACAGCCTGCAGATTGCTGGCCGCCAGCTTGCCACGCTCGGTAACAACCTCGTAGCTGATACGCTGACCGTCAGTCAGGGTATCCATACCAGCATTCTGTACCGCGCTGACATGCACGAATACGTCTTTATCACCGTCTTCGGGCTGGATGAATCCAAAGCCTTTGACGGCGTCAAAAAATTTAACAGTTCCAATAGCCATTTTTGGCCTCCGTAGGAAAATGCTGCGCCAAAATCGGGCGCAGAAACGAACAATCTGGGTATTGTGAATGTCTTGAAACATACGCCCGAACACGGACGGGTAGCTGTAAAGGCAGGCCAAAACTTAGATCGCGCGAGCATCCTGCGCGTTCTTTTGACCAAAGGCAAGTCACTGATTGGGGATAACAGGGAGGTGCCAGATCGCAGCGGGCATTGGCGCCCTTCATCGCTACCGGGCTTTTCCGGGAAGAACTGCCTCCCGGAAGCTAAAGCGATGACCGGCACCGACCCCGCCCGGCCGGTAGTTTAGCCGGCCGGCTTAATCTCAAGCAATTCGATATCAAAGATCAGCGTGGCATTTGGCCCAATATTCTGACCTGCACCGGCTTCACCGTAGGCGAGCTCAGAGGGAATATAGAACTGATAGCTCGAGCCGACTGGCATGATCTGCAGTGCCTCAGTGAAGCCCGGTATCACCTGGTTGACAGCAAATGTGGCCGAACTATTTCTGGCATAAGAACTATCAAACTCGGTGCCGTCGATTAGTGTACCGCGATAATTCACTTCCACAGAGTCATCCAGACCCGGCTTTGGGCCATCGCCTTCGGTCACGACTTTATACTGCAGGCCGCTAGGCAACACGACAATCCCTTCAGTCTTGGCATTCTGGGCCAGAAACGCGGCACCGGCCTCAGCATTGGCACTGGCCATTGCCACAGCTTGCTCGGCGAGCTCGGCATTTCGGGACTGTTGATAAGCCTGCATCTCAGCGCTGATCTCCTCTTCAGAGAGAAGGGGCTCAACGTCATTCAGGGCGTGGCGCAAACCGAGGTCGAAGACGTCGGCGTTCACGGGCACCCCATCCTGCTTAATTCGCTGGCCAAAACCGTAGGCGATGCCGTAACTCAGTCGGTCTTCAGTTGTATCCAGAGACACTTGGGAATCGACCGATTCATCGCTCTGCTGTGCGCAGCCAGCCAGGGCCACAATCGAAATCAGGGCGGTGCAATGTCTGACGAAGTTCATAACTAAATCCTTTAGAAAAATGAGGCGCTATTAAGACTCAGGCAACTCTCGCGTTCTCGTTACCCAGCTGCATACGCAGATAGTCCTCGTAGCCGCCCCCGTAATCCACGACACCTTCAGGCGTCATATCAATAATTCGTGTGGCCAGGGACGACACGAACTCGCGATCGTGACTGATGAAAATCAGGGTACCGGGATAGTTCTCAAGGGCAAGGTTCAGGGCCTCAATGGATTCCATATCCAGATGGTTCGTGGGCTCATCCATGATCATCACATTGGGCTGCTGGAGAATCAGCTTGCCAAACAGCAATCGACTTTCTTCGCCACCCGATATAACGTTTACTTTCTTCTCACTGTCATCCCGGGAGAACAACATTCGACCCAGGGTACCGCGCAACAACTGCTCGTCCGTGCCGGCAGGCTGCCATTGCGTGATCCATTCAAACAGACTCAGGTCCTTCTCAAATTCGGCAGCATGATCCTGGGCAAAATAGCCGATCTTGGCATTCTCGGCCCACTTCACTTCGCCGCTATCCATGTCCAGCTCCTGCAGGAGACAGCGCGCCAGGGTCGTCTTGCCAATACCGTTAGGCCCGATGATGGCCACTCGGGAACCGGCATCAATATTCAGATTTACATTCTCAAACAGGGGTCCTTCGTCAAAGCCCTTGGCCAGCCCTTTAATCTCAACGGCCAATCGACGCAGGGGTTTTTCTTCTTCAAAGCGGATATAGGGGCTGACCCGACTCGAAGGCTTGATGTCCTCGAGCTGAATTTTCTCCAGTTGTCGGGCCCTTGAGGTGGCCTGGCGCGCCTTGGAGGCATTCGCGGAAAAGCGACTGACGAAGGCCTGCAGATCAGCCATTTTGGCCTTCTTTTTCGCGTTGTCGGACTGCATGCGCTCCCGGGCCTGGGTCGCCGCGGTCATGTACTCATCATAGTTACCCGGGAACAACTGGATCTTGCCGTAATCCAGATCTGCCATATGGGTACAGACGGAATTCAGAAAGTGGCGGTCATGAGAGATGATGACCATCGTGGACTTACTCTGGGTCAGCACCTCTTCCAGCCAGCGAATGGTATTGATATCCAGATTATTGGTGGGCTCATCAAGCAGCAACACATCGGGATCCGAGTAAAGCGCCTGGGCCAGCAGCACCCGGAGCTTCCAGCCCGGAGCAATGGCGCTCATGGGTCCTTCATGTTGCTCCACGGGGATACCGATGCCTTCAAGTAGCTCACCGGCGCGGGACTCCGCGGAGTAGCCGTCCATCTCGGCAAACTCAATCTCCAGTTCGGCGACCCGCATACCTTCCTCGTCACTCATCTCGGACTTGGAATAAATTTCGTCACGCTCCTGCATCACCTGCCAGAGCTTCTCGTGCCCCATGATCACCGCGTCCAGGACCCGGTGTTCCTCGTAGGCGAACTGATCCTGACGGAGCTGGCCAACGCGAACGTAGGGCTCTGTGGATACGTTTCCGGCCGTGGGCTCGAGCTCACCGGCGAGAATCTTCATGAAGGTGGATTTACCCGAACCGTTGGCACCGATCAGGCCATAGCGATTGCCATTACCGAAGGTGACGGAGACATTTTCAAACAGGGGCTTGGCGCCGAACTGGATAGCGAGATTGGCTGCAGAGATCAAAGTGAATTACCACGCAATGACGGGGGCATCGTCGGCCATAGGACACGACAACTATCCGCAAGTTGTTGATTGGCTGGGCTTTGGGACGCGCACTATCGCGTCAGGGCGGGCGGATCATAGCAGAATTGGCGGGCGGCCGTCCCCGCCGCAGCCGTGCTTTTCAGATCTTCGGCTCAGCCACGGGCATCCGCATCTGAACGAGGCCCCAGGCCCTGCCTGGCCGGCCCCGCTGCCGGGCTAGTTAACAGATGCTGACTGACTGCCGGTCTCTTTATGCGCGTCATCCAGGCCCTTGCGCAGGCGGTCGGCCCAGCGGGTCAGGACCCGGTCGGCCGCGGCCTTGTTGGTAACCCGGTTACTGATCTGGACCATGCCTTCCCGGTCCCCGTCTGCATGAATATAGCGAGCCAGGATCTGGCTACTCACGGAATCGTAAAGTTCCAGATACAGGGTCATGGACAGAGCACTGGCGGTGAAGGTTTCGCTCATGCCCGGAGTCATCTTGTCGGGGGCTGTGACATCCAGATTAATTATGGCGGGCCGCAGAATCAGAACATCTTCCCCACCTGTATCCACCACGGTATAGCCCCCCTTCTCCTGCAGCTCCCGGGTGAAGATCCGTCGAAATTCCTTGGACAGTTCTGACTTGATCCGGTCCATGTCCTTTTTATCGACCCGGTTCATAGGATCCACAACTTCGTTGTTCTGGTCCCGCTCCCAGTTCTTTCTGAAGGCGACGGGGCAATCGAGGATCGCAATGCGTTTGTACTGAGCCAGGCTGACGCCAGGACGAATGTACAGCTCTGTGGACCGGTTCTTCTTCACCAGCTTGAGCCCATCGTGACTCGTGTGCCCCGGACCATCAGCCGCAATGGATGGATTTGCCGCCAGGAAAAGAACCAAAGTACTCGCCGGCAATAGCTTGAGAATATTCATGGTCAAATGACTCCAGGGCAGGGACAAGACCACTGCCCTATTCAGACAATAGGCAACAAGAATGCCACAAGTCTGCCGTTGCTTTTACGACCTGCCAGCAATCACGCCCGAACAGGCAATAAAAAAGGCGCGCCCCCTGACGGAGGCGCGCCCAACAGTATGCAACCTACTTGGCGGCCGGGGCCTGTAATTTCTCCAGGGCAGCGCCAACAGTAAATGAGCCTGCCTTCTGGCGTGGCGGATAATCCTTAAAGGTACTCAGGAACCCACCGACCACATCATTGAGCGGATAGAGCGCCCAGGCCCGGTCAATATACCAGTCCCAATAGGTGTTCGACGTGATCGTTGCCTGCTCGTAGGGATCAGTGCGCAAGTTGAACAGGTAAGGCAGACGCAGGTCTCTGAATTTCCGTTGCCAGATCTCCAGCGTTCCTTCCTGGTCCTGAACCATGAAGTGCACCTTCCAGTTTTTATAGCGCAGGGCGAGAAGATCCCCATCATCCGAGAAATAGAAAAACTCAATGCGAGGCTCTTCCTGTGTTTCACCCGTCAGATAAGGCATGAAATCGTAGCCGTCCAGGTGCACCTTATAAGTCTTGCCGTTGGCCTTATAGCCTTTCAACAGCTTCTCTTTGACTTGCGGTTCACCCGCCGCAGCAACCAGGGTTGGCACCCAGTCCTGATGCGACATGATGGCATTGGATACCGAGTCAGCTTCGATCTTGCCCGGCCAGCGTATAAATGACGGAATTCGGAAAGCGCCTTCCCAGCCGGTATTTTTCTCATTGCGGAACGGCGAGGTGCCGGCGTCAGGCCAGGTATTTCGATGGGGGCCGTTATCTGTGCTGTAGAGCAAAATTGTATTGTCTGCGATCCCCAGTTCATCGAGCAGATCAACAACCGAACCCACATTTTTGTCGTGGTCGATCATCGCATCGTGATACTCGCTCTGAGCCACACCGGCTTGCCCATCACTGCCCGGCTTCACGTGCGTGCGGAAATGCATATGCGTGAAATTAACCCAGGTAAAGAAAGGCTTCCCGTCGGCATGCTGACGCTTGATGAAATCCCTCGCACGTTCGGCGATGTCATCGTCAATGGTCTCCATACGCTTGCGAGTCAGCGGACCTGTGTCCGTGCACTTCTGTTTGCCCATGCGCCCATAGCGCGGGTCGACCGTCGAATCGGTCTTACTCGTCGCCACGCAATCCATCACACCACGAGGACCATATTTTGTTCGAAACTCCGGATCCTTTGGATAGTCACGTTGCTCGGGCTCCTCTTCCGCGTTCAGGTGGTAGAGGTTGCCGTAGAACTCATCAAAACCATGCACTGTTGGCAGGTGCTCGTTGCGGTCGCCCAGGTGGTTCTTGCCGAACTGGCCCGTGGCATAGCCCTGCTCCTTGAGCAGCGTTGCCAGCGTCGGGTCTTCGGCACTCAGGCCTTGCGGCGCGCCCGGCATACCCACCTTGCTCAGGCCGGTGCGAAAAGGCGACTGGCCGGTAATAAAAGCGGAGCGGCCAGCGGTACAACTTTGTTCGGCGTAAGAGTCGGTAAACAACGTGCCTTCTGCCGCAATCCGGTCGATGTTGGGCGTTTGATAGCCCATCATGCCCTTGGAAAACACACTGAGATTGTCGCGGCCGATATCATCACCCCAGATGACAACAATATTCGGTTTGTCGGCGGCGAAAGTCAGGCTGCTGAACAGCCCAAAAACCGCAAACAGACTCGCGGCAAAAATTCCTCGTGCCCCACGAGAGTCTTTTGACTTCATGACATTTTCCTCTTTCTTATTAACGCCTAACGGCTTTATTAATGAGAACATAATCACCAAGCGGCGACAACCAGCACCCGGAAGAACCGCAAAGCCCGCTTAGGCCTTTAAATAAAGCTTTTGAACACGACCAGCCGGAGATGAGGCTGCCGCGGGGCGCGACGACCCATAAACTATTCAACCTTAAGATGACGAAGCAAAAACTCGCGCTTCAAGGCCTGGTGCTCGCCAGTGGAAAAATCCCCATCGCGACCATGATCACCGTTCTTCACTATATGCAAGGTTGCGTCGGCGCCTGCTTTTCGCAGCGCTGCATACAGACGCCGGCTTTGCTCCAGCGGTACATCTTTATCCTGGTCGCCATGAATAATCAGAAAAGGCGGACTATCGGCACTCACATAGTTGATGGGATTGGCAGTTGCCACCTGCTTTGGATTCTCGAGTATCGGAAAACCAAACCATTCGCTGATCATGGAATCTCTGTCGCTCCATTTGCCTCCTGACCGAACGCTCGTGTCAGCGCCAGCCAGCACGTCCGTTGGACCGAAATAGTCCACGACCGCGAGAATATCAGGCCCGGGTGCCGCCATCGGAGCAGGAATAATCTGGCCTTCACGGACTGCATAGCCGGCAGACACTGCTGCCAGTGAAGCCAGGGTGCCGCCGGCGGAGTAACCCAGCAAAGCTACCCGTCCGGCGTCCAGGTTATACGCCTGAGCTGAGTCTTGAATCCACTGCAGGGCGGCATGTACGTCGGCCAGTTGTGCCGGAAACTTTGCGCTACCCGATAAACGATAGTTCATGCTGACAACTGCCAGCCCCAGCAAAGGCAAATCCTGGTCAGCATACTGACGGATGCTTTCCTTGCTGCCGTACTTGAAGCCACCACCGTGGATATACAGAACCACGGGCCACGGACCGCCGACCGATTCAGCAGGCCGATAAAGATCAAGAACCAGTGCACCTTCCGGCGGAAGAGAGAACAACAGGTCCCGCCGGACGCTAACTCCATCCGCGACTTCAGGCGGTCCGGACTCCTGCCCACGATGAGCACCGGCAAAACTGGCTCCAACGCCCAGGCTAAGTAGAAACAGGAAAATTATGCGTCGCATGGCAAATCCCCCATCAGATCTCTAAAGGCGATGTGGCTGCCCGGACAAGAACTGCCCTTACTGTGGCTATGACCCCTGATGTCGAGACCTGATGGGCGAGGCGCGACGGCGAGCGCGCATAGCACCCATGCAGGCAATGTCTGGATCCGAATCGGGAAAATCATTCGCAACTCGCGGGGGCATTGCTGGTCCGTGTGAACAGTCTAACCGGCTTTTTCTCGCTGCGCTGTGGCCAAAGCCAGGGAATCCTTGCCATCTCAAGCGAGCAGCGCCCGCGGCCGTTGAAAAGCGGCCGCTAACTCAAATGAAGGCAAAGTGAATGCCGTGAGCGGGTTCTCGCATTGCGTCACGGGCTGAAGATGCGCAGACACATCAGCACTGACCATGCCAAACCAGTTTGCGGTCGATGCACCCTCAGACTGTGAGGTTGATCACACTAGTTGGTCACAATCCGCGAGAAATCATCGAGCGGATCCATTACCCCTGACGCCTGATGAACCCCCCGGGCGAAACCCGGTGTACGGACAAGCGGCTGCTACTGTGAGAACCGCTTTTGCCCGTCAGTTTTCAGCGGGCCAGCACACACGGGCAAACAGGGGCGCCCGGCAGGCGCGGAATTACCCTGGCGATCCTGGCAGGAGCGACTAAGCCAGCCAACGCTGCTTCGCGTGGTAGCCCTGCTTCCAAAGCCAGGTTTCGGTGTAGAGCATCTTGTAAGGGACAATCTTGCAAACTTGGCGCTCGAAGGGCGTGCTGGCGTCCATCCCGAGGTCTGTCATCCACTCATGGTACCGAAACACCGCCATTCCCCGGTCCCAGCCCTCAGCATGGGGCTCAATGATTTCTGCCTTACCGAAAATCTGCACGCCACGGGCGGAATGCCAACCGTGGTAGGGCCCGTGTACAGCAAAGCACACGTGCGGATCACGCTGCATGGATTTAAGTTTCGGTGTGCCCGGGTCCGGCAACAGGTAGAGATTCAAACCGTCCGCGTAGTACTCGATGGGGCTGGCAATTGGCCTGCCCTTGCTGTCCGTGGTGGCCAGCGTACCCATGTTGGTTGTTCCCAGGAGTTGCTGGACACGGTCTTCGAGCTGTTCGCGCGGCAATTCTTTTTCCGGCCAGGGGGGCTCAACCCATTTGTACGCAGTACTCATTTTTTACTCCTCAGTTAGTAACTTGCTCGCAGCGACTCTTTTTGTGGCTCGCTACAGGCAGATTCGATCTGCTGCCAGGCAGTCAGTGAGTCTTAGAATATGAACTCCCATGCCATGGACATAGTTCTAATCAGACAGGCATGAGCGAATTGGCAATGTAACCCACATACACCACCAAGAGCAGGGCACCCATGCTGCGCCCAAACGTGGGCGCCTTTACAAGCATGGCGTAACCTACCAGCAGCGCGGTCACAGCCACATTAGTGATGACTACCTGATTCAGGGCCAAATCAAGCGGAATAGGCATGATCAATGCCGTCGCGCCCAGGGTGAAGAAGATATTGAAGATATTCGAACCCAGCACGTTACCCAGCACCATGCCGACATCTTTGCGCAAGGCAGCAGCGATGGACGCAACCAGTTCGGGGACAGAGGTACCGGGCCCGACGATCACCAGGCCGATAACGCGCTCCGCCATACCCAGGCTGCGGGCGATACCGCTTGCGCCGTCCACTATAAATTCCCCGCCGAAGACCAGACCTAGCAGCCCAATCAAAACATAGCCGACTGCCTTTGACATGGCGTGTGGTTGAGCAGAGCCACTATGGCGTGAGATACCGCGCGCTTTGCCTTGAGCCACATGGGCACTACCAGCAGCCGCCTCCCCGTAGACATAACGCATGAAAATGGCAAAGAACAGCAGGAACACAGCTCCATCAGAAAAAAACAGTTCGTGATAATTGATCTTGTCAAAATAGATTTGGTTGCCACAGATACCGACGATCGCGGCGGCAATCAAACACATGGGGAGATCTTTGGAAGCGGCATCATCGCCGACAACGATTGGCGTGATAAGGGCAACCACCCCTACCACGACGCATATATTAAATAGATTGCTGCCCAGGATATTGCCGAAAGCCAACCCCGTATTGCCTGCCAGGGCTGAATTGATGTTGACGGTAAACTCCGGCATCGAGGTACCGAATGCCACGATGGTACTGCCGATCACCAGGGTTGGAATATTGAAACGCTTGGCGATGGCAGAACCACCTTCCACCAGGTAGTGGGCACCGCCAACGGCGAAAGCAATACCCGCGAGCAAATAAAGAATGTCTGTCAAAGCACTCCCCCATGCGGCAGGCATTAACCCGTTTCTATATCAAGACCGGGTAGCCCCAGTGACCCACTGATCAAGCGATCAGACCGCATAACAATAGCAGCCACGCAGTAAAGGGCACCAGAGTGACGGGGCAGCTTGCCTGAATTTGATTAGAACGAAGGGGGGCGAGGCTCGCCAGAAAAGCAGGGTCATAAGCCCGTCCCGGCAAGTCCCATGGCACCGGCGGTGAGCAGACCGACCCCGCGGGCTGTCAGCTAATAGCGCCTGGTATTTTTGCCGACAGCAAAAAAAGCCTGACCCCGATGAATGACACCCTGGTAATTCAGCCCGACTAAAAAGCAGAATCGATTCCCGGATCCATGGCGGCATAGGTTTTCCCAATGGTGCCAGGATCATCGAGGGTGGACACAATCAGCGCACCGAGATCCGGTCGACCGATGAAACCGAAGCTCATGCGATCTTCGCTCATGGCACCATTGCCGGTGAACGGCGCATTGTTGGGCAAGCCGCCGGGCCGAATGATGGTGTAGTCCAGACTGCTGTTACGCAAGTATTCCTCCGCCTGATCTTTCAGGGGCAGAATCTTGCTAAGAAACAGCTTGGACATAAAAGGGGCTGCGTCAGCGCTGTCACCGACTCCGATACTGCTGATCAGAATCATTCGCTTAACACCCGCTGCCTTGGCTGCATCGACGATATTTCGATTACCGATGAAATCCGGGGGCGGATCACAGCTTAAGCAACCAATAGTGCTGACCACGGCTCGCAGAGGCTGGGCTGAAAAGGCTGCGGCCAGCTGCTCCGGATACATGGCATCGCCTTCAACGAAGACAGCACCCAGTTCTTCCAGAGCCGTGCGATCAGACGTCGGTCGCACCAGGGCGACGATCGTCTCGCCTCGTTCGTGCAAACGCCGCGCGACTTCCAGACCACTGCCCCTCGTCGCACCCACTATCAGTACCGGGGCTGCATCAGCAGCAGGCGGCGTGCCGGCAAACTCGTAGTAACTCTCTGGCGGGTTCGCCCGCAGGGTCAGGAACAGAGTAAGCACCAGCGCACCAACCAGCAGCACGACGACGCCGACCAGGCCCAGAAGGATCTTCAATAACTTTTTGAACATTCAGAACTCCAGAAGAGAATTAGCGCCGGCCAACATATTGAGCAATGCCCGACAGGGATTTTTGTTCATTAATCGTACCGCGCGCCAGTACTTCACCATTATCCAGGCGCAAGCGGATGAACTCGCCGGTAAAGAAATTTCCCAGCAAAATCTGACCCGCGTCGATAGAGGGTGACAGCGCGGCCCAGCCGGAACTGCCCAACGCCAGCTCATTCAAAGTCGCGCCGCTATCCGGATCAACGATCAGCAGACTCGCTCCGGTCGCCACCAATAAGCGGCCATCAGGCATGCCCATCATGAACAACACCATAGGCGGACCACCGGTGTCCGGACTGTACACCGCCAGATCCGGCAACTGTTTATCAGCAGCCAGGTCATAGTGCATCACGCGATTACCCGTCTCGGAAATATAGGCCATCCGCTTGCCGTCCTGGCTCAGCACCGCATTGGTCGTGCCATGAATGCCGGCCACGCCCCCGTGCACTTCGTTCTCATACTCCGCCAGCACTCGCCCGTCCGGAGAATAATGAAAAATATGGCCGTCACCAATTCGCGTGGTAAAGGGCATATAGGCGAACTCGGTGGTATTGAAGGAAATCTTTCGACTGGAACCCACCAGGTGTTCACCCATATAAAAGCTGCCATCCGCGGCCCAGTTAATGTTGCTGAATGACCGGGTACCGAAGCTGCGCAGAGGCTTGAGCTTCCCGTTGGCGCCAATTTCAATCACCTGCCAACCGATCTGTGCAAAGCCCCACAAGGTGCCGTCCGGCGCAAAAGTCAGCCCGCCGATCTTATGAGTCGTTTCTTCAATCCACAGCACACCCTTGGGTTTGAAGTCTGAATCGAACTGCAGAACCCGCCCCGTGCCCCGGTGATCATCCTTCGGGTCATCCATGACGGTAGCGGCAACAAACACATCGCCTTTGGCAAAGGGCTGCATAGTCGAAACCTGCTCCGAAGCCACAGCAATGGTCGCTGTTGCACTCAGGGCAGCGATAACACTCAGCCCGGACAGGGCCTTCAGGAACGTCAACATACTTATCTCCTGCAGAAATTCCGATCTAGGGCGCGCTGACAATCAATGTCTCGCAGCGCAGCGCTGGCTTCTGGCCGTTGCTGAAAATCCAGATGTAATTCTTTTCATCTCTCTCGGCCGGATCAATAAATCCATTACCGTTTGAGTCACAAAAGTAGTTGAGCAAATTTTTGACCGGCAGTTTTTCTGGGGCCCAACCGGTACCTTCGCCCGTGAGCGATGTAAGACTTTCCGTAGCCTGATCACCGTCGGGAAAAACTGCCTTGGCACTCCCCTCGACCTCTATGCCGACAACGGCCCCCTGGCTGAGATCAGCACGAACCGGCCCCGTCGCGAAACCATGGTCTACCGCGCCGTTGTTACGACCGACCAGACCCCCCACGCCCGCACTGCCCCTGACCTCGTTAGCCGAGAATGCATTGCGCACAGTACTCAGGGAATTAAAGCCGACCAACCCGCCGACATTGTTGCCATCGGCGATAACCGCGCCGGTGGCATAGCTGTTGCGAACGCGCGCATCAGTATTCACGCCCACCAGTCCACCGATATCGTTGGTGCCACTGACCGCGCCGGAGGCGTGGCTGTCATGAATTGCCCCGAAGGTATTCAGCCCCACCAGCCCACCGATCCCGCGCTGGCCGCTGACGGACGCGCTGGCATGACTGGCATAGACAGCACCGGTCATGTCGCCGACCAGGCCGCCCGTCGCCTGCCCGCCGTCCACGCTGCCGTCAAAATGGCTGGCAAACACTAAACCGGCGCTGCCACCCACCAGACCACCGACAGCCATGGCCGCGACGACTCGGCCACTGGCTGAGCTTCGATAGATCACGCCAAAATTGGAGCCGACGATCGCACCGGTCCCGGCTCGGCCGTTTACGTCAATACCTTCAATACGCAGGTTGAGCAGCACGCCTGCCTCAGCCAGCACGCCGAACAGGCCGACGCCGCCGCGCTCAGGATAATTAATACTGACGCCCCGAATGGCGTGCCCCTGGCCATCGAAAACGCCCGCGAAACCAAATTCCCCGAGAGCCCGCATACAGTTTCCGGTGGGCCCGCAATTGCCGAGGGGCTCGAAGTTGTCTATAGCGGCCGCATCAATATCACGGACCAGCTGGTAGTTCCGCTGTTTGCGTGCCTCTTCGGTCAGGCCTTCCGAGTTCAGCGTGACAATGGCCTGCAGTTGTTCGGCATGACAGATTTCATATCGCCCATCGTTATTGGTGTCCGCAACAAATTCATTGCCATCCATTGGCGCAGCGTCAAAGCGATCGGCGAGCCCATCACCGTCGCTATCGCTATTGCCCAAACCGAAATCGGCACAAGCCTCCTCACCAACGACTTGACGGGCGCCAGCCTCGCTGCGTGCGCGCGCCAGTAAGGCTGAAAATTCCGCCGCCCGGGCACCGTGATCAAACTTCATCACGCCGCCGGGACCACCCCGACCACCAGGCCCCCCGCGCCCGGGCGGGCCACCTGGCGCACCGCCGCGTGGCGCCGCAGCTTTGGGGTTCAGCGCGGATTTCTGGCTCGCGAAATAGGCGGCTATATCAGCCAGTTGCTCGGGGCTTTTATCCAGCAGGGCGCCACTCATCAGTGAGTTCTTGCGAGTGCCATCCAGATAAGCCTGCATGGCCAGCAAGATGTAACTTTCATGCTGGCCCCCGATGCGCGGATTGACCGGGGATGGGCTATTGCCGTCTTCACCGTGACAGGCGAAACACGCGGTGGACAGCTGCTTGCCACGGGCCGGATCGCCGGCCGCCTGCACGACAGCAGGTATTGCAATACAGCCCAGCGCCAGAAATACCGGCAACCGCCTCATTAAATTCATTTCATCTCCCCCGCCAA
>JBPCXH010000126.1:0-3729 GCA_051008735.1 Gammaproteobacteria bacterium | reverse complement strand
CGCAATCTGGATGCTTTGCTTGACTACGGCGCGGCCATCGACGAAGCGCCGTCAGCCGAACTGGATGTGTTCATCGTGCCGCGGCTGGGGACGATCTCGCCCTGGTCCAGCAAGGCCACAGATATTGCCCATACCAGCGGGCTGGATGCAGTGGTCCGGGTGGAGCGGGGTACGCGTTTTCGGGTATCGATAAGTGCACTGACGACGACTGACCGTGCGACGCTGGTTTCGCTGCTGCACGATCGTATGACGGAAACGGCACTGGCAGATTGCGAGCAGGCAGTTGCTGTCTTTGACGAGCATGAGCCCGCCGTTCTCGCTCATGTGCCCTTGCTGCAGGACGGTCGCCAGGCATTGGAGCAGGCAAACCAGACCTTCGGTCTGGCTCTTTCGACAGATGAAATTGATTACCTGGCTGAGAAGTTCACCGAACTTGACCGCAACCCCACGGACGCGGAGTTGATGATGTTCGCGCAGGCCAATTCCGAGCACTGTCGCCACAAGATTTTTAATGCCACCTGGACCATCAATGGCAAAGAACAGGCGCACACGCTTTTTGATCTGATTCGAGCCACCCATCGCGCCAGTCCTGATGGCGTGTTGAGCGCCTACAAGGACAATGCAGCTGTTATGGCTGGCGGCGACGCCCGGCGCCTGGTTGCTCGCAGCGAGGATGGGATTTACCGGCTCTACGCCGAGCCGGTCCACACTTTGATGAAAGTGGAAACCCACAATCACCCGACAGCCATCTCACCTTTTCCGGGTGCTGCCACGGGTAATGGCGGAGAGATTCGGGATGAGGGTGCCACGGGTCGCGGTGCACGGCCCAAAGCCGGCTTGACGGGGTTCTCGGTCTCCAATTTGCATTTACCCGGCCAGCAAGAGCCTTGGGAAACTGAGCCGTCGAGGCCGGAGCGTATCGCCTCACCCCTGCAGATCATGCTCGAGGGGCCGATTGGCGGCGCGTCCTTTAATAATGAATTCGGTCGGCCGAATATCCTGGGTTACTTCCGGACATTCGAGCAACCGACTGCTGAAGGTCACCGCTGGGGGTATCACAAGCCCATTATGATCGCCGGTGGCCTGGGTGCCATTCGCGAACCCGATGTGGAAAAGGATGATGCCCAGGTCGGTTCCCTGCTGATAGTGCTCGGTGGACCGGCCATGCTGATCGGCCTGGGCGGCGGCGCGGCTTCCTCGGTGGGTAGTGGCACCAGCACCGCTGCGCTCGACTTTGCGTCCGTGCAGCGGGGCAACCCGGAAATGGAGCGGCGCGCGCAACAGGTTATCGATGCTTGCTGGTCCGCCGGTGTGAACGGGGGCGAAAATCCGATTCAGATAATTCACGACGTCGGTGCCGGTGGATTGTCCAATGCGGTGCCCGAGGTCGTGGACCACAGCAAGCGGGGCGCACGTTGCGAGTTGCGGGATATCCCCAGCGGCGAAGCCGGCATGTCGCCTCTGGAAATCTGGTGCAACGAGGCTCAGGAACGTTACGTACTGGCCATCGATCCCGGGCAACTGGAATGGTTCGATGCCCAGTGTCGTCGCGAGCGTTGCCCCTATGCCGTTATCGGCGTTTTTGATGACAGTGGGGATCTGATTCTGCACGATCGAAGGGCGGAGAATCGTCCGGTGGACATGCCCTTGAGTGTGTTGCTGGGCAAACCGCCGCGCACAGTCAAAAAAGTACAAAGGCAAGCGCGAACAGTCGCGTCTCTGTCCGTCGACATAGATATCCATGAAGCCTGCCGCCGCGTGTTGCGTATGCCCGCCGTGGCGGACAAGTCATTTCTGATTCACATTGGTGATCGCACGGTGGGTGGCCTGGTGTCACAGGATCAGTTGGTCGGGCCATGGCAGGTTCCCGTCAGCGACGTGGGCGTGACAGCCCGTGACTTCGAAGGCTACGCGGGTGAAGCCATGAGTATGGGCGAACGCACGCCCGTGGCCGTAATCAATCCCGCGGCGTCGGGCCGACTGGCGGTAGCCGAAGCCGTGACCAACATGCTCGCAGCGGACGTGGCATCAATCGGCGATGTGCGGTTGTCGGCTAACTGGATGGCCGCCAGCGGCGCGGCTAACGAAGACGAAGCGCTGTTCGATACCGTGAGCGCGATCAGTGAACTGTGCTGCACCCTGGGAATTGCGATTCCGGTGGGCAAGGACTCCTTGTCCATGCAAACGCGCTGGCAGACACCCGAGGGTGAAGACCGGGCCGTCGTCGCCCCGGTCTCGCTAATCATCAGTGCCTTTGCGCCGGTGGCAGATATTCGCCGTACCTTGACACCCCAGCTGCAGCCCGAAACAGGTTCACCTCTCTACCTGGTGGACCTGGGTGCCGGGCAAAACCGGCTCGGCGCGTCCTGCCTGGCGCAGGCATTTCAGCTCGCGGGCGGTGAGACACCTGACCTGGATGATGCCAGCCAATTGCTGGCCCTGTTTGCCGCCATGCGTGAATTGCGCCGCGAAAATTTGTTGCTGGCCCTGCACGATCGCTCCGATGGCGGGCTGTTTGCCAGCTTGTGCGAGATGGCCTTCGCCGGGCGTTTAGGGCTGGACGTGGATCTCAATCTGGAATCCGCAGATTTGCTGCCCGCCTTGTTTTCTGAAGAGCTGGGCGTGGTCATGCAGGTCCCGGCCGCCGACGCGCAGCGGGCAGAGGCCATATTGGCTTCCCATGGCCTGGCCGGGAGTGTGCAGCAGGTCGCAACCGTCTGTGCAGAGGATCGTGTCAGCCTTGCCGCGCGCGGTAAGACGCAGATGACAAGCACACGCACGGCCCTGCATCGGGAATGGTCCAGCCTGACCGCTCGCATGCAGTCACTGCGCGATGACCCGGACTGCGCCGCCCAGGCCTTCGAGTTGGCAACGGATCCGGTTGATCCGGGCTTGTCGCCCCGGGTTAATTTTTCGCCGTCCGAGCCGGCGGCGCCGGCTGTGCTCAAAGGCGCCCGCCCGCAGGTCGCTATCCTGCGCGAGCAGGGGGTGAACAGTCATGTGGAAATGGCCTCGGCCTTCACTCGCGCCGGCTTCGACGCGGTTGATGTGCACATGACGGATATTCTGGCCGGACGGCATGCTCTGAACGCTTTTCAGGGCCTGGTTGTGTGCGGCGGCTTCTCTTATGGCGATGTACTGGGTGCCGGTGGCGGCTGGGCCAAGTCCATCCTGTTCAGCGAGCAGGAGCGCGCCGCCTTTGCCGAATTTTTCCAGCGCCCGGATAGCTTTAGCCTGGGCGTTTGTAACGGTTGCCAGATGATGGCGCAGCTCGCCCCGTTAATTCCCGGGGCGGAAAACTGGCCGCGCTTTGTTGCCAATCGATCGGGCCAGTTCGAAGCACGTTTGAGCCTGGTTGACGTGCAGGAGACGCCATCGGTTTTGTTGCAGGGTATGGCGGGCAGTCGTCTGCTGATTGCGAGCTCCCATGGTGAAGGTCGGGCCCGGTTCGCAACGCCTGTGGCGCAATCAAATTTCCTGGCATCCGGTCATATGGCCCTGCGATACGTCGATAACCAGGGTCAGCCGACGCAGCGCTATCCGCAGAACCCGAATGGTTCGCCGGCGGGCCTGGCCGGTCTGTGCTCGGCCGATGGTCGTGTGACCCTGATGATGCCGCATCCGGAGCGGGTCTATCGCAGCGTGCAGCATTCCTGGCACCCGACGGGGTGGGGTGAGGACGGCCCGTGGATGCGTATGTTCCGCAACGCGCGGGCCTGGGTGGAGTAG
>JBPCXH010000125.1:0-9765 GCA_051008735.1 Gammaproteobacteria bacterium | reverse complement strand
CACGATGCGCACCGCGCAGCGGCTTTATGAAGGCGTCGACATCGGCGGCGAAACAGTCGGCCTGATCAGTTATATGCGAACGGACAGCGTGACCCTGTCCCGCGAGGCCGTCGACGCCTGCCGCCAGCTGATTGCGACGGACTATGGCAGCCCCTATCTGCCCGACAAGCCCCGGGTCTACAAGACCAAGGCCAAGAATGCGCAGGAAGCCCATGAAGCTATTCGGCCGACCAGCATCAAGCGCACGCCCGAGAGCATTAAGAGTTACCTGAACGCTGATCAGTTCAAACTGTACAGCCTGATCTGGAAGCGCACCGTGGCCTCGCAGATGACCCACGCGGTCTTCGACCAGGTGGCGCTGGACCTGCTGCCGGTAAACGATGGCGAAGTCGGGCGGTTCCGCGCAACCGGCTCCACTTTGGTCAAACCCGGCTTTATTGCCGTGTACCAGGAAGGCCAGGACGACGTGAAGGATGAGGAAGCGGACAAGTCACTGCCAAAAGTAGAAGAAGGTGATGTCCTCAATATGGTGGCAATGCGCGCTGATCAGCATTTCACCGAACCACCGCCACGCTTCTCGGAAGCCAGCATCGTCAAGACTCTGGAAGAGTATGGGATCGGCCGGCCATCAACTTACGCCAGCATCATTTCCACACTGCAGAACCGCGAGTACGTGGAGATGGACGGCAAGCGCTTTATCCCGACAGATGTTGGGCGCATCGTCAACGGATTTTTGACCAAGCACTTCACCCAGTACGTGGACTACGGTTTCACGGCGCGCATGGAAGACGAGCTGGATGAGATCTCGCGCGGTGAACGGGAATGGGTACCCGTCCTTGATGCCTTCTGGTCGCCGTTTGAAAAGCTGGTCGAAGACAAAGAAGTCTCCGTGACCCGCGAAGAAGCCGGTCAGTCACGAGAGCTGGGCACCGACCCCAAGAGCGGCAAACCCGTCAGTGTGCGCATGGGTCGCTTCGGGCCCTTCGTACAGATCGGCACCCGCGAAGACGAAGACAAACCTAAGTTTGCCGGTCTGCGTCCGGGTCAGAAGATGGCCAATATCGAACTGGCCGAAGCGCTGGAATTATTCAAGCTGCCGCGCAAGCTGGGCGAGACGCCCGAGGGCGAGCCTGTTTCGGCAAGCATCGGCCGCTTCGGGCCCTACGTTCGCTACGCCGACAAATTTGTCTCCATCAAGGGGGATGATCCTTACACGATCGGCCTGGAGCGGGCACTGGAACTCATCGCCGAGAAGAAGATTGCTGATGCCAATCGTCTGATACTCGATTTTGAGGAACAAGGCATACAGGTACTGAACGGTCGTTACGGGCCGTACATTACCAACAAGGAAAAAAATGCGCGGGTACCGAAAGATCGTGACCCAAAAAGCATGACCCTGGCCGAATGCGAGGAGCTGCTGGCCAAGGCACCTGTGCGCGGTCGTCGCGGCGGTAAAAAGAAAGTTGCGAAGAAAAAAGCCGTAGCCAAGAAAACGGCGAAGAAAAAAGTTGCCAAAAAGAAGGCAAAGAAAAAGGCCAAGAAGAAAAAAACCACCAAGAAAGCGACAGCCAAGAAAAAAGTCGCTAAGAAGAAGACGGCCGGCAAGGCGGCCAAAAAGCCCGTCCCGGAAACCGGCGACGCCGTCTGAGCCACGGCCGTGTGGCGCCCTGCTCGTTTGCGCCAGGCTGCGGATCTCCTCCGCGCCGGCGGCCTGATTGCTTATCCCACGGAAGCTGTTTACGGACTCGGCTGCGATCCTTTCGATCGACTTGCCGTCGAGCGCCTCTGCCGACTTAAGCAAAGATCCCTGAAAGCCGGCCTGATCCTGATCGCCGCCGACCTGGCCCAGCTTCCCGGCTGGATTGATCCGGGAGAAACGGAGTGGCAACGACTCAGTGAAGTCTCTGCGGTACCGACGACCTGGGTGGTCAAAGCCGGGCCCCTGGCTGGCAACTGGATAACCGGGGGACGGACGACCATCGCCGTGCGGATCAGCCAGCACGCCCTGGCCCGCGAACTGTGCACAGAATTGGGCAGTCCCCTGGTGTCGACCAGCGCCAACCGACGCGGCCGCCGGCCGGCCCGGGATACCCGAAGCGTGCGGCAGTGGTTTGGCGCGGACATCGACCTGATCCTGCCGGGTCCCACCGGGGGCGTGTCCAGACCCAGCGCGATCCGGGTAGCCGCCACCGGAGAACAACTGCGCAGCAATTAGGATGGCCGCCGCCGGCCAGATTCTGTAAAGTACCGCGAAAGGTGTAAGGAACCGCCCCTAAGCGATTGGTTCCGATAACAATTATCACCAGAAAGACCCGCCGGCCGCCGCTGCCCAAGGACCGGGAATCGATGCTTAAACTGCTGCCCCTCATATTCGCGTTCCTGAGCGGACTGGCCTTCGCGTCAGAGCGTCCTCTGTCCGCCGAGTCCGCGGACGGCTACCGACCCCTGGTCGAAAGCCTGGATACCGAGCCAAAGGTCTATATCGTCCAGCTGGATGAACCCCCGGCCCTGGGTTATCGCGGCGGCAAACCTGGTATGGCTAAAACGCGTCCCCGCCGAGGCCAGCGCTTCGACGCCGCCGATCCGCGCGTGCGCCGCTATGGCAGTTACCTGACAACTAAGCACGATTCGGCCCTGCGCTCCGTGGGTGCCTACCAGACCAAGTTGTATAGCTATCGCTATGCTTTCAATGGCTTTGCGGCACGCATGACGCCCCTGCAGGCAGAAAAACTGCGCGGGCAACGCGGTGTGGCCAAGGTGTGGGAAGACCGCATCCGCTATCTGAATACCAATGACAGCTCGCGTTTCCTGGGTCTGCTGAACGGTCAGGATGGCTTACGCATCGGTGAAGGACTGACAGGCGAGGACGTGGTCATTGCGGTGATCGACAGCGGCATCACGCCGGAGCATCCCAGCTTCAAGGACAGTCGCTCAGCCAAAAAACCCAAAATCTGTCGCAGCTCATTCGGCGAGAACACCCTTGTGGGCATCTGGCTGTGCACGAAATACCGTCGCAAGGAAGACCGACTGGTATATGACGCTCCCGTGGGCTGGACCGGCGCCTGCGAAGCCGGCGATGAAGACATTGATCGCTTCACCACGCGGGACTGCAACAACAAACTGATCGGTGCACGTTTCTATATCGACGGTTTCCTTGAGCGTAATTTTCTCGACATCAACGAGTTCATTTCGCCTCGCGATGCCGACGGACACGGCACCCATATCGCCAGTACAGCGGCAGGCAACGAAGTTCGTGCCAAAATTGCCGGCCAGAAGATAGACGAAATTATCGGCATCGCGCCCCGCGCCCGCATAGCGGTGTACAAGGCCTGCTGGCTGGAACCCGGCCAGACCCGCGGTTCGTGCAGCACGGCCGATCTGCAGCGAGCCATTGAAGATGCTGTGGCTGACGGCGTCGACATTATTAATTACTCGGTGGGCAGCAGTGACATCAGCATCAGCGATCCTGACGATCTGGCGCTGCTTGCAGCCTCCGATGCCGGCATCCTGAGCGTGGTAGCCGCGGGCAACGACGGGCCGACGCCCGAATCCATTCTTTCTCCTGCCGCCGCACCCTGGGTGCTGAGTGTGGGCAATGCCAGCCGCACGGGCACCCGGTTCGAGCGCGCCTTGCAGGTTGACAGCCCCAGTGACCTGGCGGGCGACTATGTCATTAGAGAAGGCGTCTTCACGCGTACCCTGGAAAGCACGGGCACCATCGAAGGCGAACTGGTACTCGTGGATGACGGAGTCGTTAGTGTCTCCGACGATGAGGTCGGCACGACCTTCGATGCCTGCCAGACCATCGAGAACCGCAACGAAGTGGAAGGCAAGATCGCCCTCGTGCAACGCGGTAGCTGCGACTTTGAAGTTAAGTTTGAGAATGCCGAAAACGCTGGCGCCACGGCCGTGGTGGTGTTCAACAACACCGGTGGCCTGCTGAACATGCTGGTAAGCCCCAACACCATCGGCATTCCGGCCGTGCTGATCAGCCAGTCTGACGGGCAACTGCTGCTCGATGAACTGAACCGCGACGAAGTGATCGAACTGCAGTTATTGCCAGACCTGGTGATTGAAAACAATGCAGTGGGTAACCGGGTGGCTGACTCTTCAGCGCGCGGGCCCAATGCAGCCGCCCTGGATATTCTGAAGCCTGACCTGGTCGCACCCGGCGTGGATATTCTGGCCGGGCAGACCCCCGATGTGGCCAACGGCTTCCGGGGCGAGCTCTATCAGTACCTGACCGGCACCTCCATGTCCGTGCCCCACATGGCCGGGCTGGCCGCCCTGCTCAAGGAAGCCCGCCCCGACTGGAGCCCGGCCGCCCTGCGCTCGGCCCTGATGACCACGGCTCGCCAGAATGTGTTGCTGAATGACGGCGAAACACCGGCCGGGCCCTTCGACATGGGTGCCGGGTATGTGGATCCGAACCTGGCCCTGAACCCGGGGCTGATTTACGAGGCCGGCAAGGACGATTACTCCGCCTTCAACTGTGGCGCGGGCATTCCGCGTAGCACCCAGGCGGAATGCGATGCGCTGGTCAGCGCGGGCTATTCCCTGGATCCGTCGAATCTGAATCTGCCCAGCATTGCCATTGCCGAGCTGGCCCTGAGCAAGGCCGTCACCCGGCGGGTGACCAATACCGGTGATGCACCGGCGACTTTTGATGTTGCCGTCGAGTCGCCGGAGGGAATCGATATCAGTGTTTCCCCGACGAGCCTGACGCTGGCGCCGGGAGAAAGCGCGCCTTATACGGCCAGCTTCAGCAATGTGTCGTCCGCGCTGAACCAGTGGGTTTCCGGTGCCCTCACATGGAGCGACGGCACGCGGCAGGTTCGCAGCCCCGTCGTAGTCAAGCCGGTGAACTTCAGTGCGGTGGAAACCGTGCTGGGTGATACCTCCGACGACACCCGCAGCTTCGATGTGGAGTTTGGCTACACGGGCAATTATCGCGCCCTGGCCACAGGCCTTGAACTGGCGGAGCGCGACGGCTGTCGTGATACGAATGGCTTTGCTGTTCCCTGCCTGTTAGCGGAGGACTTTAGCGACAACTACCAATTCGAGCCCGTTGACGCCGATCTGCCGGATTCCGTGGAAAGATTCGATTTCAACACCATTGAGGATACGGTGTTCCTGCGAGTCGCTTTGTTTGATGAAGATACTGCCGGTCAGGACGATCTTGATCTGTACCTGTACTACTCACCGGATGGTCAGTTCTATTCGCAGATCGCCAGAAGTGTGAACAACGATTCCAATGAAGTGATTGATTTACCGTTCCCCGCCGCCGGCGAATACTTTGTTGATGTGCATGGCTACGATACGCAGGGCCAGAATGGCACGGAATTTATTCTTTCCGTCTGGCGACTCGGTTCTGAGGAAACGCCAACGCCGGCCAATCTCACCGTAACTGCACCCACCAGCGCCGCGGCAGGGACCGTGTCACCTGTGAATATTCAGTGGCAGGGCCTGAACCCGGGTCGCTACCTGGGTGGCATAGAACACCGGGATGACACGGATGCGATCCTGACGCCCTTCACCCGGATCGATGTCGAGGTACCGGCCGCCTCCCCCTAGGCCTTATCCAGGGCTGCGCACTCTGCGTGGCGATAGCAGCTCACCAGGTGATCATTCACCAGACCGGTCGCCTGCATGTGGGCATACATGATGGTGCTGCCGACAAATTTGAAGCCACGCTGCTTTAAATCCCTGGCCACGGCGTCGGACACGGGGGACGTGGCGGGCACATCAGCCGTGCGGCGCCAGCGATTCTGCACAGCGCGACCTTCAACAAAGCCCCATAGATAATCACTGAAGCTGCCTGACTCTTCCTGGATTTTAAGGTAGGCCTGAGCATTGCCGATAGCGGACGCAACTTTCAGGCGATTGCGAATAATGGCGGGATTTTTCAGCAGGCGATTGACATCGCGCTTACCGAAGCGCGCTATCTTTTGCGCATCAAAGCCGGCGAAGGCTTCACGATAGCCGTCCCGCTTATGCAGTACCGTGGACCAGCTAAGGCCGGCCTGCGCGCCCTCAAGAATTAAAAACTCAAACTGGCCGGCATCGTCGCGCAGGGGCACGCCCCATTCATCGTCGTGATAGGCCTGGTACGCGTCGCTGACACCCTCACACCAGGGACAGCGCGTGACAACTGTTTCGGGCATCAGCCACCTCCCTAAAATAGTCGGCCAGCGACGGGACCCGTTGATTATGGTAAAACGAAGGGGCCGTGTCTGCCGGCCTATTCTCCAGTCCGGTTCAGGGGGACCGCCATCATGCCAGACCGCTATGGGGTTATCGGCCATCCGATTACCCACAGTAAATCGCCGGTGATTCACGCCCAGTTCGCGGAACAAACCGGTGAGGATATTCGCTATGAAGCGGTGGATATTCCCCCGGTCCAACTCAAGCAAAGAATCCTGCGTCTGGTCAATGCCGGTATGCGGGGGTTCAATGTCACCGTGCCTCACAAGGAGGCCGTGGCTGCCCTGGTCGACACCTGCACCCCGCGGGCAGAACTTGCCGGTGCGGTGAATACAGTGACAGTCGGCAAAGATGGTCAGCTCAGCGGCGACAACACTGACGGTGTCGGCCTGGTCAGGGATCTGAGTGAAAATCTCGCCATCTCCCTTCAAGGCACGCGCATTCTTATTCTGGGTGCCGGTGGCGCTGCGCGCGGTATCGTGCCGGCTCTGCTGATGAGCGGCCCGACGGAGCTTTGCGTTGCCAATCGAACTGTCACGCGGGCGGAAGAGCTGGCGGAACAGTTCAAGGAACTGGGTGAAATTCGTGCCTGCGCCTTCCAGGCACTGGATGATCAAGACTGGGATATCGTGATCAATGCAACCTCTGCGGGTTTGCAGGGCGAAGGCGCCCCCTTCCCCGGCAGCATCGTCAGCGAGCGGACCATTTGTTACGACCTGTCTTACGCCATGTCGGAAACCCCCTTCGTCAGTTGGGCAAAATCGGAGGGAGCCAAGGCGGCCTATCAGGGCTGGGGCATGCTGGTGGAACAGGCCGCCGAAGCCTTCAATATCTGGCGCGGCGTGCGGCCTGAAACCGATTCTGTGCGTCGACGACTGCCATAGGCCGGCGACTTGTGAATTGCAACACGTAAACGATTTCACTGTTTGACAAAAGACGGAGCCCTGCCAAATTATCATCAGCCTCAAAGAAATGTTGTTGCGGGCCAATTACTTGTGACTGAGCCCGTGAAAAGTCAGGCCTCCTGCATGGAAGGCCAACAGGGAGTTCGAATGAAGACTCGCAGGCAAAATAGCCGGCCTTTCAGTGCACGCCTGAATCCCGTTTCGGGCGCCGTTGCCATGGCAATCGGTTCGATGGCTGTGATCCCCGTCAGTCAGCCGCTGGCCGACGAAATTTACGACGAGATTTTCGTCACTGCCACGCGTCGTGCAACTTCCGTGCAGGACGTTCCCTACAACATCTCAGCCGTGAGCGCCGGCGAGCTGCAGCAATTGCGCGGCGTTTCTAATATAAGCGGCCTGGCCCGCTGGGTACCCGGCATGGTCTCGATCGACCAGGGCGCCCGCGCCAGCTCACCACTGATCATGCGCGGCATCAGCGTTGGCGACCTGACCTTCAGCGAAGCCTCCGGCGGCAATAGCAATGGCAATACGGTGGCGACTTATGTCGGTGAAGTGCCTGTCTATATTGATCTGGTGACCAAAGATTTGGCGCGGGTAGAAATACTGCGCGGCCCCCAGGGCACACTGTTCGGTGCGAATTCCCTCGCTGGCGCCGTTCGCTATATTCCGAATCGTCCTGACTTCTCGGAGTTCGAAGTCGACCTGCACTCAAAGATCTATGACACCGATGAATCCGGTGACGCCAGTTACGACCTGGATGGTGTCGTCAACGTACCGATTACTGACAGGCTGGCTTTGCGTGGTGTTCTAAGCTACGAAGACCGTGCCGGGTTCGTTGATCAGAAGTACCTGGTCCGCGATCCGGGTTTCTCGGTACCGGAACCTGATTTCAGCGATCCGGTAGACGTCAGTGATAACCTGCGCCGGAAAAAAGACGTCAACGATGTAGAAACCTGGTACGCCCGCACCTCACTGGCCTGGGATGCAACGGATGACATCAGTTTTCTTGCTACCTATCACTATCAGGATAAAGATGTCGGTGGGCGGCAGATCAACACCCAGGGTGGCCTGGAACTGATCCAGCAGGATCAGGGCGTCGCCATTCCCACGGGTTTCTATGACAACGGCCTGCGCTTTGACGAACACAACGAACAGAAAAATCATATTCTGGAATTCGTCGCGACTTTTGACTTCGGTTTCGCGGAACTGACTTCCGCGACGGGTTACATTGACTATGAAGATGACGGCCAGCGTGACCAGACGGACCTACTGCTGACCTTCGGTGCCACCTATGCTGACTTCCCGAGTTTCAGTGCCTTCACCAGCGAGAAAGCCAGCGAAGAAACTCTGACCCAGGAACTACGACTGGTTTCCAAAGGGGACGGCCCCGTTAACTGGATCGGCGGTTTCTTTTATTCGGATGCGGAACGCGATTTCCGCAGCGAAGAGTACACCCCCTGCCTGTACACGACTGACCCCACCTGCGCTGGCGCCGCCGGTGTAGCGGAGATTACCGACCTGCCGTTCTCCGGGGCTGACCTGACCGGTACGGATATCGAGTACATCCAGGATGAACACCAGGAAAGCGAAGAATGGGCTATCTTCGGCGAGATCGGTTACCGGATATCGGATGCGTGGCAAGTCACCCTGGGTGCACGCTACTTCGAGGATGAATATGAACTGGAGCAATCCGTCGGGACACCATTGCTAAATCAGATACTCATCAGCGACGGCGATATTGACCCCAATGACCCTGATCAGCAGATCGCTTATCGGCCATCAAAGAATGACGATGACATCGACAAGCTGGTATTCAAGATCAATACCTCCTATGACCTGACCGAAGACACCATGGCCTATTTCACTTTCAGTGAAGGCTATCGACGCGGTAATACCAATGGCATTCAGGAATGCGATCCTCCTCCAACGCCAGACAACAATGTGTGCGGCTCGGCGGAACAGCTGGCGTACAAGCCGGATGAGACGGACAATTACGAGATTGGACTGCGTAACGAATTAGTCAACGGTTCCCTGATATTCAACGCAGCGATTTTCTATATTGACTGGGAGAACATCCAGGTAGGAGACGTTTCTGAAGAGGGTGGCTTCCCCATCACCCTGAACGGTGACAAAGCAAAAAGTCAGGGCGCTGAACTGGAATTCACCTACCAGATTACTGATCAGCTCCAGTTCCGCGGCAGTTACGCCTACACAGATGCCCAGCTGCGCGGTGATTCGCCGCAGCTGCAGGAAGGAACAGCTCAGGACGGTGACCGGCTGCCCGGCACGCCAAAACACCAGGGCGCCCTGTTCCTCAGCTTCAACCAGCAGGTCACCAACGGCATGGATTTGACCCTGGACTATGGCATGACCGCCCAGAGCGATGTTTTTACCAAGCTCGGCGACGGTGGTAGTTGCTGTCGCCCAGATGATGGAGCTACGGCTTTCGTCAACCCAGGTCCAGGCGAGAAGCTCTCCGGTTTTGACGTGCACTATGCGGCCGTCACCCTTGCGGGGAACCAGTGGGCTGCCAGCCTGTATGCAGACAATCTCTGGAATGAAAAGGCAGTCACCGGCGTACGAGCCGATCGCAGCCTGCTACTGACAGCCGGAGGCGCATCTGACTATGCACTGCGCCGCTATTTTAACTACGTGC
>JBPCXH010000124.1:0-5705 GCA_051008735.1 Gammaproteobacteria bacterium | reverse complement strand
TCGGCATTGACACCACTGGCAATCAGGATGCGGATCGCTATGTCGATGGCGATAACCCGCTGGCGGCGCCCGGTGCGCTCGGTGCCGAAATCGTGGCCGTGCGACTGTGGATGCTGGTTCGCTCCGAGACAGACGAAGCCGGGCTGGGCTTTATCGACGACCGGGTTTATACCCCGGCCGACGCGAATCTGCCGGCCATTGACCCCGGTACCACAGCAGGCTTTCCCGAAACATTCCGACGGCTGGCAATCAGCAAGACCGTCTTTTTGAGAAATAGCGGAGGCATCGGTGGACCCTGAACTGTATAACTCGCGCCGGCAGTGCGGCGCTGCCCTGGTAGTCAGCCTGGTGCTTTTGCTGGTGTTGACCCTGCTCGCCGTCTCGACCATGCGCACGGCTTCACTTGAACTCCTGATGGCCGGTAATGCCCAGTTCCGGGAAAACGCTTTTCGCCTGGCCGAAGCCTCCCTGGCTGATGGTGTAGACCAGGCCACGCCTTTACTCAACGCGGTGCCCGGCTGGAACGTTGACCTGGGTACGACTCAGGTGGACGAACTAAACGGCGAATACGACACCCGCCTGTCTTATCTCGGCACGGGTGATGCCTATGGAAGCTTCAGCCCTAAATTTTTCCAGTTCCTGCATTTTCAGGTAGATGGCACGGGCCGCACGGACCAGCGCGGGGCGCGGGCCGATCTGTCCATGGGGATTGTGCGCGTTGGCGCCAAGCCCCCCGAATAGTGGCGTGGGAGACAACACAATGACTCAGCCTCTGACCCGATTCTCCGCCGGCCTTTTGATCGTGGCGACCAGCCTGCTGGTCGGAAACCCGATTGCCCTGGCCACCATGCAAAAACTCGGGGATTCCGTAGAAATTGCAACCATCGACGTGCCTTTATCGCAAATGCGAACCGGCACTGTCTCTTTGCGTCGCTGCGCCGATTGCAAAGTGAGCCTGCTGCGCGTTGACGAAAAAACTGTTTTCCATGTCAACGGCACCAATGAAGATGACATGACTGATGATCTGACTGCGAAACGGGAAATATTTTTGGAACATGCCCGCAAGGCGTCCGGGCGAGCAGGCATCATTACTGTATTCATTGAGCTGGATTCAAATTACGTGCGCAGCATGCGCCTGTCACCGCGGCCCGGAGACTGAATAATGAACAAGCGGTTCTCAAGACAACTCATTTCGGGCGCCTGTCTCGCCGCCGGCTTGGCCACGGCGCTTTGCGCAGGCCCGGCCTTTGCTGACGACACTGAACTGTTTGTGACGGGATTCGATGCCCCGGCCAGCTGCAATGTTCCTAACGTGTTGTTTGCCATTGATACTTCCGGGAGTATGGCTGACCCAGTGCTGACACAGGTCCCTTGGAATCCGGATGAGACCTTTGGCGGTTGCTATGAAAGTGATGCGCTTTACTACTCGCGAACGGGGGAGGCACCGGATTGTGATTCCATAGATCGCTTTCCGAAAGTCGATAATTTCTGTGCCGCCTCTACTGCTCGACTGGAACTGGTGGGTCGCTACAAAAACCTTTTCCGGGGCTGGGAAGAGGAACGCCAGAGATGGTCACAACTGGAATTATTGACAGACCCTGAAAGCACCGTAGTGAACTTTCCGGTGGAATGCGAAGCAGACCGGGGCGTTGATGGTGACGGCAGTAATGGTGCGCTGTTTGCCTCCGACGGCACACCAGCGCCTTGGCAAGCAACACAGAACAGCGAGCCAGCATGGGCATCGGCGTCTAATGTCACCATTTTCGACGGCAACTGGCTGAACTGGAATACCAGTGCGCCGACCGTTGAGCGCCCGCGCCTGGATGTAGTTCAGGACGTGACCAACCAGGTCATCGACAGCATGGACAACATGAATGTCGCCATCATGAAGTTTAATTTTGAGGAAGGCGGCCCGGTTGTGCAGGCCATGGCAGCTTTGGATACAGCGCGCGAAGAGATCAAAGCAGTCGTCAACTCGCTAAATCCCGATGGCACGACACCGCTGTCGGAAACTTTGTATGAAGCCGGCCAGTACTTCGCCGGACGCCTGGTTGACTACGGCAATGTGGGCCCGGACCTAAGCGTACCCGCCTCGCGACTGGGCGGCACTACCGGCGGGACGACTTATAACTCGCCCATCGGGGACGCTGACCAGAAGAGTTACATCATCATGCTGTCGGATGGTCTCCCAAACCGGGATAGTAGCGCTGATGGCAAAATCACGAGTCTGCCGGGCTTCGCCGGACTGGTGGGACCGGACTGCGACGGCGACGGTGAGGGTCGTTGCCTGGACGATATGGCCGAGTACCTGTTCGAGGCCGACCTGCGCGCCACAATTGACGGCAAGCAAAACGTAATCACCCATACCATTGGCTTCACCCAGGAAATACCGATCCTCCAAACCACCGCCCAGCGGGGCGGCGGCCGCTACTTTCAGGCAAATAACTCGGCCGCCCTGACCACAGCACTAACGGACCTGGCAGAAAGTTTTGAAGAGGACGGCGGCCTGTTCGTCGCCCCGACGATCCCGGTGAACGCCTTTAACCAGGCACAGAGCCTCGGCGATGTTTTTGTATCGGTGTTCGAGCCCACTAATACTGTCCGCTGGCCGGGAAACTTAAAGAAGTACGGTATTCGTGTTGATCAAGACGAAGACGACATCACGGGTGAGACCGTGGAAGTGAACCTGATTGATTTTAACAACCAAATCGCTATTGACCCGACAACCGGAACCTTTGCCGCAGACTCCAGAAGCTTCTGGTCAGACGATACGGACGGCAATGATCCAACGCTGGGTGGCGCTGCCAGCCAACTGCCGCTGCCTGACGACCGGATTCTGGTGACCAATCTGGTCAGCGGTGACCTGATTGACCCGGACGGAAACAATGCCGTCACTGGGGTCAACGAAGATATAACACCGGCCCTGCTGGGCTCCCCGGCTGCGGATCGCGACGCGGTAATCGAATGGGCCCGGGGAGCCGATGCCGCAGACGTAGACGAGGACGACGACCGAACGGAACCCCGGCTGGCCATGGGCGACCCCCTGCATAGCCGGCCGGTAAGCGTGATTTATAGCGGCACCGAAGACGCCCCGGATTCAACGGTTTTCATTGGCACCAACGAGGGCTACCTCCACGCCATCAATGCCAGCACGGGTGAAGAGCTCTGGAGCTTTATCCCCCGTCGACTTTTACAGCGTCTGTTCGCCCTCTACACGAATAACGAATCAGCCACTCGATTGTACGGCCTGGACGGTGAAATCACTCTCACCATACTCAACAATGACGGTGCCCCAGGTATTAGCGGCGCCGAGCGCGTCATCCTGATCATGGGCATGCGCCGCGGCGGCGAATCGGTCTTTGCCCTCGACGTGACGAACCGCGATCGCCCCGAGTTACTGTGGGAAATAGATCCAGGCACGCCAGGCTTTGCCAGCCTGGGACAGACCTGGTCCAAACCAGCAATCACCACGGTTCGCATTGGCACCACCGATGAGCGGGTGGCAATTTTCGGCGGTGGCTATGACACCGGCCAGGACAATCGCAGCTACCGAGAAGACAATGTCGGCAACGCCATATTCATGGTAAGAATTAGCGACGGTACGCTTCTATGGAGTGCCGGCCGCTCAACGGATCATGACTTGCCACTGGACCGCATGCGCTTTTCCATTCCGGCAGAACTCACCCTGCTGGATGTTGACGGCGACGGGCGCACAGATCGCCTTTATTTTGGAGATATGGCCGCCCAGCTATGGCGCATCGACTTAATCAACGGCAACGACCGGGATACCCTGGGGCAAGGTGGCGCACTGGCCTCCCTGGGTGGCTTCGAATCGGCGCCCACACCACCGGCGGCAGAAATCCGGCGTTTCTTTAATGCGCCCGATGTGGTGCCGGTAATTACCAATGAACGCATCTACATTGCTATTAATATCGGCTCCGGGTACCGCGCTCATCCGCTGGATGTGGATGTCGAGGATCAGTTCTTCTCCGTCCGCGACTTTCAGGTCTTTGAACCTATCGCCACAGCGGACTATCCGGAGACGCCACTGATCATCGACGATTTGCTGGACGTCACGAACAACGGCGCACCCCTCATCGACCCCGAAGATGCCGGCTGGCGCTTTGGCATGGTGCTTGGGGCGGGCGGCGAAAAAGTGCTGAGCGAGGCGACGACCTTTGCCAATACCGTGTTCTTCACCTCGTTCACGCCCACCAACCTCGGTGATGCCTGTGAGCCGGCCGGGGGTCAAAACCGGCTTTATCAGGTCAGTATCCTGGATGGGAGCAGCGACAATAACCGTGATCAGCCCGCTGACGATTTCGAGCCGGCTGACCGTACCATCGACCTGGAACAGGGCGGCATTGCCCCAGAACCGGTGTTCTTTTTCCCGGATGGACGACCAGCTATCCTGGTGGGTACCGAACAGCCTGTGCAAGACCCACCGGGGCAAGGGCTGATTCGAACCTTCTGGCTGCAACAAGAGGGCTTCTGAGGAATGCGGGCCGGCGGCCGCTGGCAGGGCTTCAGTCTGATTGAGCTGCTGGTTGTCGTGCTGATCGTAGCCATCATCATGGCCATTGGCGTACCCGGTTACCGGCAATACGTGCAGCGAGCCAACCGCGTGGACGCCACAGCGGCCTTGCTGCGAATCGCAGCGGCCCAGGAGCGCTTCTATCTGCAACAGGGCAGCTATGCCAGCGATGCTCAGCTGGGCCTGGCACCTCCGGCAGGGCTGGGTATTCCCAACTCGGAGCGCGGCTACTACAACCTGAGCATCGAATCGCCGAACCTGCTCATCGGCTTCATCGCTGTCGCCACTCCCGCTGCAGGCGAAGGCCAGGAAGATGATGATAATTGCCAGCGCTTCTCGGTAAACGAACAAGGACAACGCGAAGCCGAAGATGGCGGTGGGGCCGCGACCCTGGATCTTTGCTGGCGGTAGCCGACACGGTCGGCATGCTCTCAATCTGGCTTTGCCTGGCTGCGCAGGCACCAAAAAGACCTTTACATAAGCCCGTGACGCGATTCACGAAAATTCCGCTAATTCACTAAGGCTATCCGCTCGTCAGAGCCCTGCCCTGCCTCGCTTATAACCGGGCAACATGCTGTGCCATGAAACAACGGCACCAAAACGGCTTCACACTGATAGAGCTGATGATCACGCTGCTGGTCGCAGCCATCATTCTTGGAGTAGGCGTCCCTAACTTCCAGGAGTTCATTTCGAATAACCGGATGGCCGCGGCCACCAATGATGTCATTAGCTCACTGCACCTTGCCCGCAGCGAAGCGGTGAAGCGGCGTATGAATGTCACGATTTGCCCAAGCGCCAACTGGGAATCGGCCAATGCGACCTGTAATGCCGCCGGCGCACTCGCTGACGGCTTTATCGTTTTTGCCGACTGCAGCGCTGCTGCCCCGTGCGGGGCACCGAATATGGCCGTTGACGGTTTTGATGCCCTCATTCGTGTCCATGGCCCCATGCCCCAAGGCATCGTGGACTTGATAACGACAGATGCCGCCGGCCCTGAGTATTTCAGCTTCAGTCCTACCGGCTTCCCTCGCCAGGCCGCAGGCTTTGCGGCTCCGGTATCCAATCTCCAGCTGTGCGATGAGCGCGGCGATCAGGATACTGGCGGCGACACTGCGGCCGGACGCTGGATGCAGATCACGCCCACCGGGCGCCCCCAGGTTTACCGGGATCG
>JBPCXH010000123.1:0-3095 GCA_051008735.1 Gammaproteobacteria bacterium | reverse complement strand
ACTCAGCTGCACGGCCGCCGGGTCCAGATCGGTTTCCATCCAGATAATGCCGTCCGGATTGCGTCGAAACCACGGAAAGAACAGTCGACCGTCGCGCACCATGTGCCAGGCTCGACTCAGATGGCCGCCGTGCCAGTCCGCCCTCAGGCTGGGCAGGCCCTGGGCACGCCAGTCATTGCACATGACGTCCTCAAGAGCCGGGAAGTGGGTGAGTACCAACGCACGAAAACGCTTGGGCGCTTTTGCAGCTGCCATCAATGCGACGACTGCGCCGGTGCCATCGCCGGCCAGCACGGGTCGCAGGTCGAGGCTGGCAGAGATATCCAGCACTGCCGCCGCGCAATCCGCCAGGCTTGAGGACGGCGGGTTTGCAGCCACCCGCGGCGCGGACTCGCCGTGACCGGGCAGATCCATGGCTGCAACCTGGCCAAGCTTGCTGATAATTTTCGGTGCCGTCAGCGCTGAGCCCCCCGCATCATGAAGACTCAGTACTTCGATTTTCTCGCCGTGTCTGACGAGTCGACAGGGGCCTGCCTGGGTCATCAATATTTCTTGCCAGGCCCGGTCGTGTGCAGGCTGAGTGCCGGGGGCCGCCGGCGGGGCGTCGCCGGGACAGGCGAGCAGCTGACTCAGGGCGCTGTCCAGAACTGCGTCCGGATCAGGCGAGACTTCGACTTTGACGCAATTGGCCCGATCGCCAATACGGTCCAGGTGCTCGGCCAGAGGGTCTTTGGCGGCTGCGGTGATGTAGGTCGGTACCCTCAGCTGGGGCAGGACAGGGCCGGCCGCATAGCTAAAGGCGGCGCGGTAGGCCACCACATAGTGCTCGGCAGCAAGCAGAAACTCGCGAAGGTTTCTTTGCAGGGCATCAGCATCCGGGACCGCAAAATTCATGCGCGCTTGCAGGCGGTGATCATGCCAGGGGAAAAAGATGGTCTGCTCGCGCAGTCTGGCCCACAGCCAGCTTAGGTGCGAGCCATCCCAGGTGGGTTTAAAAGGCGGCAGGTAGTTAGCCAGGATAGCGGCAAGTTCCTCGGGCGTAGGCATCACCAGGCCATTGGCAACTGCCGTCGTAATACGTTCGGGAAAGGCATGGGCCAGCGCAACTGCCATGCCGCCGCCCGTGTGGTAACCGAACACGCCGAAGCGTTGCAGGCCTATGGCATCGGCGAATTCCATCACCGCCTGCGCAATGTCTTCCATGCTAGCCTCAGGGTCTGCCAGCGGGTCCGACAGGCCATAGCCCGGCGTATCGGGCGCAAAAACCGTAAAGTCAGTGGCCCATTCGGCCATGAGGGGTTCGAATTCACGTGAGGACTGGGGCGATTGATGCAGCATCAGCACTGCGGGACCACGGCCCTGCCTTCGATAGTGAACCTGGCGAACCTGCTTGCCACTGGCAATGCTTACCATATGCCTTGTCAGTTCCACTCGCTGTGTCTCCTGCTGCCAGACACTGAGTATAGGCTGGCGAACAGGGCCGTCTGCTATAGTCCCCATCCCCCTGATCCGCGGATCGCACCCTTTGACTGAACCTGCCTCCAGGCTAATGGCAGCGGCCTTTGATCCCACCGCCCGGGTCTTTGTGGCTATGGACTCGCGCCCGACGGGATTGACTGATGTGGCCCCTTCCGGGCTCAGTCCGCTGTTGCGCGCACTGCTCACTATTGACGGCACCGTGACACAATTTCTGGAGTCGTATCAGGCTGAGCCTGTAAACGTTGTGCTCATTGATCAGCAGGCCTGCACGGCGGATGTCTCGGCAGCCTGGCTTGTCTGCAATGAAGCAGAAGCAGTCTTGCGTCGGCGCTCGCTATTGGTGGGTGCAGAATCCAATCAGCTGTATGCCTTTGCCGAATCGGTGATTGTGACGTCCAGACTGGCTCCCGGGATGCGCGAGGGTTTGGAGGCTGAGCCCGGCGGGCTCGGTAAAATTATTCTGGACAGCGCGCTTGAGACCCGTCGCGAAGCTTTATGGTTTGGCAGCGAGCCGGCACGAGATTTGCCACCCCAGGTGCAGGCATACGCGCCCTCTGAATTTTTGACCCGCAGTTATCGCATCTTCGCCGGAGGCCGCCCCATGATGCAGGTCACTGAGCGCTTTCCCTGGTCTGATTCCGGGCAGAGCTGAAGACCAGCCGACCGCTGCGAGGACCAAGCGGGAGTTCTCGGGTGGCAGCCAGCTCGACGGCGATGAATAATCTGATCTCTGAATATTTTCGGAAATTGTTGATGATGAAATCTGCGCGGCTTGCCGCTTACCTGATGACCCTCTGGGTTCTGTCCCTGGCCGTCGCACAGGCGCAGGGATGGCCTGCCTATGGAGGAGATCCCGGCGGCAGCCGCTTTTCAGCGCTCGATCAGATCAACCGGACTAATGTCAACGATCTCGAGCTGGCCTGGACTTATCGCACCGGCGCGGTCAAAGCGAATCCCGCTCTGCGTTGGGCAATCGATTTTCAGGCGACGCCGATACTATTGCCTGCTAATGCCGGTGCACATCTGGTGGTGTGTGATCCCTTTACGCGTGTAATCGCGCTTAATCCCGTAACGGGTGAAGAACGATGGAGCTTCGATCCTAAAGTCAACAAGCTGCCCTGGGCCGGGCGTTTTAAGTGCAAGGGCGTGGCCCTCTGGCAGGGTCCGCAACCGGATCCGGAAAAAACCTGCAGTTCACGGCTGTTTATAGCCACAGCTGATAAAAGGTTGCTGGCCATCGACGCCGCTACCGGGCAGGCCTGTGAAGACTTTGGTATTGATGGAAGCGTCGATGTTGATGCTCTGATACGCGATGCAGTGCCTGCCGAGGGTGTTCAGGGTACTCAATTGGTATCTCCCCCGGCTGTCGTTGGCGATGTTGTGGCCGTCAGTTCGACATCCAACAAATTTAAGAGCGCGTATTCCGTGAATGGAATGATACGTGGCTTTGATGCCCGCACCGGCAAATTGCGCTGGACATTTGACCCGCTGGTGCGTGACGAAAGTACAGGCCTGGAGCCGACACGCGCGGAAGTTGGTGGTGCGAATACCTGGGTGCCTATGTCGGTGGATAACGAGCGTGATCTGTTGTTTATTCCAACGGCAAGCCCCGCACC
>JBPCXH010000122.1:0-4618 GCA_051008735.1 Gammaproteobacteria bacterium | reverse complement strand
TGATGTTCCATCAGTGGCTGCAGTGGCAGTTCCTGCCGCGTATGTCGGCTGCCCTGGACGGCCATGAGCTCTGGCCCAGCGACAGTGCGATTTACCCTTATGCTGAAGAATGTCTGGCCGGCCGTGCAGGCGATGTGCGCGAGCTGCTGTTTCTTATCGAGACGCTGGATGAGCTGATCTGCGGCGCTGGCGCCACGCCCCTGGTGAGCGGCAATCGCCACTGAAGGCATAGCCAATCGGCAGCGGCAGCGACGCCTGAGTCGGCCGCTGCTCTGGCTTGCCTGCGCGTCTGTGAGCATCGCCAGTCTGATTGCCCTGGCCAGCCGCTGGCATTGGGTCGCGGAATTGTTCTCTCACTTTCGGCTTCACTACCTGCTGGTCCAGGGTGTGCTGTTAATTGTTTTTATGAATACGCGCCGTTATCTGTGGCTGCTGGCCACCGTGCTGATGGCTTTGCCCAATGCCTGGTATGTGGTGCCTTATTTGTCGCCACTGCTTGCGGCCTCTGTGACTGAAGCATCAGCGGAGGCACCTCCCCAGATTGTGACCGTGAATCTGAATTATCGTCTGCGTTCGCCCGCGCAGATTATCGGCTACCTGCAGCAGAGCCAGGCTGAAGTTCTGGTTCTGTCCGAGTACACGCCGGCCTGGGCCGAGCTGCTTGAGCCTGCTTTGTCGGCCTGGCCCCATCGCCAGACCCGTCCGCGAGCAGATCCTTTTGGTCTGGCTGTTTTTTCCCGTCAGCCATTTATCTCGGTTCAGGAGCTGCCCTTAAACACGCCGGGTAGCGAAAATCTGCATTTGGTTTTGCCGCTGGCGGGTCGTGAGATCGATTTGTACGCCGTGCATCTTTTTCCTCCCACGTCGCCAGCGCGAGCGGCTGCGCGCAATGAGCAGTTGCTTGCCCTGGCCAACGCACTTGCCGAAAACCCGGATCGGCCCCGGCTGGTCACCGGAGATTTAAATCTATCGCCCTATTCGCCCTATTTTTCAAGCTTGCTCCAGGCAAGTGGCTTAACGGACGCGCGGAAAAAGCAGGGTTTGCTAATTACCTGGCCGGCCAGCCCCTTGCCTCTGTGGGTAGCGATTGACCACTGCCTGGCAGATTCTGCCGCCGGTGTGAGCCAGGTCAAAACAGGCCCGGATATCGGTTCGGATCATTTTCCCCTGGAGATATCCCTTGCAGCAGGCAGTTGATGACATCATTGTCGGCGACGATGCCAAGCCCTGACCGGAGCAGCAATCGATGATGGAATTCGTCACTGAAGTACTGGCCTTGCTGGTTTACCTCTTTGTGTTTGCGGTGGGTCTGGGTGTGCTTGCGTTGATGGTCGTTTACCTTGTGGACATCACGCAGACCGAACACGCCATCCGGCGTAACTATCCGGTCATTGGCCGGTTCCGGTATGTGTTCGAGGAAATCGGTGAGTTCTTCCGTCAGTATTTTTTCGCGATGGATCGCGAAGAAATGCCCTTTAACCGGGCCGAGCGGTCCTGGGCTTATCGCGCTGCCAAGGGTATTGATAATACGGTGGCTTTTGGTTCCACCCATGATCTGAAGCGCACGGGGACGGTGGTTTTCGTGAATACCCCGTGGCCTACGCTGGACCAGGATGCGGTGTCGACAGCACCGGTGACCATCGGCCCTGACTGCAAGATGTCATACACAACGGACCGCGTTTTTCACATTTCCGCCATGAGCTTCGGCGCGATCTCCAGGCCCGCCGTGCTGGCCCTGTCCCACGGCGCAAAGATGGCCGGATGCTGGCTGAATACGGGTGAGGGTGGTTTGTCGGAATATCACCTGGAAGGGGGCGCAGACATCGTTTTCCAGATCGGCACCGCCAAGTACGGGGTGCGCACGCCCGACGGTCAGCTGGACCTGGAACTTTTGCGCGAAGTGGCAGCCCACGAGCAGGTTCGGATGTTCGAGCTCAAGCTCAGCCAGGGGGCCAAGCCCGGCAAGGGCGGGATTCTCCCCGGTGCCAAGGTGACGGAGCAAATTGCTGCCATCCGCGGCATCCCGGCCGGGGAAGACTCCATCAGTCCGAACCGGCATCCGGATATTGGCTCGTCGGCTGAGCTTCTCGAAATGATTGCCCGCGTGCGTGAGGTCACGGGTAAACCGGTCGGTTTCAAATCCGTGATGGGTGGTTTCGGCTGGCTGGAGGATCTTCTGCGGGAGGCGCGCTCGCGAGGTACCGAGTACATACCGGATTTCATCACGGTGGATTCCGGTGATGGTGGCACAGGGGCCGCGCCCATGACCTTGATGGACAGTGTCGGTTTACCCGTGCGTGAGAGCCTGCCCCTGGTCGTTGATGCGCTATCCAGGACGGGTCTGCGTGACCGGGTGCGGGTCATTGCCAGCGGCAAGCTTATTAATCCGGAAGGTGTGGCCTGGGCCTTGTGCGCCGGTGCGGACTTCGTGGTGTCAGCGCGTGGCTTTATGTTTGCCCTGGGCTGCATCCAGGCGATGAAGTGCAATCAGAATACTTGTCCCACGGGTGTAACCACCCATGACAAGAAACTGCAGCGTGGCCTGGATCCCACCAACAAGGCTAACCGGGTCATGCACTATCAGCAGAACATGGAGAAAGAGGTGGGCGTTATCGCCCATTCCGGCGGCGTCCGCGAGCCCAGGCGGCTGCGCCGTCATCATTGCCGAATTGTTTTGCCCAATGGCCGGACCCAGCCTCTGGACGAAATTTTTCCCAATCGGGAAGTGCCACCCGCAGCCTGAGACTGCGGGTGGGGTTATCGGTCTTGAATCAGTCTTCGAGCAGGAAGCTGCGCAACTGGTCGCTGCGCGAGGGGTGACGCAGTTTTCTCAGCGCCTTGGCTTCGATCTGGCGAATGCGTTCCCGGGTGACATCGAACTGCTTGCCGACTTCCTCCAGGGTGTGGTCGGTATTCATGTCGATCCCGAAGCGCATGCGCAGTACCTTGGCCTCACGCGGCGTCAGGCCGGCCAGTACATTGTGCGTGGTTTCTTTCAGGCCCTCGGTGGTAGCCGAGTCCACCGGCGACAGCACGGTGGCATCTTCGATGAAATCTCCCAGGTGTGAATCTTCGTCATCACCAATGGGCGTTTCCATGGAGATGGGCTCCTTGGCGATTTTCAGTACCTTGCGGACTTTGTCCTCGGGCATTTCCATGCGAATGGCCAATTCTTCCGGCAAGGGTTCGCGTCCCATCTCCTGCAGCATTTGTCGCGATACGCGATTCAGCTTGTTGATGGTTTCAATCATGTGCACCGGGATACGGATGGTCCGTGCCTGGTCAGCGATGGACCGGGTAATAGCCTGCCGGATCCACCAGGTCGCGTACGTGGAGAATTTGTAGCCCCGGCGATATTCAAACTTGTCCACGGCTTTCATCAGGCCGATATTGCCTTCCTGAATGAGATCCAGGAATTGCAGGCCTCGATTGGTGTATTTCTTTGCGATTGAAATAACCAGGCGCAGATTGGCCTCCACCATTTCTTTCTTCGCACGCCGGGCCTTGGCTTCGCCCAGGGACATCTGGCGATTAATTTCCTTGATCTCGGCGATGGAGAGGTAGGTCAGCTCTTCAATGTTCGTGAGCTTGCGCTGATTGCGCTGAATCTCTTCTTTGAGCTTGGCCAGCTTGGCCGAGTATTTACGTTTCGCGCGGATATGTTTGTCGACCCAGCGCTCATTCGTTTCATTACGGGGGAAGCTGCCGAGAAAGTCCTTGCGGGGCATGCCGGCTTCCCGCACGCACAAGGCCATGACGCGACGCTCTGCCGCTCGCAGCTCGGCTACCGTGGCACGCAGGCTCAGGACGAGCACCTCAAAGAGTTTAGGTGCGAGTTTGATTTCCATTACCTCCGACGTCAGTCGGTCCCGGGCTCGCTGCACCTTCGTGTCAGAGGTGCCGTCCTTGATGATGGAGTTCACGATGCGCTTGTGGCGCCGGAAGATGGAGGCCATACGAGCGGCGGCTTCTTCGGGATCCGGCCCGGTGTCGACTTCCTCTTCATCGTCGTCGGTTTTTGCACTTGCCGGCACGACTTCTTCTGGTTCGTTCGGATCAACGAAGCCCACAAGAATTTCCTGCAGGCGGCCCTGGCCGGCTTTTACCGGCGCATAGGCTTCTTCCAGCACATCCAGCGTCGGCGGGAAGTACGACAAGGCGTTCTTGACCTGATTAAGGCCTTCTTCAATTCGCTTGGCGATGCGAATTTCGCCTTCGCGAGTCAGGAGTTCAACGGTGCCCATCTCGCGCATGTACATGCGCACCGGGTCGGTGGTTCGACCGAATTCTGCGTCTACGCTTGCCAGCGCAGCGGCGGCTTCTTCGGTTGCATCGTCGTCGCTGGCGGCAGCGTCAGACAGCGCAGTGGTATCGACATCGGCGGCCTTTTCATAAACCGTAATGCCCATGTCGTTAATCATGTTGACGATGTCTTCGATCTGTTCGGGATCGACGATATCGTTAGGCAGGTGATCATTTACCTCGCCATAGGTGAGGTAGCCTTGCTCTTTACCGCGGGCGATCAACACCTTGAGTTTGGACTGCTGTTCGCTGGTGGGTTTCTTTGGCTCGTCGCTCACCCGGTGGACCTCAATTGTTTGCGTAAAAAAACGCGTTA
>JBPCXH010000121.1:0-4701 GCA_051008735.1 Gammaproteobacteria bacterium | reverse complement strand
CACGCTGTTCGGTTTCGTAGATACCACCCAGTACGACAGTCTGGCCGTTGTTGACCAGCACCTGGGTCTCGACGGAACGAGTATCGATGCTCGGCACTGAGCCGCCGCGGCCATCGCTGACCTGCTCACCGACACTGTCCTTGGTCACGAACAGATCCATGATGATCCGGTCATCAGGCGTAATCTGCGGGGTCACCGTCAGACTGAGCACAGCTTCTTTAAACTGCGTCGTCGTGGCGCCACTGGACGCAGACTCCTGGTAAGGAATCTCCACACCCGCCTTGATATTCGCTTCCCGCTGGTTGGAGGTAATCACTCGCGGTGAGGACACAACCTCGCCGGCGCCTTCAGATTGCAGGGCGCTCAATTCAAGATCTACAAGGTAGTCATCACCCAGGATAGCAACGGCCAGCTGGCCGGCCGGGTTTGCAACCGGCAGATCCACATTGAAGCGATCGTTAAGGTCGGGCGTATCCACCGGGAACGGGTCGCCGGTGTTGTTGATGTTGTCGATAGCCGAATCAACGATGGTGTTATTACCTTCGGCCGAACCCGTCGTGGAGACAATGCCGTCGTTCAAATTATCACTGACGACAGTCAGGCCCCATCGAACACCCAGTTCACGACTGAAGTTGTCATTCACAATCACGATGCGCGATTCGATCAAAACCTGGCGTACCGGGATATCGAGGGTGCTGACCAGACGACGGATGTCGGACAGCACATCAGCGGTGTCCTGCAGCAACAAGGTGTTGGTGCGTTCATCAATAGCCACCGAACCGCGGCCGGACAAAATAGCGTTGCCGCCACCACCGCCGCTGATCAGATTGGCAAGATCACCCGCCTTCGCGTAGTTGACCTGCAGATATTCCGAGGTCATCGGCTCAAGCTCTTTGATCTCCTGACGGGATTCCAGGTCAGCCAGCTCCCGCGCGGCGATTTCCTCGGACGGTGCAACGATAATTACGTTGCCGTTTTCGCGCATGTCCAGACCCTTGGCTGCGAGGACAATGTCCAGCGCCTGATCCCAGGGAACATTCTGCAGACGCAGAGTCACATTTCCCTGCACGGTGTCAGACACCACCACATTGCGCCCGCTGACATCGGCCAGCAGCTGCAGAACGGCGCGGGTTTCAATGTCCTGGAAGTTTAAGGTCAGCCGCTCACCGCTGTATTCACGATCCGGGCTGAAGAGAGTAGGCTGATCGAGTGCGGCCTTCTCGGCCACCGGTTGTACTTCAACGGTAAAGACATTATCGGACTGGTACGCCAGTTCCTCGAAGTTGCCTGTGGCCGCAATAATGACGCGAGCATCGCTGCCGACACGCACCACATCGATGGTGTTGACGGGTGTGGCGAAGTCCAGCACATCAAGGCGCTTGGTCTGTTCATCCGTAAGGGAAGTCCCGCTGAAGTTGACAACCACACGGTCGCCTTCCTGGCTGACGTCAACCGGCACACCTGCTTCGCTCATGGTCACGATGATGCGACCAGCGCCCGTTTCAGAGCGACGGAAATCAACTGACTGAATGCTTCTGGCGCCACTGCTGGCTGCTGGTCTGGTGGCGGCCGTGGCAGCCGGCACTGTGAAGGTGGTGGTCGGGGAAATCCCCGAGGCGGCAGCCTCAAGGGTCAGCATTACCATGTTGCCTTCGACCTTGGTTTCATAGGCAACCATCTGGTCCAGGTTCAGCACCACGCGGGTGCGGCCACCGGCTTCGGCAGCGAGAATGGTATCCAGCACACCGATGCCAACATCCTTGCGACGAGCTGGCAGAGCCAATGAGGTGTCCTGCAGGTCCAATGCGATCCGCGCCGGGTTGTCGATCGTGAAAGCAAGAGGCGCGGGCGCCGCATCTTCCAGAATCAACTGTAACTGGATGCGATTTCCTGGCAACGCTTGTACCTGGATGTCCTTCAGACTGTTGGCTGATTCCTGTGCCCAAGCCGAAGCTCCAGCCAAGGTCAGTGCCAACACCGCCCAAAGTCCCACCAGCGCGTAAGCGGATCTTCGACCCGTTACGTTCGCCAGAATTCGCCTAGCCATGCTCATCATGTCGTACTCCCACGCTCTCCTTGCGGTGTCGGACTAAATGGTCCGACCTCGCTCAGTCCAGGCTAATAGCCGCGGACCGCTTGAAGAATCCCCCGATTCCGTCAGGAACCAGCTCTTCTACCTGAATTCCAGCCCCCGTAACGCCAACGACGCGACCGTCGTTTTGCCCTACGAAGTTCCCTGGCAGTACCCGATGGACAAGTCCATCCTGGGTCTGCACTAATCCAAACGTTCTGCCTTCCCGCTCCAAAGTCCCGACCATAGCCAGGGTGTCCAGGGGAAAGCCTTCCAGATATTCTTTCGGTCGATTTACGATCGGCGTCGGCCCAGAGGCAGCACTTCGCGCAGGCGCTGCATCGGGCAGAAACGGCGAACGCATCGTGTCAGCCGAATAGTCGAAGGACTGATAAGGCTTGATCTGCGGCAAGGGCTCAATCCGCCCGCCAGGTCGTGACTTAACCTCGTCCACATACTCCAGCAGGTCATCCATATCACCGCCACAGCCGGCAAGCAGCATCGCCAGCAGCGCGGTCATGACCAATGGGGCATTAAGCATTTTTTTCATACTCTTCATCACCGACGACTCCGCCGGTCTAGCCTTCCTGTTCTTCATCGAGATACCGGTAGGTCTTGGCGGTTACATTCAGAATCAGTTCGCGGCCCTGACTTTCCGCGCTAGCAGGCTCAATCTCGATGTCGTGCAAAGTCACGATACGGGGCAGCGCTGCAATATCACTGACGAAGCGACCAAACTCGTGGTAGTCGCCCCGCAAACGAATCTTGATCGGTTTCTCCGCATAGAAATCCCGGCGCAGTTCTTCCATAGGCTGAAACAGCTCTTCCTGCAAACCGGCCGCGAGACCCGTCTGGGAGATATCAACCAGCAGATTTGGAATCTCGGTCTTGCCAGGTAACTGACGCAGCATGGTGCCAAAAGAACTCTCAATCTCAGCCAGTTGAGCTTTATAAGCGTCAAAGTTTGCGGCCTTGCGCTGCTTGGCCTCAAAGGATTGTTTCAGCTCCACTTCTTCGCTCTGGGCTTTCTCCAGCCGCGGCATTTGTTCTTCCCAAACGAGAAAGTAGAAGCCGGCGCCGATAGCGGTTACAAAGAAAATAGAAATAAAGAAGATGTGGAAAACAATCGGCCAACGGCCGATATCGTTGAAGTCCAGATTTTGAAGTTCTTCGAGGAAGTTCATTCTGCCTCCTCCTCGTCTTCGCCCGGCTGAGCGACGGTCCGAGCAAAGACCGTAAATTCACTCGCACGCGAGCCGCCCGAATTGGCACCGCGGCGACTGGATTTCACCTCGACCACTTCAAGGTCCGGGCTACCGAGCCACTCTGACTTATCAATGTTGCGCATCAAGGCAGATACACGCGTGTTGGACTCCGCCGTGCCAATCATTTCCACACGCCGCCCGGTTTGCTTGACCTCGGTCAGAAAGACACCATCGGGCATCACCTGCACCATCTCGTCGAAAACATGCACGATGCCGGGGCGACTGCGCTGAAGCTGTTCGATGATATCCATGCGGGCCAGCAAGCGACTCTTGCTCGACTCCAGCTCGAGAATTTCTTCGATGCGCTTGTCGAGTTGAGCAATTTCTGTCTTCAGAAATTTGTTGCGATCACGCTGGCCCTCTACCAGGCCATCGAAAACAAAGTAGGAAATCAACAAGAGCACAGCGGCAGCGGCGGCGGCGCCACCGAGGGCTGCGAAAAACTGGTTCCGACGCAGATCGCGAAGCTCTTCGCGCCACGGCAGCAGATTAATGCGAGGCATTAGTCAAAGCTCCTCAGGGCCAGCCCGCAAGCGGTCAGCAGGGCAGTTGCGTCCTTGCGCACACCCTGGGATTTTGCTCGCGAGGAGATCTTCATATGGCCAAAGGGATCCCCAACCTCCGTGGGAATGCCCACCTTGCTGGAGATCACGTCAGCCACTCCAGGAATATTGGCACAGCCACCGAGGACGAGTATCTGGTCAGGCTGTTCCCGACCACCGCCAGAGGCAAGAAAGAACTGCAGCGAACGACTGACCTGCTGGGTCATGTCGTCAATAAAGGGATCGAGAACTTCCGGTTGGTAATTGCTGGGCAGGCCGCCTTCTTTCTTGGCGCGACCGGCATCTTCCAGGCTAAGCCCGTAGGTCCGCATAATTTCTTCGGTAAGTTGCTGACCGCCGAAAGAAAAATCACGCGTGTAAATCACGCGCATATCCTGCAGGACACTGAAGGTTGTATTGCTTGCGCCGAAGTCGACCACGGCGATCAGGTGTTCAAGACCGGCATCCGGCATCTGATGTGCAAGCAACACACAAGCGTTTTCCAGCGCGAAGGCTTCGACATCCACAACGCATGCCTTCAAGCCGGCCGCTTCGACAGCGGCTTTACGCTGCTCGACGTTCTCGGTTCGCGTTGCAACCAACAGCACATCATTCATGTCCGGGTCGTTTGCCGACGGCCCCATGATCTCGAAATCGAAACTCACTTCTTCCATGGGGAAGGGAATGTACTGGTCGGCCTGAATCTCAACCTGGCCTTCCAGCTCGTTCGGACCCAGGGTGCGGGGCATCTGAATGACTTTGGTAATTGCTGCATCGCCACTTATGGCAATGGCAACCTCTTCGGTATCAGTGCCGGAACGTT
>JBPCXH010000120.1:0-7039 GCA_051008735.1 Gammaproteobacteria bacterium | reverse complement strand
CGTGGCCGTGCTGAACGCGAACGGTATCCTGATCAGCCCCGAAACCATGGTCCCGGCGCTATCTGGGCTATTCGCCTCAGTGGTGGCCTATATCGTGGCCTACTACCTGGGTCTGGCCGGGCGGAAGCGGTCCGGTCCGGCCAGTCCCTGAGCCGGCTTACCAGCGATCGCGACGTCCGCCGCCGCCACCACCACGCCCACCGCCGCCGCCGCGAGCTTCGCGGGGCCGGGCTTCGTTGACAGTCAGACGCCGGCCATCAAGATCCTGACCATTCAGTTTCTCGGTGGCGTTGCGTGCTTCGTCATCGTTAGACATTTCAACAAAACCGAAGCCACGGCTCCGGCCTGTCTCTCGGTCGGTGACGATACTGGCAGTTTCTACACCGCCGATTTCACCGAACACTTCGCGTAGTTTCTCTTCGTCTACGGAATAGGGCAGGTTGCCCACGAATAACCTAGTGCCCACAGGCCCTCCTAGCTATCAACTACTGCCTCAGAGGCTGCCGGCACGGTGCCCCAACCCTCACGTGCAGTTAACGTTCTTATCCTAGCGCAACCCACGGCCACTGTCTTGCAGGCGAATCGGCGCGGTTCAAGCGCTTCCGGGCCCTGCCGGGTGCCTTCCGAGGCTTCCGGCAAAATGCGACACTCCGGCCCCATGACCACGCTGATCCAACGTTTTCCCCTGCTGAGCTTTTACGGGCTGGCCTATGCCATCACCTGGTCGCTGGCCATGCCGCTGTTGCTGGCTCGGCGGGGTTTTATCGAAGCCGATCCCAGCGAGTTGCTGGAACCGATGGCGGCTTTCGGTCCGTTTATTGCCGCCATGCTGGTGGCTCGTGTCCTCAACGGGCGAGCCGGACCCGGCCAGATACTGGCCAGCCTGAAGCGCTGGCGGGTGGGCACGGGCTGGGCTGTGTTTGCCTTCCTCAGTCCGGTTCTTTTGCTCGTTCTGGCGCTGCTCATTAATAACACCGCCGGTGGCGGCGAGCCTGCCGATTCTGCTCGCCTGACGGAGCTGCTGAGCATGGCCGGCTTGGTGGATCTGATTTTGATAGGCGGCATCCTGCAGTCCTGGGGCGAGGAACCCGGCTGGCGCGGCTTTGCCACACCGACCCTGCGCGCGCGCCTGGGTCCACTGGCCGCAAGCCTGGTGCTGTGGCCGGTCTGGTTGTGCTGGCACCTGCCGTTTTTTCTCAGTCGCCCTGAATTCGGCTGGCCCCAGTGGATTGGCTTTTCCGTGGGAATTCTGTCGGCGGCTATCTGGCTGACCCTGATCTGGGACAAGACCCGCAGTGTGCTGATGTGCATTGGCTGGCATGCCGTGGTCAATATCTGCCGGGGCTTTGCCCTGGCATTGTCCAGCGTGGCCTTTCTGGCCATCAGCAACCTCGTTCTAGCCGGGGCTTTGCTCATTATTGTGTATTGGTATTGGAGCGGCCGCCGGCAGGCGCAACGTGACTGATCAAGAGTGGTTATTTACATAATAACCGTGCATTTTCAGTAGATTGCAGATGTTATAAGATGTATTTTCTACAAGATAGCCGCGTTAAAACCGGTGCAAACGAAAAGATCAGGGACCTATGGCACGCGCAAACGAAGAGACTGACGAGCAATCGCGCAGTGCCGGGCTGGTCCTGGGGCAGCTGACGGGCCAGAAGGGCCCCGCGCCGGGTGTCCTCCGGGAGCGCCGGGATAACCAGCGCCGGAGCCACAGTTGGCCCTCCTTCCTCTACGGCGGACTGCGCCCCCGGCGGCGGGCTGGCCGCCGCTCGGGCGATGAGCAGGAGATATTTCTGGACTGGCACGAGCCCCGGGTGCTCTATCTGGCCCTCGGTATTTTGCTCATGAGCTGCCTGGATGCCTTGTTTACCCTGAATATCCTCGCGGGCGGCGGCCGCGAGCTCAATGGCGTGATGGATAAGCTGATCCAGGCAGACAAAAACTGGTTTGTGGCCGGCAAGATCGCCATCACGGGCACCGGCGTGGTTCTGCTGACTATCGCCGTCAAACGGCAATTTCTGGGCCGGGTGCGGGTTATCCGGGTGCTGGAATTGTTCTGTGCGGGCTATGCCGCCCTGATCGTCTGGGAACTATACCTGCTGACCCTCATGTTTCCGTATCTGGCCGCTGACTTCAGGGGCCTTTTGCCCGGCTGGCTCGGCTAAGTGGCAATGATGTTGATAAATCTGCGGCTTGCGCATTCAATGGGCGCTGCGCTTGAGCTAAACTATGCCCCTTCGCGGGAGGCCCCCCCGCTTTAATAACCGCGGGAATCCGCCCTCCGATATTCCAGCCTGTCCGATGAGCCAGTCACTGCAGCAACGGTATGCATCGTCGCCCCTGTTCGGCGGCAATGCCGCCTACGTCGAAGATCTCTACGAAGCCTTCCTCGAAGACCCCGACCGCGTGCCGGAGAATTGGCGGCGCCTGTTCGCTGAGATGCAGCCGGCAGACGGCGGCACTATCTCCCATCGCGACTTGCAGGCGGCCCTGGCGGCCGGCCGGACCCCGGCGATCGCCGCCGGCCCGGGATCCGCGCCTCGTGTCAGTGCGGCTAACGAGAAACAGGCCGCTGTTTCCCGCCTGATCCAGGTCTATAGCCTGCGCGGCCACCAGATTGCTGATCTTGATCCCCTGGGGATGATGGATCGCCATGTGCCCGTGGTTCTGAAAATGGATTACCTCGGTCTGACCGAGGCCGATATGGACACGGAGTTTTTTACCGGTGGTCTGGCGGGCACCGGCCATGGCCGGCTGCCGCTGCGCGAAATTGTGGCCATCCTCAAGCGTATCTATTGCGGCAAGGTAGGCGCTGATTTCGCCCATCTGTCTCGCGGTCGCGAGCGGCTGTGGATTCGTGAGCGCCTGGAGCGGGCGATGCTCACGGACAGCCTGGCTGATGAAGACCGCCGCACCATTCTTGATCAGCTCACCGCGGCAGAAGGGATCGAGCGTTATCTGCACACCAAGTATGTGGGGCAGAAGCGCTTCGCGCTGGAGGGCGCCGACAGCCTGATACCCATGCTCCATGACCTGATTCAGCAGTCCGGCGCGACGGGTATTCAGGAACTGGTCATTGGCATGGCTCATCGCGGCCGCATCAATGTTTTGGTGAACATCCTGGGCAAGGCGCCCCAGGAGCTGTTCACTGAATTTGAAGGCGGCCAGGACCTGACGAATCTGACCGGTTCGGGTGACGTGAAATATCACCTGGGCTTCTCATCGGATATCCGCACACCGGGTGACAAGATTCACCTGGTACTGGCCTTTAATCCTTCCCACCTGGAGATCGTCAATCCGGTGGTGGAGGGTTCAGTGCGTGCCCGCCAGGATCGCCGGGGTGACACCAGTGGCAGCGAAATTCTGCCGGTGCTCATTCACGGGGATGCGGCTTTCGCCGGGCAGGGCGTGGTGCCGGAAACCTTCCAACTCTCCCAGGCGCGTGGTTTTTCGACCGGCGGCACCGTGCACATCGTGGTGAACAACCAGGTCGGTTTTACCACCAGTGATATGCGCGATGCGCGTTCCACCCCGTATTGCACGGACGTGGCCAAAATGATTGAAGCGCCGGTATTCCATGTCAACGGGGATGACCCGGAGGCCTGCGTCCTGGTGACCCGGCTGGCGCTGGAATATCGGCAGACCTTTCACAAGGACGTGGTCATTGACCTAGTCTGCTATCGCCGGCACGGCCATAACGAAGCCGATGAGCCGTCAGCCACCCAGCCGCGCATGTATCAGGTCATTAAAAAACACCCCACAGCCCGACAGCTCTACAGCACGCGCCTGGTGGAGGCCGGTATTGTGGATGCCACGGAGCCTGACCAGATGGTCGAGGACTTCCGCGATCGCCTGGACGCGGGGCAACCGGTACCCGAAGCGGTGCTGGGCAATGTCGGTAACGAGTACACGGTGGACTGGACGCCTTACGAGCCGGCTGACCCCGATGTCCATATCGATACGCGTATCGATACCGAAGAACAGGACTTGCTGGGTCGGGCCATTACCCGGATTCCACGTGGCTTCACCCTGCACCCGCGCGTGGCGCGGATCATCACGGATCGCGAGCGCATGGCCGCCGGCGAACTGCCCATGGATTGGGGCTTTGCCGAAATGATGGCCTACGGCAGTTTGTTGCGGCAGGGTTTCAAAGTCCGCCTGACCGGCCAGGACAGTCGGCGCGGAACATTCTTTCACCGGCACGCTGCGCTGAACGACCAGGTTACCGGGCGTTCCTATGTGCCGCTTGATGATGTGGACAATCGCCGCGGTTCATTCATCGTGACGGACTCCCTGCTGTCCGAGGAAGCAGTGCTGGGTTTTGAGTACGGCTACTCCACCACCGATCCGGAAACCCTGGTCATCTGGGAAGCCCAGTTCGGCGATTTCGCCAACGGCGCGCAGGTGGTGATTGATCAGTTCATTACCTCCGGGCAGGCCAAGTGGGGTCGCCTGTGTGGCCTGACCCTGCTGTTGCCCCACGGCTATGAAGGGCAGGGGCCGGAACATTCTTCGGCCCGCCTGGAACGCTTCCTGCAACTGTGTGCTGAATACAATATTCGGGTTTGTGTGCCGTCCACACCGGCCCAGATGTTCCACATGTTGCGTCGGCAGATGGTCAGTGATCAGCGGGTACCGCTGGTGGTCATGACCCCTAAAAGTCTGCTGCGACATCGCCTGGCCAGTTCGCCCCTGGACGAGCTCACCCAGGCCAGTTTCCAGACTGTCATTGGCGAGGTTGAAGATCTGGATCCGGCTACCGTCAAGCGCGTGGTCTTCTGCAGTGGCAAGGTTTATTACGATCTGCTGGAAGCGCGTCGTGCCGGTGAGATCAAGAATGTCGCCATCGTGCGTCTCGAACAACTTTATCCGTTCCCGGTAAAGGAATATGCACAGGTGCTGGCGCACTATCCCGCTGCAAAGGATGTGGTGTGGTGTCAGGAAGAGCCGCAAAATCAGGGCGCGTGGTATCAGATTCAGCATCGCTTGCGGCATCCGCTTGAGAACGGACGCGAACTTTTTTACGCCGGTCGACAGCCAGCAGCTGCGCCGGCAGCGGGTATTTTTCAGCTGCATGTGCAGCGCCAGCAGGCGTTGGTGGAAGCCGCCCTGCGCATTGACGATTAACGAAGGACGTTTGAGGCATGAGCATCGAAGTCAAGGTTCCGCAGCTGCCGGAATCCGTAGCAGACGCAACCCTGGTGAGTTGGCACAAGAGCCCCGGTGAAGCAGTCGCCCGGGACGAAAACCTGATCGACCTGGAAACTGACAAAGTTGTGCTGGAAGTGCCGGCCCCGGCTGCAGGCGTTCTCAAGGAGATTCTTATTCAAGGTGGTGCCACGGTCACCGGCGGTGAATTGCTCGCCGTGCTGGAGCCAGCAGAAGCCGGTGCAGTGGCCGCCGCGCCGGCAGCAGCCCCGGCCGCTGCGAAGGCAGCGCCGGTTGCCGCGGCAACGTCCGCCGTGCCAGCCGCCGCTGATTCCATAGAGCATGCCGACAAGCTGAGTCCGGCGGTGCGGCGCTTGCTGGAAGAGAATGATCTGGACCCGGCGCAGATTACCGGTACCGGGAAGGGCGGTCGGATTCTCAAGTCCGACGTGCAGACTTATCTGGATCAACGCGTCCACCCCGCAAGCGACACTGAAGATACGCCCCTGCCGAGCGTGCTGGAGCCGGCGACCGCGGGTGCCCGCCGCGAGCACCGCGTGCCCATGAGCCGGCTGCGTGCACGGATAGCCGAACGCCTGGTAGAGGCTCAGCAAACGACCGCCATGCTGACAACCTTCAACGAGGTTGATCTCACGGAGGTAATGGCTCTGCGTGCCCGCTATAAGGATCGCTTTGAGAAAGAACACGGCGCGCGACTGGGTTTTATGTCCTTTTTCATGCGCGCGAGCATCGAAGCCTTGCGGCGCTTCCCGGCGGTGAATGCATCCATCGAAGGCCAGGACATCATTTATCACGAGTACTACGACGTAGGCATTGCTGTCTCCAGTGAGCGCGGCTTGCTGGTCCCCGTTGTTCGCGATGCTGACCAGCTCAGCTTTGCCGGTATCGAAAAGGCCATTAACGACTACGGCAAAAAGGCGCGCGACGGCACTATCTCTATGGATGAACTGACCGGTGGCACCTTCACGATTACCAATGGCGGTGTCTTTGGATCCATGTTGTCGACGCCGATACTCAATCCGCCGCAAAGTGCGATTCTGGGTATGCACAAAATTCAGGAGCGACCGATGGTGGTCGACGGCGAAATTGTGGCGCGCCCCATCATGTATCTCGCCTTAAGTTACGACCATCGCATCATCGATGGCAAAGAAGCAGTTCAGTTCCTGGTCACTATCAAGGATGCCCTGGAAGACCCCGGTCGCCTGCTGCTGCAAGTCTGAATCCTAATAATTAAATGACGACCGGCGCTGCCTGGTGTCGGTATGGAGTCACCCATGGACAAAAAATTCGATGTGGTAGTCATCGGTGGCGGGCCCGCCGGTTACGTGGCCGCAATTCGTGCCGCTCAGAACGGGCTGAACACAGCCTGTATTGATGCCTGGTTGAATCGCGATGGCAAAGCCGCTTTCGGCGGTACCTGTCTCAATGCCGGCTGTATTCCGTCTAAAGCTTTGCTTGAATCATCCGAGCTTTACCATCGCGCCAAGGAAGAGTTTTCTCATCACGGCATCGGTGTCGATAATCTGAGCCTGGACCTCAGCGCCATGCAGGCGCGCAAGGCGGGTATTACCAGTCAGCTCTCCGGGGGTATTGAAGCCCTGTTTAAAGCGAACAAAGTGACGGGCCTGTTCGGTCACGGCCACTTGTTGCCCGATAACAAAGTCCGCTACACGCCCCATGGCGGTGAGCCGGAGCTGCTGGAAGCCGAGCACGTGATTCTCGCGACAGGTTCCAGTCCGATCGAGTTACCGATGGTGCCGTTTGCCGAGGGTCGGGTGATTGATTCCTGGGGCGCCCTGGATCTTCAGGCCGTACCCAAGCGTCTGGGTGTCATCGGTGCCGGCGTGATTGGCCTGGAGCTGGGCAG
>JBPCXH010000119.1:0-3644 GCA_051008735.1 Gammaproteobacteria bacterium | reverse complement strand
TTGGTTTGCTGATTGCCCTGGCGGTGCCGTGGTTGCTCGTTCGATCCCGCATGTTCGCAATGCACAATACGTCGTACAGGAACGTGCGGTTTCGATTTCCACCGATCTATAAGCAAGCCTACAAAGTCATTGTGGGCTATTTCCTGTTGACCATTATTACCTTGGGACTGGGTTACGCCTGGGCTCACTATCACCGGTCGAAACTGATCGTCGACAACACCTCATTCGGTACCGTCAGGATGAAACTTAACGAGCGGATCGGTGGCTCCGATTTTTTCATGGTTTATCTTGGTGCCGGCGCACTGCTTTTGTTGGCAGGTATTGGTGTGGCTCTGGTGATTGGTGTTCTAACGCCGCTATTGGGTACGCCCGAGATGACAGGGACGGGTGAAAATCAGCCATTGCTCGGGGTAATGGTCTCTGTTGGTGCACCCTTGCTGTTTTATGTCGCGCTCTTTCTCGGGACTGCAGCAGCAATCCTGCGCCTGATTCTGAGAAACACCGATATCGGAGGCAATCAACTAATCTGTAACTGGAGTCTGCCCCGACTGGGTTTTATCTACCTGACCAATTTGATCGCCATCCTGCTGTCTTTCGGCCTGCTGATTCCGTGGGCCACCATCCGCATCCGACGCTACAAGCTGGCACAGCTGCAACTGGCTCTGGGCGGCGAAGACCTGAGCACGGTGATTGCCGCTCAGACTGAAGATGTCTCTGCCTTGGGTGATGAAATTGGCGAGGCCTTCGATTACGACTTCGGGTTGTAAGCCATGATGAAGGCACTGATTTATGAGGCCGCTTCGTCGGCCCGGCACGAGGTAGAGGTCAGCCTGCTTGCCACGGGTAGCTTGCAGCTCAGGGACGGGCGCGACATTCGCAGCTGGTTGCTGAGCGATCTGCAGGTGGACGAGCGCCTCGCCGGCCGTCCGGCCGTGATCACAATGCCAGGCGGCGAGCGTCTTGAAATTGCCGACGCGGAGCAGTTTTACCGGGAGTATGCGGGCTTACACGGGGGCGGCAGTAGCTGGGTGCATGCATTGGAGCGGCACTGGGGTGTAGTTCTGGTGTCGCTATTGGCCACTGTCGGTCTTGTCTACTGGTTCGTGACAGCAGGGATTCCGGTGGTCGCCCGGATAGCCGCTGATGCTATGCCAGTCGAGGTGAACGATCTGATAGGCCGCGAATCATTGGAGGCGATGGACCGGTATCTGTTCGAACCCACACAGCTCAACCCTGCCCGGCAGGCCGAGCTGCAGGCCCTGTTCGATGATGTTGTCAGTGAAGTTGGTGGCGAGGAGAATTACTCACTGCGGCTGCGCAGTGGTGAACAGATCGGCCCTAATGCGTTCGCGCTTCCGGCTGGCATTGTGATCATGACTGACGAACTGGTAGAACTGGCTGAAGAAGATGCAGAAATCGCTGCGGTGCTTGCCCATGAAGTTGGACACGTTGTGAATCGCCACAGCATGCGACTCGTGCTGCAAAGTTCGGTATCCACCGGTGTAATTATTGCCATTACCGGTGATGTCGGGTCCGCGGCCAACCTGGCTGTCGGCCTTCCGGCGGTGTTACTTAATGCTTCCTATTCGAGGGAATTTGAACGCGAAGCCGACCAGGTTGCCTTCGATTACCTTGAAGCCCGGGATATTGATCTGGCTGAACTGGGTGAACTCCTCGTGCGTATTGACGAGGCTTATGGTCGTGACCCGGATGCTTCGACCCTGCTTGATTCTCACCCCGGTTCTCGCGAACGCCTGGAAGCGGCCCGCGCGCCTTAGCTCCATTTCAGGCGGCCGCCGGCCCGGTTATTATCAGCGTCAGGAAAGTTTGCTGCATTGCGCAGCTGAGTCTGTGAGGCCTTATGAACGATAAGCAACTCGAATCCATTCTCCACGAAGATCGCGTGTTTCCGCCTGCCGCATCCTTCAGCGACGCGGCGCGTATTGATGAGAGCCGCCTGGCTGCCTTGCATGCAGAAGCCGAAGCCGACCATGAAGCCTACTGGGCGCGCATGGCTCGTGAGCTGCTCACCTGGGACAAGGATTTCACCGTCACACTGGATGAGTCCGAAGCACCGAACTATCGCTGGTTTACCGACGGTGAACTGAATGTGTCGCGTCAGTGCCTGGATGTACACCTGGATGAGCGCGGTGACAAGACAGCGATTGTTTTTGAAGGCGAGGGCGGTGACAAGCGTCGCATCAGTTATCGGCAGCTCACTGCCGATGTGTGTCGCTTCGCCAATGCCCTGAAAGCCCGAGGTATTCAGGCCGGTGACCGGGTGGTGATTTACATGCCCATGGTGCCGGAAGCCGTTGTGGCCATGCAGGCCTGTGCGCGTATCGGCGCGATTCACTCCGTGGTCTTCGGTGGCTTCTCCGCCAATTCCCTGCGTGACCGGATTCAGGATGCCGGCGCGAAAATGGTGATCACGGCCGATGGCGGTCATCGTGGGGGCCAGATCGTTGAGCTGAAAGAGGCCACGGACAGAGCCGTGGAACAGGGTTGCGACACTATTGAGACAGTGATCGTGTTGCGTCGGGCAGATTCCGGCTGCGAGATGCAGGCCGGGCGAGACATCTGGTGGGCTGATGCCATTGCCGAACAGAGCGACGAGTGCCCGGCGGTTCCACTGAATGCCGAACACCCTTTGTTCCTGCTCTATACCTCGGGGTCGACCGGCAAGCCGAAGGGCATTCAACATTCATCGGCGGGGTACTTGTTGCATGCCAAGCTCACGAACCTTTGGGTGTTCGATTTGCGTGAGGACGATGTGTTCTGGTGCACGGCGGACGTGGGCTGGATCACCGGCCATACTTACGTGGCGTATGGGCCACTGGCTGCCGGCGCCACGATTGTCATGTATGAAGGTGCGCCCACTTATCCGGATGCCGGTCGCTTCTGGAGTATTTGCCAGCGGCACGGGGTAACGGTTTTTTACACGGCGCCTACGGCCATTCGTGCTCTGATGAAGTTCGGTGATGACGTGCCAGCCCAGTACGATCTTTCGAAAATCCGGTTACTCGGAACAGTGGGCGAGCCGATAAACCCGGAAGCCTGGATGTGGTATCACCAGACCATCGGCAAAGAGCGCTGCCCTATCGTGGACACCTGGTGGCAGACGGAAACAGGCGGCATCATGATTTCACCCCTGCCCGGGGCCACCGCTACCAAGCCGGGTTCCTGCACCCGCGCTCTGCCGGGTATTGCTGTGGATATCGTTGATGAAGCCGGCAACTCAGTGACGCAGGCCGACGCCGGTGGTTACCTGGTCATCCGCAAGCCCTGGCCTTCCATGTTGCGCACGATCTGGGGCGATAACGATCGCTATATCGAAACTTACTGGGAGCGGTTTCAGAATCGCTTCTATGTGGCCGGTGACAGCACCCACCGGGATGCCGAAGGCAACTTCTGGATCATGGGGCGTATTGATGACGTGTTGAACGTGTCGGGCCATCGACTGGGAACAATGGAAGTTGAGTCTGCCTTGGTGTCCCATGACCTGGTTGCCGAAGCCGCGGTCGTTGGCCGTCCCGACCCGACTACCGGCGAAGCCATCAGCGCGTTTGTGGTGCTCAAGGGCGATCGCCCGGTGGGCGAAGCCGGTCTGCAACTGGCGGCAAAATTGCGCGACTGGGTTGCTA
>JBPCXH010000118.1:0-6380 GCA_051008735.1 Gammaproteobacteria bacterium | reverse complement strand
CCGGACAGTGTGTCCTCGGCTGATCTGTTTGCCGGTAAGAAAGTTGTACTGTTTTCCGTGCCGGGCGCCTTCACGCCGACTTGTTCTGCCAAGCACCTGCCGGGCTATGTGCAGCAAGCTGCAGAGCTGAAAGCCAAAGGTGTCGATACGATCGCCTGTATGGCGGTTAATGACGTCTTCGTAATGGATGCCTGGGGCAAGGACCAGAATGTAGGCGACAAGGTCTTGATGCTCGCTGACGGTAATGGCGACTACAGCCAGGCCCTTGGTCTGGGTCTGGATGCCAGCGGTTTCGGTATGGGGCAGCGCGGTCAACGCTTTGCGCTACTGGTTGATGACGGTGTCGCTACCGGCGTCTATGTAGAAGGCCCCGGTGAATTCAAGGTCAGTGCAGCAGATGCCGTACTGGCTGCTCTTTGATCGGCCGCCGCCGATAACAACACGCTAAAGAATTTCGGGGGAGGGGCGGATGTCTCTTTACGACTGGCTGATTATTTTTCACCTGCTGCTGTTTGTGTACTGGCTCGGCGGCGACATGGGTGTGTTCTATTCGAGCAACTTCTCAATTGATCCGAAGCTAAGCAACTCGGCACGAGCCACTGCTGCAAAGATCATGATGGATCTGGACTTCGTGCCACGCATCTGCATGACGCTGATGCTCACGGTAGGCGGTTTGCTCAGTGGCTTTAACGGCGTCGAGCACCCGCAGTGGCAGACCATTGGTTTCATTCTGCTCGGGCCGGGCTGGCTGGCGATGGTGCTGTATCTGCATTTTGCCCATGGCACGCCACTGTCGAAGATCATCACCAAGATCGACTACTGGTTCCGGGTGGTGCTTGTCATCTATCTGGTGTGGTCAGTGTCCTACTCCTTTGCCTTTACCGAAAAACTGGCGGCGGCACCGTGGGTCGGCGCGAAGCTGCTGGTATTTGCCGGCATGGTGCTGTGTGGCGTGCTGATTCGCCGTTACATTCCCGGCTATATCCAAGGCATCATTACACTGCGCCAGGAAGCTGATAAGCCGTCGATGAGTGATGAAATGAATCAGACCATGTCCAGTAGTCTGGCCAAATGTCGCCCCTTCGTCTGGGCCATCTGGGCAGGCCTGTTTATCGAGTGCTGGTTGGGTGTGGCCAAGCCAGGCGATAATCAGTTGCCGGTCAGCGAGATACTGGGTGCGGCTGCACCGTTCGCGGGTTTCTGAGTTGTCTTAGCGGCGAATCATCCAGCCGGTGATGGCTGTCATCGTCGCGGCGATAACAATCACCAGTGCGATGGGGACGAAACTGCCGCTGTAGATCACGCCGGCAACAATCGTGAAGCCACCGCTGAGGACCAGACCCAGGGCGCTGGACAGGCCCGAACTGGTGCCGGCGATTTCCGGCCGGTAATTCACGGCGCCGGCCATTGAACCGGGGATGACCAGGCCGCTCGCGCCGGTCTGCATAGCCAGCAGCACCATCAGTGGCGCAAACTGCACACCCACCGTGGCGCTCATCAGCAGCATTCCCCAGCCGGCTGTGCAGGTAAAAAACATGCCGATGTAAATGACCCTGCTCATGCCCAGTTTTGGGGTCAGGCGACCGGCCAGCCACGCGCCCATGACATAGGCAAGGGCCATGGCGCCCCACAACAGGCCAAAAGCTTGCTGGCCCAGTCCGAGGTCTGCCTCGAAGACAGCGGCGCCCACAGCAAGAAAAGCGAAGAAGCCGCCCTGGACGCAGCCAAACATGAGTGTGTAGCCCATGAATACCCGTGAGCCAAGCAGCTGTCGATAGTCTCGCAGGGTGCTGCGCCAGTTCACCGGCGGGCTCATGCCGGGGTTCCAGGTTTCCGGCAAACGAGACCAGACAATAATCAGCACGCCGGTACCGAGCAGGGCGCTGGCGACAAATACTGACTGAGGGCCGAAGGCGCCGCCCAGCAAACCGCCGATCACCGGGGCAATGACCGGGGCAATCCCCATGGCCGCGGCAATGGTGCCCATGGCGGCGGCGGTACCAATAGCATCGTGGGTGTCGCGTACCATGGCGCGACTGGCGACCGTGCCGACACTCACACCCACTGCCTGCAGGAATCGCAATAGCACCAGGGCTTCTATGTCGCGGGTATAGGCGCAGGCCAGGCTGGTCAGCACGAAGACCAGAAAACCGCCGAGCAGTACCGGGCGACGACCCAGTCGATCACAGAGCAAACCGCTGAAGGGCTGGGCAGCACCGAGGCCGAACAGATAACCTGAAATCAGGAACTGGGCTTCCGCGTAATTGATGCTGTACTGCCGACCCAATTCGCTCAGGGTTGGCACCACGACCACCATCGCGAAAGGTGACAGGGCACTGGCCAGACTCAGCAGGGCAATCAGCCCCCGCGTCGGCGGCACCGCAGGAGAGTTAGTTGCAGCCTTGCCTGGCTCAGCCGCCAAGCGCGCGCTCGATTTCCGGAATTATCTCGAACAGGTCACCGACCAGGCCAATATCGGCCACCTCGAAAATCGGCGCATCGGGGTCTTTGTTGACCGCGACAATTGTGCCTGCATCTTTAATGCCGGTGAGATGTTGAATCGCACCGGAAATGCCAAAGGCCAGGTAAAGATCGGGAGCAATGATTTTGCCGGTCTGACCTACTTGCATATCGTTTGGTACATAGCCGGCATCCACTGCGGCGCGCGAGGCGCCGACGCCTGCGGCGAGTTTGTCCGCAAGGCCGTAGATCAAAGCGAAGTTTTCGCTGCTACCCAGAGCGCGACCGCCCGAGACAACCCGACGGGCAGTCTGAAGATCGGGGCGGTCACCGCCGCCGGCCTGCAAGCCGATGAAGCGAGTATGAGTCGGCAAGCTGACATTGATGTCCGCTGCATTGATGGGTGCCGCTTCTGCCGAAGCGGGGGCAGCACGATAAGAGGCGATCCGGACCGTGGCAAAAACTTTGCAGCCCTCAGGCACATTGACCGTGACGATCGCATTGCCTGCATAGATGGGCCGCTTGAAAAGTCGGGGTCCGGCCACTTCCATAATGTCGCTGACTTGCGGGACACCGGCCAGGGCGGCGGCGCGCGGCAGCACATCCTTGCCGAAGGTGGTCGAGGGTGCCAGGACATAGTCATAGTCGGCTGCCAGTGCGACCAGTTGCGGCGCAATGATGGCGGCCAGGGGTGCAGCGTTTTCCGGGCGCTCTACACTCAGCACCTGCGTGACCCCGGCCAGTGCTGCCGCTTCGGCCGCAATACCGCCGGTCTGTGCAGCCAGAACGGCGATGTCGATACTGTCGCTGCCCAAGTCAGCAGCGCAGCTGACGCATTTGGCTGTACTGGCGTTCAGGCTGCTGCCGTCATGCTCGGCCAGAATCAGAATTTTGCTCATTAACGTTTTTCCTTTATCACTGATCGACGCTCAGCCGATCAGGTCCTTGTCTCGCAATTGACTCAGCAATTCGGCCACATCGCCGACCATCACGCCCTTGGCCCGCTCTGGCGGTGACGCGTAGTTTTCAATTTGCAGGCTGACGGTCTCGGTGACTCCCAACTCCGCCAGGGACAGGGATTCCAGGGGTTTTTTCTTCGCCTTCATGATGTCCGGCAGCTTGACGTAGCGCGGTTCATTCAGCCGCAGATCCGTGGTGATAACGGCAGGCAAATCGACTTCGATCTGCTCCAGACCTGCATCCACTTCCCGAGTGATCCTGGCTTTGCCATCGGCAAGCTGCAGCTCCGATGCGAAGGTGGCCTGCGGCCGATCCCACAAGGCAGCGAGCATCTGGCCCGTCTGATTGCAGTCATCATCAATGGCTTGTTTGCCCAGAATGACCAGGGCGGGTTCTTCGCGTTTGATGATTTCCAGAATGGCCCGTGCTGCCGTCAGGGGTTCGATGGCTTTATCAGTACCCACCAGGATCGCCCGGTCGGCGCCCATGGCCAGCCCGGTTCTTAGTTGTTGCTGGCAATCATCATCACCCATGGACAAGGCGATGACTTCCTGGGCATCGCCAGCCTCGCGAAGACGCAGGGCCTCTTCCAGGGCAATTTCGTCGAAAGGGTTGATGCTCATTTTCACGCCGTCGGTAACCACGCCGGATGCGTCCGGTTTGACGCGAATGCGCACGTTGTAATCCACGACCCGTTTCAGGCAGACAAGTATTTTCATTAAGAGCTCTCCGCGAGGGACGCGGCTAAAACGTGCTATTTTCCGCCAAGCTTGGAATCGCTGACAAGCGCCTTTGTCAGCTTGCCCACTGCCAAGCCGATAACACTATGACTCTGATCAGCCCCGCCGAACTAGCCCGTCATTATCTGGATGCCGACTGGGTGGTCCTGGACTGCCGCTACGACCTGCTTGAGCCGACCGCCGGCCGGACGGCCTGGGCTGCCAGCCATATTCCGCTGGCCCGCTATGCGGACCTGGATCAGGATCTTGCGCAGGCGCCCGGGGCGGGCACGGGGCGCCACCCACTGCCGGACATCGAGCAGTTGGCCGGCTGCCTGTCCCGCTGGGGGATTGGCCCTGATACCCGAGTGGTGGCCTATGACGACGCGGGCGCCAGTATCGCCGGTCGCCTGTGGTGGCTGCTGCGCTGGGCAGGCCTTGAGCAGGTGGCCGTGCTGGATGGCGGCTGGTCAGCCTGGCTGGCAGCCGGATTGGCCACGGATCAACGCGAGGCTGCCTCCGCCGCGTCGGTTCCGATTGATCTGACGCCGGGGGAGATGCCTGTTTGTGAGACTGAGGACCTGGAGACTGGCCTCAGGAAGGGCTCTCTTGCGCTGCTGGACGTGCGCACAGCAGAGCGCTTTGCCGGTGCGGCGGAGCCTATCGATCCAATTGCGGGCCATATTCCCGGCGCCGTGAATCTGCCACTGGTCGACAACCTGGATGCCAGCGGTGCCTTTTTGCCGGCCGCTGAGCTGGCCAGGCGTTTCCGGCAGGCGCTGGCCGGTCGGTCCCCCGAAAATACCGTTGTGATGTGCGGTTCGGGCGTTTCTGCCTGCCAGACACTGCTGGCCATGGAGCATGCCGGTCTAGGCGGGGCGGCTTTGTACACCGGGTCCTGGTCCGGCTGGATCAGCGATCCCGGCCGGCCCGTTGGTCGTCTGTAGCTTGCCGGGCCACCGGGCATATTTTCGAGCCGCTGCCGCCTTTGCTCTGGGGTGCCTGCTCAGCGCCTGTGCTTCCCAACCGGCGAGCGAGGCGACGAACAGTTCCGCCGATGACTATCAACCCAGGGGGACCCAGGGCTGCTTTTCTCGCCGCCAGGCACAGGATTTTGTGGTTCTGGATCGCTCGACCTTGATTGTCTATGCCCCTAATAAAAATCAGGCTTACCTGGTGCAAATCAGTCCGCCGGCCACGCGCATGCCTTTCGCCGATGAACTGGCCTTTGAGTCGCGTAGCAGCCAGATCTGCGGCCGGACGGGTGAGCGTGTGAGGCTGGCCGCCGACTCCATGCGGCGATACGCCATCACGGACGTGCGGCGGCTGGCTCGCCCGGAACTGGATAAGATCCTGAGCAACCGGGGCCGGGCAGACAAAGGTCAGGGCCTGGAGCCCGTGGCGGGCGATGGCGCTGAAATTGAGCCTATCGAAACGGTGCCGGACGAGTAGAATCCCCGTTCCCTTCGATTCGGAACTTCAGTGATGAGCGAAATTCTCCAGCGGGACCACCGCTCCATTCGCGGCACCATTGCCTATACCAGCAAGAAACCTGGCCGCGAGGGCCAGGAACGCGGCCGCGAATACTTCATGATTAACGTGCACAGCGACGGCAAGCGGTCTTGCCAGGCCCATTGCGAAATTGATGACCGGCCGAGTGTGATGCGCGATATCCATTACAGCATTGACGAAAACTGGTTGCCGATGGATTGTTTCGTGCGCCTGGCAGTAAACGATCGATTCATGGGTACGGGCTTATTCCGCTTCGGTGAGGACTTCGCCGAATGTGAAAGCTACACCTCACTGGAAGGTCGGGTGAGTCAGCGTATGGAAACGCGCGGGCGGCTGCAGACTTTTCAGAACCACTCCATTGTCTGCGACGCGTGGCATATGCGCCTGTTCGAACGAAATGCGGCGGCCGGCACCCAGAGCCTGGACCAGATGCTCCTGTCTTCACCGGATCATCGCGGTGCGACGGGTCCCATGCTGTTCAGCATCGGCATGCACTGCGAGTACGTGGGCGAAGAGTCCATCGAAGTGGCCGCCGGCCGTTTCGATGCGTTTCACTTTCGCATGGTCTCGGCACCGGGCTTACCTGAAGCGCATCCGCCCTATGACATCTGGTGCACGGCCGATGATGATTTCATCTTCCTGCGCGGGGACATCGGCGGCTACATGCAAACCTTTTATGAACTCGTGGAACTGATCCACGATGACCACCCGGGCACTGCAGACTAAAGT
>JBPCXH010000117.1:0-8990 GCA_051008735.1 Gammaproteobacteria bacterium | reverse complement strand
GCTGCTGGGTGCGCATTTCGCCGCGCCGGCCGTGCTGCGGGTAGAAGGTTCTGCCCAGGGTTCCTTTTACGCCGATGCCTGAATACCACGACGTTGACGTGGCCATTGTCGGGGGGGGGATCGCCGGTCCCGCCATGGCCTGTGCCTTGTCGTCGACGGGGTGGCGGGTGTTATTAGTGGAACGCAGTAGCGAGGCACTGGATACGGCGCGCGGTGACCACTTGCAGCCTCAGACCTGTGAGTGGCTGTCGCAGTGGGGTGTGCTCGATGACATGTGGGCCCTGGGAGCTGAGAAACGCCTGGGCTCGCGCTATTTGTTGCCCGAGGGCGAGTTGGTGTTACATGCCACCGTCGATCAGCTGGCCATTCCGCATCCTTATTATCTTTACCTGAATCACGAACTGCTGTCCGCTGCTTTGCTGCGTGGGGCAGCCAGAAATCCTGCTTTCGATCAGTGGTGTCCGGCGACAGCTCGACCCGTCGCGACGCCGTCAGGTATGACGCTGGAAGTTGAGACCGACTCCGGTGTGCGTCAGGTCAGGGCCAGGCTGGTTGTGGCTGCCGATGGTCGGACATCGCGACTGCGCCGTGCTGCTGACATCCGTGCAGACAGCTATGCCTACCAGAATCCCATGCTGACTATGTTTGCACCGCGTACCCTGGCAGATGAACGAAATGAGGTTCGAGCCTATTTTTCTCCCGTCGGCGTTATCAGTGTCATTCCGCGCACGGCCGGTGGCTGGAAGATCGGCTTTCCGGTGCCGCCGTCCGAACTTGCGCGCTGGCGCCGCGCCGGCACGGCCGAGCTGGGCGCGCGGCTGGCCGAGTGGGTGCCGGAGCTGACCGGTGTTGAACCCGTCGTGTGTGGCGTGTATCCCATTACCCGTATGAATGCCGAGCGCTGGACAAGCGGGAACCTGGTGCTGCTTGGCGATGCCTGCAACACCCTGCACCCGGGGCGCAGTCAGGGCATGAATGTCGCCTTGCGGGCGGTGCACCGGTTGGCATCCCTGCTCACGGCCGCCGAAGCTTTCGATTCGGCTGAGACTTTGCACAAGACCCTGCAGGCATTCGAGGCCGGACTTAAGCCCGAGATGGATAAGCGCCTGGCCGATAATCATCAGCGCGGACTGGAAATGGATCGTCTTGACGCCGGTGAACTGGATCGCATGCGAGCGGGCCTTGCCGGGGTGGCTGCCGACCGGAAATTACGCGATGCCTACTGTCTGAAGGCGGCAGGTTACTGATGCGTGTGGCCATGGGCATCGACGGTTGTCGGGACGGCTGGTTTTATTTTCGTTTTGACGATGAAAGGGCCACGTTCGGCGTGAGCCCAGCACTGGATACCTTGCTCAGTGACCTGCCCGCCGATGCTTGCGTGCTGGTCGACATTCCCATCGGATTGCGAGCCCGGGGAAAGAAAGAGCGCCTGTGTGACAAGGCTGCCCGCGACGTTCTGGGTCCGCGTCGGTCCAGTGTTTTTGCCGCGCCTGTGCGACCGGTGCTCAAGGCCAAGGATTATCCGGCTGCGCTGGCCCAGACCCGCCGTCTCACGGGGCGCGGGCTATCCAAGCAGAGCTGGAATATCGTGCCCAAAATTCGCGAGATGGATGAACTGCTCAAGGCCCGTCCTGAGCTGGCTCGACACGTTTTTGAGGCGCACCCGGAAGTGCTGTTCGCGGGCCTGGCCGGTGGTCCGATGAGCGAGAAAAAATCGACGCGCACGGGCTTCACAGAACGCATGACTATTCTGTCAATTCTGCATCCGGATGCGGAGACCCTGGTAGCCAGCGCTTTCCTCGCTCACGGTGGGTGGGAAGCCGCGCGTGATGATGTGGTGGACGCTTTCGTGCTGGCCCTGTGCGCCCGGCGGCCGACGCAGTTGATCAGTTTGCCACCCGAGCCTGAGAAAGATCCCCGGGGGCTGCCTATGCAGATGCTTTATCTTCCCGGCGTCGGCTGACGATCCCGCCTGCTGTGATCCGTCTTAGCTGAAGACTTCGCCCAGCACTGTTACCCGGTGCATCTCGCGTGGTTCTGTGTAGTCGCGCACGGCATAGTGAGCTGTGCAGCGGTTATCCCACATGGCGATTGAATCCTTTTCCCAATAGAAGCGGCAATGCAGTTCTTTCCAGTCCAGATGTTTGAACAGCATCTGCAGGAGGGCGTCGCTCTCGGTTTCGTGGAGTTCTTCAATGTGGGTCGTTGTCAGTTCGCTGATGTACAGTAATTTCTTGCCTGTTTCCGGATGCGTCCTGACCAGTGGGTGCAGAGCGGGCGGGCTTTTCTGGAAGGTGCTCCAGTATTGCGCGGCGCCGCCCTCCCTTTGCAGTTCCTGTCGTCGGTAGGTCTTGGTGACGTCGTGCCAGGCAGACAGGTCCTCGACGATTGCCTTCATTTTATCGGACAGTGTGTCGTAGGCCTTGTACAGATTGACCCACATGGTGTCGCCGCCACGAGACGGCACCTGCACGCCCCGCAATATGGCGGCCAGGGGTGGGTCGTAGGTGTAACTGAGGTCTTCGTGCCAGGAGTTAGCCAGGCGCAGCGTTTCTTTGGCGCCGGATTCGACCTTCAGCTGGATGATTTCCTTGAAGCCTTCCAGATTCGGGATAAAGGGATGAATGTGTAACTCCCCGAATCGCTTGCCGAACTCGATCTGCTGATCGGGAGAAATTTTCTGGTTGCGAAAGAAAATCACCAGGTTCTCTAGCAAGGCCTGCTTGATTTCGCCATAGGTCTCATCGTCGAGGGGGGCGCCGAGATCCACACCCTCGATGATTGTGCCCAGGGAGCCGGAAATCGGCCGCAATTTTATTTTCTTATAGGTCATAGCGTGGCCTCGTTATTCTTTAGCCATTCTAAGCGCACCCGGGGCGTTAGCGGGTATTGGGATATTTTCCCATGGGCGCTCAGCGGACATGGGTGTTGGCCTGGGACTTCGGAACTGATAAGAGCGTGCGGCCTGTGGTAGCGTCCGGCGCTGGTCATTAAGCTTGGGCTTTGCCGTGGACAGTCGCCAGGATCTTGCCGTTATCCTCGCCTCGCGTGTGCCTGTTGTGGTTGCGGAGACGCACGATGAGTCCCGTTTTCTGGAGTTAATTACCGAGGTGGTGGCCCGCGGCAACCCGGCTGATTATCGACGCCTGTTTCGCTGGACTGTCACCGAGGGATTGCAGCGCCTGGATGTCGACTTGGCACCGCAGTTGCACAACGCGCCGCCGGATCAGGTTTTGCGTCACATTCGCAGCGTGAAAGAACCCGGCGTCTATGTCTTGCTGGATTTTCATCCGTATCTTAATGACCCGGTCAATGTGCGATTACTGAAGGACATTGCCGTGGCGTCCCGCGAGCACCGCCGCACCCTGGTGTTGGTCAGCCATGCTTTGGACTTGCCGGCCGAACTGCAGCCCCTGGCGGCTCGTCTGATTTTAAGCCTGCCCAATGAAGAGCAGCGCCGGGAGATCGTCAGCGCCGTCGCCCGGGACTGGGGCGAGCAGCACCCCGGACGTGTTAAGGCGAATCCTGAGGCTCTCAACCTGTTGATCCGTAACCTGTCCGGCCTGGATCGCGACGGCGTGGAGCGGCTGGCCCGAGCGGCCATCCATGATGACGGAGCGATCACGGCCAGCGACTTGCCTGAAGTTACCCAGGCAAAGTACGAATTATTGAATCGGGGCGGCTTACTAAGTTTTGAATACGATCTTGCGCGGTTTGCGGATGTCGGCGGACTGACAGAATTAAAGGCCTGGCTGGAGCAACGACACAAAGTTCTGGCCGAGCCACCGCCTGGTCTGGATCCGCCGCGGGGCCTGCTGCTGGCCGGGGTGCAAGGCTGCGGCAAAAGTCTGGCCGCCCGGGCGACTGCCGGGGTACTGGGTCGACCGCTGTTGCGCCTGGACTTTGCCGTGCTGTACGACAAGTACCACGGCGAAACCGAGCGGCGGCTGCGAGAGGCGTTAAAGCAGGCAGAACTGATGGCGCCCTGTGTGCTGTGGATTGACGAAATCGAAAAAGGACTGGCCACGGGCGACAGCGACAGTGGGACATCCCGGCGCGTACTGGGAAGCTTTCTGACCTGGCTGGCAGAGCAGCAGGGTGGCGTGTTCGTGGTGGCCACCGCCAACGAGGTCAGTCGCCTGCCGCCCGAGCTGGTCCGCAAGGGCCGCTTCGACGAGCTGTTTTTTGTGGATTTGCCTGACAAGCCAACCCGGAAGAAAATCCTCGAAATACATATAAAAAGGCGTGAAATGGAGCCTAAAAGCTTTGATCTGGAAAAACTGGCACAGGCCAGCGACGGCTTTTCCGGGGCAGAACTGGAGCAGGGCGTGGTGGCCGGCTGGTATGCAGCCCACGCCGCCGGCGACTCCCTGGCGACCGGGCATTTGCTGGCGGAATTCCTGCGCACCCGGCCCCTGTCCGTGGTGATGGCGGAGCGTGTGGCCGCATTGCGCGCGTGGGCCGACGGCCGCTGCGTCCCTGCTGCCTGATTGCGTTGTTTGTGGCACGGCCGCTACAAGGGCGGCTGCCCACTGTTAAGACACTGGCGAGTCAGGCGCCCGATAGCGTTGGATTTCCGAAACAAAGAAGTCTATCTTCAACGCTTGGTTAAAGTTTCGTATCGGTCTGGACGGAACTTTATACGTTGGTGCTAATCGGGGGGGTTACCGATATGTCCAGTTCTAGTGCACGCATGCTGCGCGTTTTCCTTATTTTCGTAATTGGGTCTGGAGTTGGTGCGTTGCCCGCTCCAAACGCATTGGCTCAGAACGTGATGATGGATGACATCACCGTTACGACTCAGCGCCGCGAGGAGCAGGCGCAAGAGACACCGATCGCAATCACGGCCTTGAATGCCGATCAGCTGGAAAGATTATCCGTCGAAGAAACCCTCGACGTCACCAAGCTGGTGCCCAATATGATCGGGCATAACAACACCGGTCTGGGTACAGCGAATACCTACTCGCTGCGTGCGCTGAACAATACGGAGTCCATCGCGACCTTTGACCCGCCCGTCGGCTCCTACGTGGATGACATCTATGTCACCCGTCAGAACGCCAACAATTTCACCTTGTTTGATGTGGACCGCATTGAGGTGGCTCGCGGCCCACAGGGCACCTTGTTTGGTCGAAATACCACGGGTGGCGCGGTCCGGGTGATCATGAGGAAACCCGGCGATACCCTGGGTGGCTTCCTGGAGGTGGGTGCCGGCGAGCACAGCCGTTACCAGGGTCGCGGCAGCATCGACGTGCCGATTACCGAAAACATCAAGACCAAGTTTTCCGGTTACTACCAGCAGGATGATGGCTGGGTGAAGAATACCAACGTGGGTAGCATCACTCGTCCGGGCTTCACCAAGTCGGACAAGGATATTAACCAGACCAAAAATTTCGGTGTGCGTGCCGCAGCTCTGTGGGATATCACCGACAATATCAGCTGGGACCTGGCTTTCGATCATATTGAAGACGACCGGGCTAATTTGTGGAACTTCAGGCAGAACGGCAACCGGTTTGCGAATACCGGGCTTAGCCGGACGGAGAGCAATCTGGTTGGTCTGATGGCCAACAAGAAGCAGGGCAACAAGCTTGGCAATAAAATCGAGTCAAGCAACGTTACTTCAGTTCTTGACTGGTCTATTGGTGATGCAGGCACCGTGTCCTTCATCACGGGCTGGCGTGACATGGATCAGAATTTTGCCCTGGACTTTTGTGATAACCGGGGTTTTTGCGCCGGGCAGACTGCACCGCCTATTCCCGGTGATGTCGCTCCCTGGGGCGCATTCACTATCTCGAATGACAGCAAGCACAAGCAGCTGACCCAGGAAATTAAATGGGTCTCGAACATCGGTGACCAGATCCAGTATGTGGCCGGTCTTTTTTACCTGGATGAAGATAACAACACAGACTTTGGCGACATTTTCGACGTCGGTGCACCGGCGAACATTGCTGACCGCGTACTGCAGAACGACACGGAATCGACCGCCGCTTATGTGCAGGCTGATTTCTCGGTAACGGACCAGTGGATTCTCACAGCCGGTGTTCGGTATACGGATGAAGAAAAGCAGATCCGTATTCGGGATAACAATCCCACCGTCCCGCCGGTCACGGACGTGAACGGCGATGGTGTCGATGATGAAGATCTGGCCACAGTTAATCTGGCTTTGAATGGTATTCCGAAGAATAACGACGAAGAAGTCTGGACACCGCGTTTGGCCGTGCAGTTTCTGGCCAACGACGATGTGAGTTTTTATGCCTCGGCCACGAAGGGCTTCAAGTCAGGCGGCTGGAATGCGCGGGGCACCACGCCCGATACCTTGCTTGATTTTGGCAAGGAAGAGGTCTGGTCCTATGAGTTGGGCATGAAGTCTGAATGGCTGGACAATCGTCTGCGGGCCAATATCACAGCCTTTTATTCTGATGTGGAAGATTTTCAGTTGCCTTCAGGTCGGGCCACAGCCACAGGCGGTATCGAGTTTATTACGGGTAACTTCTCCGACCTGGAGAACAAGGGCCTGGAAGTCGAGCTTGTTTATGTGCCCGTCGATGAGCTGACGCTGTTTGCCAACATTGGTCTGCAGGATGCTTCCTACGAAAACATCGACTCAAGCATCAAGCAGCAGCAGGCTGATTGTATTGCTGGCATTGATCCTGCCAACAATTGCGCGAACGGTATCGTGAATGAGAACGGCCAGATTGCCGATCCGACGCGTGCACCGGACTGGACCGTCAATCTGGGCGCAAACTATCTCTTCGATCTGGGCGGGCCGTACGAATTGATTCCCGGCGGCTATGTCTACATCGTCGATGACCACAATGTGGGTACCAGCGGGGGACCCGAGTCTACGGTGAGTGACTACACGGTATTTACCGGGTCAGTAGCGCTGAACAACACCGACAGCGACTGGTCCGTCGTCGCCGAGTGCCGTAACTGCACCGATCGTCGCCAGGTGGTGTCCACCCTGGCGGGCTTCCAGTACCTCCAGGAGCCACGCACCTGGATGGTTCGCTTCAAGAAGGGCTTCGGAGGTATCTGATCCCTCAAGCGATAATGCAAGGGCGCGGCTGCGTAAGTGGCCGCGCCCTTTTCTTTTACCGGATTAACTAGTGCGATGAAATTCCGCTGGATTGTGATGGTGGCGCTGGCGGCCGGGCTGCTTTGGTCTGCCAGCGAGTGGCTGTTCCTGAAGCGTTACAGCAGTTTTGTGCTCAATGGTTACGATGCACACACCGCGCCGCCGGATTGGTTTGAGCCTCTCTATCCCCTGGCCCATGGCGCTGGTTCACGGTTGCCTGTGGCCGCCCAGCCATCAATCCCCGTTTCGCTGCTGGCAGAGATTGAGGCCTATGCCGAAGCTCAGGACTCCATGGCGCTTATTGTGGTGCGCAAGGGCAAAGTAGAGCTGGAACGTTACTGGCCCGGTTACGACCGGGAGTCGCTGTTCAATCCCCAGTCCATGTCCAAAACTGTATTGGCCATGGCGGTGGGTATTGCCCTGGCAGACGGCAGTATTGAATCCGTCGACACGCCGATTAGCCAATACATCAACGAGTGGCGCGATGACCCGCGCGGCGAAATCACCGTCCGCAATCTGTTGCAGATGTCGGGCGGCCTTGCGCAAATCTCAGCGGACTATCGGCCGGTGCCCTGGTCCCGGGGTGTCTGGCAACATTTTGGTACGGATTTCGACGGCCCGATTCTCAAGCTTGAGCTGGTGGATGCCCCGGGCACCCGTTTCGATTACAACAACAATGAAAACAATCTCCTTGGCCTGGTGCTGGAGCGGGCGACGGGACAGAGTTATCAGGATTTCGTGGGTGAACGACTCTGGCGCGCGGCGGACCTGGGCCCGGCTTTCATGTACCTGGAGGCGCCGGGTGGCAGTGTCATGAAGTCCTGCTGCATCCTGTCTCGTCCGGTGGACTGGGCCAAGCTTGGACTGCTGATTCTCAATGACGGCCGGCTGGGTGACGAGCAGTTGTTACCGGCCGGCTGGGTGCGCGAAATGGTGCAAGCGGCCCCCACCTGGGACGGCTATGGCTATCAGATCTGGCGGGGCGTGCTGGATCAGAGCGGCGGCAATCCCACGCCAAAGACCTGGTGGGCTTCGGAAGCTTTTGCCAGCGATGATGTGGTGCACTTCCTGGGTCACGGTTACCAGCATGTCTGGGTGATTCCTCACCTGGACCTGGTGGTGGTGCGGGCGAATCGGGTCTGGCCCTCAGAGCCCTGGGATCAGACGCGCATTCCAAATATTCTGATCCGCGGTATGGATGAACTCGCGGCAGAGTCGGGTATCCGCTAGCGCCGTTTGCGCCAAGCCCTTATTCGAAACTTGCGGCCGCTTTTTGCCGGCTGAAGCGCAGCACGTCTGTGCCTTTTTCATCTATAAAAAAGAGCAGGTCTGTGAGAGCGTCCAGACGATAGCTGCGGGTGGCTTCCAGGGCGGCGAAAAAATCCTGTTCCTGGTTCATCAGGGCTTCCGGGCAGGCCATTCGCGTACTGCCGATGGTGCCAAAGCGCAGGCTGCTGTCCACGAGGGTGTATTCACCAAAGTAGCGGTTGCAGCCGCCGTTGCCCGCGGCTCGTCCTTCCTGGTCGAAGCGAACGGTGGACTGGGCCATATCCATGACCCCACGGCCACCAATATCCTCGGCCAGCCATTGAGTGCCGGCCAGGGAAAGAGAGGTCGGCGCCTCCGGTTCACTGGCGCAGCTTATGAGCAGGCAGGCCAGTAGCGGGATAAATCTGTTTTGTATTGCCATACGAGCATTGTAATGCCTAAGGTCAGATTTCGCCTGCGATGGGTCGTCCATCCAGGGCGATGCTTTTCACCAGCGCGAAGACCGGCTGCCCGGCGCTCAGCGCAAGCTCGCTGGCTGAGGCCCGCGTAACCCGGGCACGCAAATGGTGGCCATCCATATCCAGTAGAACGTCTGCATAGGCTGACTCGTGTTCGGTATCAACGGACAGGATTTTTGCCTCGAGCACAT
>JBPCXH010000116.1:0-32511 GCA_051008735.1 Gammaproteobacteria bacterium | reverse complement strand
CGATAACACGGATTGCTTCGGCCCTCACATCAGTGTCTGGATGCAAACCAAAACTGATCACGCGACGATGGCCGCAGCGCTCACGCCACGCTGAGTAATGCACATCATCGTGATTGACAATCGCAATACCATCGTCTGCCAGGGCGTCAAAAAGCTCGCCTTTGGCGCGAGCGACGCCAGCAATACTGCCAAAACCTTCAAGGTGAGCCGGACCGGCATTGGTCAGAATGCCAATATGCGGCGCGGCGATCTTCGCCAGATAATCTATTTCGCCGGCGGCACTGGCACCCATTTCAAGCACGGCGGCACGATGGCTGTCGCGCAACTCCAGAACCATCAACGGCAGCCCGATGTCGTTGTTCAAATTACCCCTTGTGGCCAGCACGGCGGCATCATCACCGCAATGGGCGCGCATGATCGCTGCACACATTTCTTTGACCGTGGTTTTGCCGTTACTGCCCGTGATGCCAATAACTGGCAGGACAAAGCGGGAGCGCCAGAATCGGGCCAGATCACCCAGTGCCAGCCGCGTATCAACGACCTGCACCTGGGCCAGTGCACACTCGGTGCGACGTTCTACCAGGGCACCGGCAGCGCCGAGACGCTCAGCCTGGGCGATAAAATCGGCGGCATCGAAATTCGGACCGCGCAGCGCAACGAACAACTCGCCGCCGTTCAGAGCGCGGGTATCAGTACTGACGGCATCGAATTCACGATCAGGGCCATGCAAGACCCCGTGCACCGACTCCGCCACCATGCCCAGGGTGCCCATACTCACAGGCTTTTCTCCAGGGCAGTCCGGGCAACTTCGCGATCAGAAAACGGCAGACTGCGGCCGGCCTCAATCTGCACTAACTCATGACCCTTACCAGCAATCAGAACGGCATCGCCAAGAGCGGCGTTGCGGACCGCATGACGAATGGCATGGGCCCGATCGCGGATCACCTCCACATGCCCCGGACCACTCGTACCCGCTCGAATGGATGCAATGATCGCATCAGGATCTTCACCGCGCGGGTTATCGTCCGTCAGCAACACGTGATCGGCCAGAGCCGAGGCCACGCCACCCATCGGTGCGCGCTTGCCGGTATCCCGATCACCACCGCAACCGAAAACGCACCAGACATTGCCGTCGCAGTGCTCGCGCACGGCAAGCAAAGCCTTTTTCAGGGCCTCGGGTGAATGCGCAAAATCCACCACCACGTCCGGGCCCTGGGGCGATTGCACCAGTCGTTCCAGGCGACCTGGAGGGGGTGTTGCGCTGGCCAGAGCCTGGGCAGCTGACGCCAGATCAACACCATGGCCAATCAGAATGCCTGCAGCCACGACCAGGTTTTCTGCGTTAAAGCGGCCCCAAAGCTGGCTTTCAATCAGGGCCTGACCAAAATCTCCCGTTAACTCAACGCCGATGCCGGCACGGCGCGTCGCAACCAGGCTGCCAATCAGTCGGGCTGCCGGCGAAGCCTCGGTCGGCTCTAACAGGGCCACACCGATTAGGTCCGTATGCGGACCCAGCCCCGCGCCCAAGGCACGGGCCCGCTCATCGGCCATATTGATGACCGCAACCGGAGCAGGCTGATCCAGAAACAGGCGAGACTTGGCCGACACATACCGATCCATGTCGCCGTGGTAGTCCAGGTGATCGCGACTGATATTCGTCAGCGCCGTGACGGCGAAACGCACCTCGTCCACGCGACCCTGATCCAGAGCATGGGAAGACACTTCCATCACCGCATGGCGCACACTGTCATCGGCGAACTGGCGCAAGCGACGGTGCACTTCCACGCAGCCAGGTGTCGTTAGCGATGCAGGCTCCAGCGCACCCGGCAAACCAAAGCCCAAAGTCCCGGAGTAAGCCGCGCGTTGGCCCAGTGCAGTCAAAGCCTGGGATACCAGCCATGCCACTGTGGTCTTGCCGTTAGTGCCGGTAATTCCCGTGACCTTCAGGTCAGTCGACGGTGCGCGGTAAAAGCAATCGGCCAGGCGCCCCTGCAGACCACTCAAACCCGGCACCGGGAAGGCAGCGATACCGTCGGGAACCTCCACCTGACCCACGCCCGCTGCGGGCTCCCAGGCAACGGCAACAGCACCCGCCGACAAGGCTTGCTGGAGATATTGCAGACCGTGGTGACTGGCACCAGCCAGAGCAAGAAACAAAGAACCGGGCGTTACGCGCCGACTACTGGCGCAGATTTGGTTCACGCTGACGGTGGACGGCGGAATATCGACGCCGATACCGGAAAATAACTCGTCCAGCGACATGCAGTTCGGTTGCATCATGGTGCGCGCGCCGCCAGCGTAGTGGCGCGTTCCTGGTCTTCGAATTGATCCGGCGCAACGGCCATGACGCGCAACGCGCCCTCCATCACGGCAGCAAAGACCGGCGCCGCCACGGTGCCACCGTAGTACTCGCCGGCTCGGGGGTCATCCACCACCACCACGGCGGCCAGACGCGGCGCGCTGGCCGGTGCAATACCGGCGAACACCGCGGTGTAACGATCATTGGCATAACCGCCAGGAGCAATCTTGCGCGCGGTGCCGGTCTTGCCCGCGACCCTGTAGTTAAGCACCGCCGCCCGACTGCCGGTGCTTCCGGCCTGCACCACAGTTTCCAGCATAGCCAGAACATCCCGGGCTGCCGACTCACTAATGACTCTTCGAGGGATTGGCGCCTCATCCACACGCAACAGTGAAATTGGCCGCTGCAATCCCCCCGCGCCGAGAATTGCGTAGGCCTGCGCCAGTTGCAGCGGCGTCATGGAAAGGCCATAACCGTAAGCGATGGTGGCCTGACTAATGGGCCGCCAGTTGGCATGGTGACTGAGCAGCCCAGCCGACTCACCGGGAAACCCACTGGCGCTGGGCCGGCCAAGACCGAAGCGCGTCAGAATGTCATAGAGCTGATCAGCCTGCAGGGACATGGCCAGCTTGGTCGCGCCGACGTTACTGGAACGCGCCAGCAAAGTGGCCAGGTCAATGCGACCCAAATTATTCTTGTCCTCGATGAGCTTGGCACCGACCTGAATGAATCCGGGTGAGGTATTAATTCGACTGCTGGCAGAATACTGGCCGCTTTCAAGTGCGGCCGCGACAATCAATGGCTTGAGTGCGGAACCGGGCTCCAGAATATCGGTGATAGCGCGATTGCGATAACGCTGGGCCTCCAGCTGAGAACGATCATTCGGGTTAAAGGTGGGCTGATTAACCATAGCCAGCACTTCACCCGTCATCACATCCAGCAACACCAATGAGCCCGATGCGGCGCGATGCTTCTGCACGGCAGTCATTAGCTCACGATAGGCCAGGTACTGAATGCGCAAATCAATAGAAGAGGCCAGGGTGCGACCCGGCTCAGCGGTTTTGATGGACTCGATGTTTTCCACCACCCTGCCCAGGCGATCTTTCAAGACCTTGCGCTGCCCGGGCTGCCCACTCAGCCACTGATCAAAGGCGAGCTCCAGGCCTTCCTGACCCGCATCATCGACATTGGTAAAGCCGACCAGGTGGCCGGCAACTTCGCCGGCAGGATAATAGCGGCGATATTCTCGCAGCCTGTCGACACCAGGAAGCTCCAGGGCCATCACCCGGGAGGCATCGGCAGGGTTCATGTGCCTGCGCAGATACAAAAAGCTCTTGCTCGCACTCCGGGTCAGCCGCCGGGCCAGACGGTCTGCATCCAGACCCACGGCAGCGGCGAGCTGGGAAATCTTTTCCGGCGTGCGCAATATTTCTTTCGGGTTGACCCAGATGCTGTCCACGGGCGTGCTGACCGCTAACACTTCACCGTTGCGATCAGTGACGGGCCCGCGATGCGCAGCAACCTGCGCCACTCGCAAATGGCGCGCCGCCGCCTGCTCGTTCAAAAATTCCGTATTAAAAACCTGCAGGTAAGCAGCGCGGCCAACCAAACCCACACCGGCCACGACCAGCAAAAGTGCGACCAGGCGGGTACGAATCTGGAAAGAAGGCGCGGCCTGGCGCGATGAAGACACACGTCGGCTCATCGGGGCAACATCCTGAGCTGCTCGGGCTGTGGCTCACCCATGCCGATCTCCTCACGGGCGAGGCGTTCGACCCGCGCATGTGTAGACCAGGTACTTTGCTCAATCTGCAGCTGACCCCACTCCATCTCGAGCTGATCACGCTCCTGCTGCAAAGCATTCAGTTGCGTGTACAGCTTGCGCGTCTCATGTTTGGCATACACAGCGGCGATGCCCGACACCACAACCGCGGCGCCAATCATCAACTCAGCCAGGCGTTTCAGCACACGTCGCTGCATTACAGGCGCTCCGCCACGCGCAAGCTGGCGCTGCGGGATCTGGCGTTGTCGGCAATCTCCAACGCCGTCGGCCGCAAAGCGCGCGTGGGCAGCTTGAACAATGGCTGTGCCGAGGCCGGCACGATCGGCAAACGCGACAAGGCCGGATCAACCCGGGCGTGGTCGCGCATAAAACGTTTAACGCAACGGTCTTCGAGAGAATGGAAACTGATCACGCATAAGCGGCCACCGCGACAGAGTCGATCCGACGTCTGCGCCAGCGCAGCATCAAGCTCATCAAGTTCGCGGTTAATGTGCATGCGTATGGCCTGAAAACTGCGCGTCGCCGGGTGCTTGGCACCCGGACGCCGAGGCACTTCTGCCTCAATCAACGCGGCCAGCTCCCCGGTGGTGTTAATAGCGGTCTCCTTTCGACGTTGTCCGATCGCCCGCGCAATCCGACCCGCTGCTTTTTCCTCGCCCAAACGTCTGAGCACCTGCGCGATCTCGCGTTCCTCGGCGGCATTCAGCCACTGCGCTGCACTGAGCCCGGTACCGGGGTCCATGCGCATGTCCAGAGGACCTTCCCGCACAAAGCTGAACCCCCGGTCGGCATCATCCAGCTGCGGCGACGACACGCCCAGGTCCAGCAGCAATCCATCCAGACAATCCACACCCTGTGCGTCCAGATAAGCGCCGAAGTCACTGAATGGGGCATGGCCAATCACAAATCGCTCATCCTCAGCAGCCAGTTCGATTCCAACTGCGACGGCCTGCGGGTCCCGGTCCAGTGCATACAGTCGACCGCCCTTAGCCAAACGCGAAAGAATTGCCCGACTGTGTCCGCCTCGACCAAATGTGCAGTCGAGATAGATCCCGTCCGGCCTTCTGACCAACTGTTCAAGAACCTGGTCCCGCAATACGGGAACATGCTGTTCCACCCTGGCACTCCTCGACCCGCGCGAGGATGCGTTACGCCAAACACACGACGGCTAGATCGTCAGCGACTCAAGATCACCCGGCAGGTCGAAACCATCTTCCGCACTTGCCGCCAACCACTCGTCGCGCCGCTCGTTCCAGCGCGTCTCATCCCATAATTCCAACTTGCCGCCCTGCCCGATCAGAATCGCCTGCCGGTCCAGGCCGGCGAATTCACGCAATTCACGCGGCACCAGCACCCGGCCACTGCCATCCAGTTCAATTTCCGTCGCGTAGCCCACCATCAGGCGTTGCAGGCGCCTGGCTTTGGGCTGAAAGCTCGGAAGGCGCATGATCTTGCGTTCAATGTCTTCCCAGTCAGGCAGGGGATAAAGGAGCAGGCAATAATCGGGGTCCACGGTGCATACGACCTGGCCTTCGCCACGGGCAGCAAGACGCTCCCGATGGCGGACCGGGATCGCGACTCGTCCCTTGGTATCAAGGGTGACTTTTGTTGCACCGCGAAACATCGAAAATAGGACAAAATAGCCCCGCCTCTCCCACAAAACTCCACTTCTCGACACTATATGAAGCCGGAGGGGGCCCGTCAACCAGAAATTCCCATTTAATTCTTGCTGTACAGCCACTTAGAGACGATTTTGGGTTCCCCTGGAGAGCAAAATCAGGCCATCGGCTTGACATAAATCAGGGGCTTATCGGGGGTTTCTCAGGCGCACTTGAACTTAGAGGCAGGGGCGAAAAAAATTTTTCGCCCACCCGGTCAGGACCTGCCCCGGAATCAGGGTCAGGAAAGAAGAAGGAGCCGGCCGTTAAGCCGGGTTCTGTCGAGGACAACCATTCATCTGGGACCACCGTCGCCGATGGCCTCAAGCGACCTACCCGGGAGCCCGGGCGGACACCGGTGCGCCGGCCTTGCGGCCTTTGCTGCTCCCCTATTTGGTCTTGCTCCGGGTGGGGTTTACCGTGCCGCGGCGTGTTACCACCCGCGCGGTGCGCTCTTACCGCACCATTTCACCCTTACCGGCCAAAGCCGGCGGTATATTTTCTGTGGCACTTTCCGTGGGCTCGCGCCCCCCAGGCGTTACCTGGCACCCTGTCACGCAGGAGCCCGGACTTTCCTCCCGGCACAAGGCCGAGCGGTTGTCTGGCCGGCTCCGCGGCGAACCTTAGGGCATCAATCGGGCCCGGGCAAGCTGGCCAGCCGATAAGCATCCGCCCGCTTCGCCCCGGTGATGCGAGCCGCCAGTGCAGCCGCCCGGCCGGGCGGCAATTCGCCCGCCAGCAAGCGAAAGACCCGCTCCAGTTCAGCCTCGCCGGGACCCTGAGCTGCCACTGCACCTGCGACCACCACGGTAAATTCACCTTTCCCCGCGCCCGGATCTGCAGCCCGCAGCGCTGCCATCTCGCCCAGACTGCCCCGGTAAATGGTCTCATGCCGCTTGGTCAACTCCCGACATACAGTCACCTGCCGCTCTGCGCCGAAGGCTGACGCCAGATCCGCCAGGCATGCGTCAATCCGATGGACTGCCTCATAAAACACCAGGCTATGAGGGCTGCCGGACAAAGACTGCAGACGCTGCTGACGCGCGGCGGCCTTGGCAGGCAAAAAGCCTTCGAAGTGGAAACGATCGCTGGGCAAGCCGGCAACCGACAAGCCGGCGATCGCTGCGCAGGGCCCAGGCACCGGGCTGACGGGCAAATCCGCCTCCCGCAAAGCCGCCAGCAACCGGAATCCCGGGTCACTGACCAGGGGCGTACCGGCATCACTGACCAGCGCAACGTCCGCTCCCGTTCTGAGCAAAGCGATAATTTCCTCAACCCGGGCAGACTCGTTGTGCTCATGCAAAGAGACCAGCCGAGGCTGGGCAGAACCCGTTAGCAATTGCCCGGAGCGCCGCGTATCCTCGCACGCCACCAGGGCGACAGACTCCAGCACTTGCCGGGCCCGGGGGCTCAGATCACCCAGGTTACCAATCGGTGTCGCCACCACGAATAAGGTTCCCGGTGCAGCGGTCACGGGCAATGGATCCGGGCCAAGGTAAAGTGCTTGCTTAGCGATTCAGTTATCACAGGTATATCTCGTGGGATGGATTAGCAACGTTTCTGGCTGCGTACGCAGTGTAAGGCGACCCCGGCGGCACAGCGAACTCTGCCGGTCCGTTGTTGTGGCGAGCCTGGCCCTGGTGCTGGTAGCAGGCTGCACCGGCGTCAGTCAGGCACCGGGTGTGGGTGCCGATGATCCGGGCCTTCGCGAAGCCACAGCCCTGGCCAATCGCGGGCAGCATGCGGCAGCGGCGGATGCCTATATGAGACTGGCCGCTGACGCGAGCGGCCCCCTGCGCGAGCGCTACCAGCTGCGAGCCGTCCGTGAACGGCAACTCGCGGGGGATCTTGACGGAGCCCAAGTGTTATTGGACACCCTTCCTGACCCCATCAGTCAGGAAAACCTTGTTGGCTGGGCCCAGGTCGCCGGCGACCTGGCGATTGCCCGCAATGAGCCCCGTCGGGCGCTGGCCGCCATCGGCCGGGCGCCGCGGTCCCGGCAGCCTCGTGCCGCCGCCGAGATTGAACGTATTCGTGGTGAGGCGCTTTTCCGCACCGGCGATATCGTCGGCGGCACCGAAGCCTTGCTGGAGCGCGAAGTCTGGCTGGATGAATCCCAGAGTATCGCGGCCAATCAGCGCCTGCTGTGGACCTTGTTTCAGCGTTTCGGTGCCCCGGACAATGCCACCATCGATGCGATAGATGACCCGGTGCTGTCTGCCTGGCTGTCACTGGGACAACTGGCAGCCGGCGGCATGACGGGAACCTCAGGCATGGCCCTGGCCCTGCGCAACTGGCAACAGCAACATCCCCAGCACCCGGCCAATAACAGCCTGTTACCGGAATTACTTAGCGGCCAGGACGGCGCCGTTTATTTGCCTGACAGACTGGCTTTGCTGCTGCCCCTGAGTGGACGCCAGCAACTGGCCGGCAGCGCAATCCGCGATGGCTTCATGGCGGCCTATTACAATCGGACCGACGCCGGGCAGCGACCGGAAATCCGCGTCTACGATGTGGAGCCCGATGGCCCGGCGGCGGCCTACCAGCGAGCGATAAACGAAGGTGCGCAGCTGGTTGTTGGCCCGCTACTCAAAAGCAATGTGCTGGCCCTGGCCTCCAGCCCGGGCGGCCTGAGCGTCCCAACCCTCAGCCTGAACTACCTGCCCGATGATCAGGTCGCGCCGCCGGGCCTGGTCCAGTTTGCCCTCGCGCCAGAGGACGAAGCGGCCGAAGCGGCCAATCGCGCCCTGGCCGAAGGCCGAAGGCGTGCCATTGCGCTGGTACCCAACAACGAGTGGGGGCGCCGGCTGCTGCAAAGCTTTGCCAAAAACTACGAAGAACAAGGGGGCGTGCTGGTGGATCACCGGCTGTATGAAGCCTCGGGCAAAGATTTCTCCTACGGCATTCAGGACATTCTTTTAATCAGCGAGAGCCGCGACCGGGAAACACGACTCAGCGCGAATCTTGGCATGGACCTGAGTTTTGAGCCTCGTCGCCGGGACGACGTCGATCTAATATTCCTGGCCGCGCAAGCACAGGCCGGCAAGCTGTTGCGGCCACAATTGCGCTTTTACTACGCCGGCGGTATTCCCACCTATGCAACCTCAGCCATTTATCAGCAAGGCAGTCGCGGAAATTCCGACTTGAACGGTATTCAGTTTCCGGACATGCCCTGGGTGGTGGCACCCACCGCGGAAATGGCGGCCACGCGCGCCAGTCTGCAGGAATACTGGCCCGGCGAAGCCAGCCGGAGAGCACGGCTGTTTGCCATGGGTTACGACGCCTTTGGCCTGGCCTCGAAATTAACGGGACCGGAAGGGATGCTGGAGGTGGACGGCGTCACCGGGCGACTTTACCGCGGGCGAGACAACCGCATTCACCGCCGGCTGGCCTGGGCAAAAATTCGCCGCGGCGAAGCCCTTGCCGTGCCGCCCATCGACAAGCCCCCGGTTGCCACACCGGAAAACTAAGCGCGCACCCCACCTGGCCGCGGGTCAGGCCGCGGAAAATCTTGCCCTGGAATACCTCCAGCGCCACGGCCTGCAACTGCTAGCGCGCAATTACCGTTGCTATTTCGGTGAACTGGACCTGGTGATGTCCGAAGGCGACGAACTGATCATTGTCGAAGTGCGCTATCGACGCCGGGAAAGCCCTGTCAGCGCGCTTGTCAGCATCGGCTCGCGCAAACGCGCGCGCATACTGCGCACCGCTCAGCATTACCTGCAGTTCAATACCGCTCGAAGGGAACAACCCCTGCGATTTGATGTGGTGACTGTAACCGGCCCGCAACAAGCCAGACGCCTGCAATGGTTGCAGGGTGCATTCGATGCAACGGATCTGGTTCAGGGATAAGCTCGGCCAGCCAAGGCTTGACCCGTCGCGGCGACGCTATTTGACGACTTTCAGATGAGGTCGGCCGCCGGAGGGTGGCGAATCGCCGTTGGATGGAGAATCGTCGTTCCGATTTTCGGGCGGTGAAACTTCGCTGTCTTCCTGAATAGAAAAAATCATGCCCCGGCCCGTTTCGCGGGCATAAATACCCAAAATAGCGGCCACAGGAACGCGCACGATGTTGGGCACCCCACCAAAGCGGGCTTCAAAGCTGATTTCCTCATTACCCAGCTGGAGCTCACGCACCGCCGAGTAGCTGACGTTCAGGATAATTTTACCGTCGGTGACGAATTGCTCCGGCACGTCGACCCCCTCACCCAGGGCATCCACCACGATGTGCGGTGTATCGCCGTTGTCCGTCATCCACTCGTGCATCGCACGAAGCAGGTACGGGTGCTGGGAGGTGCTGATGGCGCTCATAACTGCGCTTACTGGTGCATCTCGTGTTCGAGTTCCGTGAGACTGTCCTGGAAGGAACGGCGCGAGAAGACGTCATCCATATACTTGGCGACGGGGGCTCCCGCTTCGCCGAGGTCGACATTGTAGACCGATAGCCGCCACAGCAAAGGCGCGATAGTGCAATCGACCAGGGAAAATTCTTCGCTCAGGAAGAAACGGCGCGCGCCGAAAACTTCTGCGCTGGACAGGATACTTTCGCGAAGCATCTTGCGTAAGCGAGACGACTGCTTGCTGTCCGTGGCCGCTTCCAGCTCCTCGCCCAGGCCATACCAGTCACGCTCGATGCGATACAGCGCGAGTCGGAACTGCGCTCGCGTGACCGGATCAACCGGCATCAGCGGTGGATGCGGAAAACGCTCATCCAGGTATTCGATGATGACCCGTGAGTCATAAAGCACCAGGTCACGGTCTACCAGGGTCGGCACACTGTGATACGGATTCAGATCACGCAGGTCTTCCGGCAAATCCGGACCCTGAACATTCACGATATCCATGGTGATATTTTTTTCGGCCAGCACCAGACGGGTGCGATGGCTATGGAAACAAGTCGGGCTCGAGTAGAGCATCATGAATCAGGCCCCTAAGCCGCGGGCGATAAACCCGGTTAATCTGCAATTAATGACTTCACTGCCCTCAAGGGGTAGCCATGCCATACGGTTCGCCGGGCCTGCTCTGGCCCGCACGACTATTTTTTTATATCAGTCCAGATCTCTTCTTTCAGCAGGTAGGCGAGCAAGCCGAAGACCAGCAGAAATGCAATAACCCAGCCCCCCAGGCGCTGACGCTCCAACTGCATGGGTTCGCCCACGTAATCCAGAAAATTCACGATATCGCGCACGAACTGATCAAAATCTTCCGGTGACAGCGTGCCGGGAGAGACCAGTTCCAGGCGACTGGTTTTATTTCCCTCAGCATCCGTCTCGACAACCAGGCGCTGCTCGCCCTGCAAAGACAAGAGCACATTGGGCATGCTGGCATTAGCCAGCACCAGATTATTGACTCCGGTTGGCCGCCCCTCCTCGACATAAAAGGTCCGCAGGAAGGTATAGAGATGGTCGGTGCCCAGACTGCGCGCAACCAGGCTCAGGTCGGGCGGCGCCTGTCCGAACCAGCGAGCCGCATCGTCGGCAGGCATGGCAATAGTCATGGTCTCCGTCGTCTTCTCGGCCGCGAACATCAGGTTATTGATCATCTGGTCATCGCTGATACCCAGATCGGCGCCCAGCCGGTTATAGCGAACATATTTAGCCGAATGACAGCCCATGCAATAGTTCACAAAATTACGCGCACCGCGCTGTAAGGAGGCGACATTGCTCAGATCATTGTTGGCTGGCTGCAGAACCGCGCCCGTACCAGCAGCAGCCGCGGTCAACGGCATCAACATCACGGCCAAAGCCAGGACCAACGAGGCTTTGCCGGGTGAAATCATCTTGTTAAACATCCGCAGAGCTACCCGTGATACACCACCCGCTCAGGCACGGGTTTGGTTTTCTCCAGCCGCGTATACACAGGCATAAAGAGGAAAAACGCAAAATACAGGGCGGTAAAAATTCTAGCCGCATAAACAAAAACAGGTTCGGTTGCCGGCTGTAATCCGAGGTACCCAAGGGCCAGGAAACTGATCGCAAACAGCGTCAGGGCAACTTTGAATATCCAGCCGCGATAACGTATTGACTTGACCTTGCAACGATCAAGCCACGGCAGCAGAAACAGCGCGACGATGGCCAGCCCCATCAGCAGAGCACCAAGTCCCTTGCTGGGCACGGCTCGCAGGATGGCGTAGAAAGGCGTGAAGTACCACACCGGCGCAATATGTTCCGGCGTCTTCAGACGATTCGCCGGTTCAAAGTTTGCGTGCTCGAGGAAGTAGCCACCCATCTCCGGGGCAAAGAACACCACAGCCGAGAACAGAATCAGGAATACCACAATGGCAACCAGATCCTTGGAAGTCAGATAGGGATGAAAAGCCACGCCGTCCAGGGGAATGCCGTCCGGACCCTTGTTCTGCTTAATCTCGATGCCGTCCGGACCCAATGAGCCGGTTTCATGCAGCGCCAGTATGTGCATGACCACCAGCATGACCAGGGCCAGGGGCACGGCAATCACGTGCAAGGCAAAGAAACGATTCAAGGTGATATCGGAGATGAAATAGTCTCCCCGAATCCACTCAACCAATGCATCGCCCACGGCGGGCACAGCCCCGAACAGAGAGACAATTACCTGGGCGCCCCAGTAGGACATCTGCCCCCAGGGCAACAGATAGCCCATAAAGGCTTCCGCCATCAGGGCCAGGTAAATCAGCATGCCGATGACCCACAGCAGTTCACGCGGCGACTTGTAGGAGCCATACATCATGCCCCTGAACATATGCAGGTAAACCACGATGAAGAAGGCCGAGGCGCCGGTTGAATGGATATAGCGAATCAGCCAGCCCCACTCCACATCCCGCATGATGTACTCGACGGATGCAAAAGCCTCCTCAGCTGAAGGCTTGTAGCTCATGGTCAGGAAAATTCCGGTGAGTAACTGGATGACCAAAACCACCATGGCCAGCACACCAAAGACATACCAGACGTTGAAATTTTTCGCCGCGTAGTACTCGGTTACGTGCTCCTTGAGCATTTTGCTCAAGGGGAAGCGGGCATCAATCCAGTTGAGAAGGCCCGAAGAACGGCTGGCGCCGCTCACAGCCTCTGAGCGCGCAGAACTCATGCGGCTGCTCCTGTGTCATCACCAATTATCAGCAGGTTGTCGTCAATATAACGATAGGGAGGAATGGGCAGGTTGGTCGGCGCCGGCACACCCGCGTAGACCCGGCCTGCCAGGTCGAATTTTGAACCGTGGCAGGGGCAGTAGAAGCCGCCGGCCCAGTCAGGCCCCAGGTCTTCCGGAGCGACATCAAAGCGCTCGATTGGCGCACAGCCCAAGTGAGTACAGGTTCCAACAACCACAAGCACCTCGGGCTGCACGGAGCGGGTCTGATTTTGCGCGTAGGTGGGTTGTTCCGACTCGACGGAATCCGGATCGCTGAGATCCGCCGATGAATTCGCCATGCGGGCGAGCATATCCGGCGAGCGCCGCAGCACCCAGACGGGCCGGCCCCGCCATTCCACGCGAAGCATGGCACCTGTCTCCAGCTTGCTGATATCCACCTGAATGGAGGCACCCAGAGCCTTGGCCCGGGCACTTGGCTTCCACGAAGACAAAAACGGCACTGCGGTAAATGCTGCACCGGTCACGCCAACCACGGTGGTAGCCGCGGTCAGAAAGCGGCGTCGGCTGAGGCCCGACTCATCGCTCATGCAGTTAATCCTCCAAAGTGGCTAATCCGCGTGGCTGACCCCGAGGAGGCCAGCGCCCCGGACGAGCCTGGACTGGTAAAGCGCTCGCTAAGAATGGCAAAGCCAGCGAGCGTTGAAAAAGCGCGGGAATTATACACACCGCACCGGAAACTTGCCTACCGACACCCGGATCCGTCAATTAGCTCAAACGGCGAATCCGGGCCCCCAGGGCCTGCAGCTTTTCCTCGATGCGCTGGTAACCCCTGTCGATGTGATAAATACGCTCAACCAGGGTTTCACCTTCAGCCACCAGACCTGCCAGCACCAGGCCGGCCGAGGCTCTCAGATCCGTCGCCATAACCGGCGCCGAGTGCAGCGACTCGACTCCGCGGACAATGGCTGTATGCCCCTCAAGCCGGATATCTGCGCCCATGCGCTGCAGTTCCGGAACGTGCATGAAACGATTTTCGAAAACATTTTCCGTTACCGCTCCAATCCCTTCAGCCACGCAGTTCAGGGCCATGAACTGTGCCTGCATATCCGTGGGAAAGCCCGGATAGGGTGCCGTACTGACATCGACAGCCTGTGCGCGCGCCCCTGTCGCATCCAGTTCCACCCAGTCATCTCCGGATGTAATAGAGAAGCCGGCTTCACGCAGTTTCTGCAGGATAGCCTCCAGGTGCACCGGCACCACGCCAAGCAGGCGCACCCGGCCGGCCGTAATGGCAGCGGCAATCAGAAAGGTGCCTGCCTCTATCCGGTCGGGCTGGACGGCGTATTCACCGCCCTGCAGGGCTTCAACCCCTTCGATTTCAATGCGGGCCGTGCCGGCCCCGGTGATCCGGGCCCCCAGGTGATTGAGAAAATCGGCCAGATCCTCCACCTCGGGTTCCCGGGCGGCGTTATCAATCACGGTCTGGCCGTCAGCCAGGACCGCTGCCATCATCAGGTTCTCCGTCCCGGTGACAGTGACCTTCTCCATATGCAGCACGGCCCCACCCAGGCGCTTGGCTGTGGCACTGATATAGCCGTCTTCAATCTTGACCCGGGCACCCAGGGCGCGCAGACCGTTGACGTGCAGATCCACGGGCCGGGCACCGATGGCACAACCGCCGGGCAGAGAAACATCAGCCCGGCCGAAGCGACTGATCAAAGGCCCCAGAACCAGCACGGAAGCGCGCATGGTCTTAACCAGTTCGTAAGGCGCAAAACAATTTTCGAGGGAACCCGGGTCCACCAGAACGCTGCCATCGGTCTGAAACTCTGCCGCCACGCCCATGCGCCGGAGCAGGGCCAGGCTGGTATTCACATCCCGCAGCTGGGGGACATTGCGCAGCCGCACGGGACCGGAGCTGAGCAGGCAGGCGCAAAGAATGGGCAAGGCCGCGTTCTTAGCGCCCGAAATAGCGACCTCGCCCTGCAGCGAAACACCGCCCTTGATTGAGAATTTATCCACTGTTTTTCAGCTAGGCGCTGCGCGCCTGCCATTCGTCGGGCGTGAAGGCCGCAATGGACAGGGCATGTATTTCGCGCCCCACGCGTTCGCCGAGCGCCGCATAAACGAGTTGATGCCGTTGCAGGCGGCGCTTGCCCTCAAAGGCATTGCTGATGACCGTCGCTTCATAATGCGTCTGGTCGTCACTGGCGACCGTCGCGGTGCACCCCGGGAGGTGATTCTCGATCAACTGCTGAATTTCTTCGGGCTTCATAAACGCAATTCACTGTGGCGGGTAGCGGGTCATTATAATCGCCGCCATGCTGGACGACTCTGCAGCCATTATCGCCGGACTGATACTCCTCGCCTGGGGCGCGGATCGTGTTGTGCTGGGGGCCGGGGTTACCGCCCGACGACTCGGCATTCCGCCGCTGCTCATCGGCCTTACCGTGCTTGGATTTGCGACGTCACTGCCGGAAGTGCTGGTGGCCGTCGCCGCTGCCCTGTCTGGCGCCCCGGACCTGGCCGTGGCCAATGCCTTGGGCTCGAATATTGCGAATATTGGCATGGTCACAGCGATCGCAGCCATTATCTGCCCGCTGAGCGTTCGCTCCCCCACAATTCGCAGTGAACTGCCCGTCATGCTGGCCGTCAGCATCGCGCCAGTTCTGCTATTCCCCGATCAGTTCCTGAGTCGACTTGATGGCCTGCTCCTGCTGAGCGGATTGGTGATCTTTATGTGGTGGGTGCTACGCCTGGGTCAGCGCTCCCGGGGCAAAGATCCTCTAGAGGCTGAATATGCCGCCGAAATTCCGGCTGACATCACCATGGGCCGCGCCACCCTCGCGATGGTCATCGGTCTGACTGCCCTGGCCGTCGGCTCCGAAGCCCTGGTCTGGGGCAGTCAGAATCTGGCCCGGGCCCTGGGCATCAGCGATCTGCTCATTGGCCTGACCATTGTGGCCATTGGCACCAGCCTGCCGGAACTGGCTGTATCGGTCGTCAGCGCGCGCAAGGGCGAGCACGGTCTCGCCCTGGGCAATGTCATCGGCTCGAACACTTTCAATACCCTCGCCGTGATCGGGGTCGCCGGTGCACTTAGCCCGTCGCAGCTAGACCCGGACGCGGTGCTGATCCATCTGCCCGTGATGCTCGGCTTTACGCTGGTGTTTTTCTTCTTCGCGTACAATGACAACGATATTATTGAGATACGACGAAGCGCCGGCTTTATCTTGCTGGCAGGCTTCCTTGCTTACCTGACTTACCTTGTAGTCTCGGCGTTATAAATCATCCATGAGTACGGCGGCACCCAGCCCGAAGGAATTACAGGCCTATGCCCTGAGGGTTCTGGAGGTAGAGGCGAAGGCGATTAGCGATCTGGCGCCTCGTATCGGCGACGATTTTGCCCGCGCCTGCCAACTCTGCCTGGACTGTCACGGTCGTGTTGTCGTTACGGGTATGGGCAAATCCGGCCATATCGCCGGCAAGCTGGCCGCGACTCTGGCCAGCACAGGAACGCCGGCATTTTTCGTTCACCCCGGGGAAGCCAGCCACGGCGACCTGGGAATGATTACGGCCAAAGACCTGGTGCTGGCAATGTCCAACTCAGGTGAGACCGGTGAGATCATCACCATCCTGCCGCTGCTCAAACGTCTGGCCGTGCCCCTGATCACCATGACCGGAGCCGTGGATTCGACCCTGGCCAAAGCGGCCGATGTGGTGCTGGACACCGGTGTGCAGGAAGAAGCCTGTCCCTTGAATCTTGCCCCCACAGCCAGCACAACAGCGACCCTGGCCATGGGCGATGCCCTGGCAGTCGCCCTGCTGGAGAGCCGCGGCTTTACGCGGGAGGACTTTGCTCTGTCGCATCCCGGAGGCTCATTGGGCCGCCGCCTGCTGCTGCACGTCGGCGACTTAATGCAAACCGGTGAGCTACTCCCTCAGGTCCACGAGGATGCACCCCTGAGCGACGGTTTAATGGAAATGACCCGCAAGAACCTTGGCATGACCGCTGTGGTCAATGAAACGGGCAAGGTCGCGGGCATATTCACGGACGGCGATCTTCGCCGGGCCCTTGACGGCAAACTGGACCTGCAATCCACCCCCATGCGCAAAGTCATGACAGCAGACTGCCGCACAGCCCGACCCGAGGAACTGGCCGCTGAGGCCTTGCTAGTGCTTGAACAAAACAAGATAACGGCTTTGCTTGTCGTCGATGCCGAGCAACAACTCGTCGGCGCCCTGCATGTTCATGATCTCCTGCGGGCAGGCGTCATCTGAGGCCAGGCATGTTGACTGAGGCCAAGCTAATCGACAAAGCCGCGGGCATTCGCCTGCTCGTGCTGGATGTTGACGGCGTGCTGACGGATGGCCGGCTGCTATACGACGGTCAGGGTGGCGAATCCAAAGCCTTCCACGTGCGTGATGGCTACGGCATGAAGCAGCTGATGGAACACGGCTGTGATATTGCGGTCATCTCCGGGCGCCGCTCCGCGGCGGTGGAAAGGCGCCTGCAGGAACTGGGTGTGCAGCACGCCGTGCTAGGCCAGGAAGACAAACTACCGGCCCTGCAGGAAATCGCCCGGCAATCAGGAATAAAAGACTTCTCCACAATCGCGTGCATGGGCGACGATGTTCCCGACCTGGCCCTGATGAACGAGGTTGGGCTGGCCTTTGCGCCGGCTGACGCGCACCCGGCCGTCACCGCCCGGGCTCACTGGCAGTCTCTCAGCAACGGAGGACGCGGCGCGGTCCGTGAAGTTTGCGATTTGCTGATCCGGGCCCGGACGGAGACCGGAAACTGAAGCGCACCGATGTCCTGAATAGCCTGACCCTGCTCCTGCTGGCGGCCGGCGCGGTGGCCAGCGGTTTATTACTCTCGCGGGTCGAAGATGACCAGGCCCCCGGACCCACCGCGCCGATCCTGGGCGACGGCTATTACCTGAAAAATGCCCAGCTCGTGGGCACCGGCGACGACGGCGAGCTTCTTTACCGGATCAACACCCGTGAACTTCTGCAGGGCGACGGCGAGGTGGAACTCGTGGACGTGGCTTTTGAGTACGAGCCGCGTGCGGCCGTGCCTTGGGAACTGCGGGCAGATAAAGGCAGAATGCCGCCCGAGGGTGATATCCTGAGGCTTTCGGGTGAAGTGGTCGCAGTAACCCGTGAGTCAGGAGGCGCAAAGGCAACCATTTACACGGATTACCTGGAAATTGATCCGCGCACCTTCATTGCATACACCGATAGCGAGGTCACTATCGACCTGGATGGTGATCAGGTTTTCGCCACCGGCATGCGCGTGTTTCTCAAGGAAGACCGGTTGCAGTTAATTGCTGATGTCACAGGGACGTTCACGCCTTAAAATTTTCTGGCCCCTGGCCTGCCTGGTTGCTGCCGCAACCTCTCTGGCAGCTCAGGAAGAGCTGGGAATCAGCTTTGATCGCAGCGCGCCCATCAGCCTGGACGCTGCCTCGTCGGAATTCGACCGCCGCAATGACCGGCTTAGCTTCACGGACCTGACCATTCGCCAGGGCGACGTGGCCATTGATGCCGACCAGGCCATCGCCACCCGGCTCGACTTCGACGACAGCGTCTGGATGTTCACTGGCAACGTGGTCATCCAGAGCGCCAATACCCGTGCTTGGTCCGACGCGGCGCAGGTCCGATTCGTCAATCACCGCCTGCAGTCAGCTCGCCTCACCGGGCAACTGGCCAAATTCGAGCAGGAACAAGAAGGCAAAGAAGAGCTAACCCAGGGCCGCGCCCGAATCATGGAATATGATCTGGAAACAAACATGATCCGCATGACTGACGATGCCTGGGTCAGCGATGGTGCCAATGAAGTCTCCGGCCCTCGTATCGCTTATGACCTGACCCGTGAATTCATCATCGCTGATGGTGACGAACAAGGTCAGGTGCGAATGAAAATTCAGCCTTCCGCAGACCAAGATGGCTCCTGAGGCGCAACCCAGCATGCTGCGGGCTGAAGGGCTGAGCAAGCGCTTCAAGCTGCGCCAGGTTGTGAACCAGATTTCACTGGAAATTTGCAGCGGCGAAGTCGTCGGCCTGCTGGGACCCAATGGTGCAGGCAAAACCACAGCCTTTTACATGCTGGTGGGCCTGATCACTGCCGATGCGGGACGCATCAGTCTGGACGGCAAAAACCTCACCTACATGCCCATGCATCACCGGGCTCGCATGGGCGTGGGCTACCTGCCTCAGGAAGCCTCGGTTTTCAGGAAGCTAAGTGTTGAAAAAAACATCATGGCGATTCTGGAAACCCGATCCGGGCTGGCGCGAGCAGACAGGGAGAGCAATCTGGAGCAGCTGCTGGATGAACTGCACATCAGTCATGTGCGCACCAGCCTGGGCATGAGTCTGTCCGGCGGTGAGCGACGCCGGGTGGAAATAGCCCGGGCGCTGGCGGCCGAGCCCCGTTTCGTCCTGCTGGACGAACCCTTTGCGGGGGTAGACCCCATCTCTGTGCTGGATATCCAGCGCACGATTCGCCATCTGGCTGCCCGGGGAATCGGCGTACTGATTACTGACCACAACGTGCGCGAGACCCTGGGCATCTGCGAGCGAGCTTATATTCTGAGTGAAGGCTCGGTTATCGCCGAGGGACCGCCCGATGAGATCCTGAAAAATCAGGAAGTGCGCAAGGTTTATCTGGGCGAAGAGTTCAGACTCTAGGTCATGAGCGCAATGAAGCCGTCACTGCAGCTGCGAATCAGTCAGCAGCTGGTCATGACTCCGCAGCTGCAACAAGCGCTGAAGCTGCTGCAGATGCCCGTGATGGAACTTAACACCCAGCTTGAGCAGGCCCTTGCCGAGAACGTCATGCTGGAAGCCGAGGAGCCACCTGAGGGCGAGGTCGCGGCGCCCGCGGACGAGACCCCGGAAGTGGTGGCCGGCGAAGCCGATGAATTCAATACCTGGGATGAACCCGGCCCCCGCGACAGGCAGGCAGACGTCTGGGCCGACGACGGTCGACGACCGGATATCGAAGACCGCAGCGGTGAATCCCTGCGCGAACATCTGTTATGGCAACTGGAGATGGAACATTTCTCGCCGCGCGAGATTGTCATGGGCCACGCCATCATCGACTCCCTGAATGATGACGGCTATTTGACAGAAAGCCTGGAATCCATCGAGTCCACCCTGGCCGGTGAAGCAGGCTTCACCCGCGAGGAACTGGAGCGAACCCTGGCAAGGGTGCAGACCCTGGATCCCATCGGGATTGGCGCCAGAACACCGGCCGAATGCATCAGTATCCAGATAGGCCACCTGGCTGCAGGTACGCCCGGACGCGAGCTTGCCTTGCGAATTGCAGCCCAGTCCCTGGATCGGGTCGCGGATGGAGATCACGCCGCCCTGCGCCGTGAGCACGGGGCATCCGATGAACAGCTCGAGCGCGCACTGGTCCTGATCCGCGCCTGCCACCCCCACCCCGGCGCGGCGATTGAATCAAGCACGCCTGAGTACGTCGTGCCCGATGTCTACGTCCGCAAGCAGGACGGTCGCTGGGTCGTCGACCTCAATCGCAGCAACTCGCCCCGACTCCAAGTGAATCAAACTTACGCTGCCATGTTGCGCGGCGGCGGCAGCCACGACACCCTGCGCGCACAACTGCAGGAAGCGCGCTTCCTGGTTCGCAGTCTGGAGATTCGCGATGACACGCTGATGAAAGTTGCCTTATGCATTGTTGAGAGGCAAACGGATTACCTGGAGCATGGCGAAGAAAGCATGAAGCCCATGATTCTCAAAGACGTGGCAGAAGCTGTGGGCATGCATGAATCCACCATCTCCCGAGTCAGCGCAAACAAATACATGCACACGCCACGCGGGGTCGTCGAATTCCGCTACTTCTTCTCCAGCCAACTGGCCGGAACGGACGGCTCCAGCCAGTCCTCCACAGCCATCAAGGCCCGCATCCGGCGGCTAATCGGGCAGGAAAACCCGGCCAAACCCCTCAGCGACAGCGCCTTGGCCAAGATGCTGGTCGACGAAGGAGTGAATGTTGCCCGCCGAACAGTGGCAAAATACCGGGAGGCTCTGCGCATTGCTCCCTCCAGCGAAAGAAAACGCCTGGCGGCGAGGCAGTAACGACCCCAAACCAAACAAGAACAGGAGGACCACAGGCATGCAACTAGAATTAACCGGTCACCATGTGGAAGTTACCCCGCCCATGCGGGAGTACATTAACGAAAAGCTACAGAAGCTCGAGCGCCATTTTGATCATGTGACACATATCCATTGCATTCTGACTGTGGAAAAACTGCGCCATAAGGCTGAAGCCCGAGTAAATCTCTCTGGTGCCTCCTTGTTCGCCGATGCAGTGCAGGATGATATGTATGCAGCCATCGACAGCCTGGTTGACAAGCTGGACCGGCAAATTATCAAGCACAAGGAAAAACTCACCGACCACCATGCCCGCGACGCAGACAAGCGCTCCTGAAGCCTGGGCATGCTGGGTCAAGATTTTTTGCCAACGGATCGCATCCGTTGCAAAGCAGACGCAAGCAGCCGCAAGGATGCTCTGCAGTCTCTAAGCACGCTGCTGGCTGCTGGCTCAAGCGAATTGACGGCCACTGAGATTTACGGCCTGCTAAATGAGCGTGAGCGACTGGGAAGCACCTGCCTGGGCAACGGCGTGGCAATACCCCACGGTCGGAACGCCGGAGTCACCGAAGCTGTGGGCGCCATGCTGCTCCTGAGGGAACCCGTGGAATTCGATGCCAATGATGCGCGGGACGTCTCCGTCCTGCTCGGACTGCTGCTGCCCGCTGAATCCGATGCCCAGGAAGTCCCTTTGCTGGCGCGTGCACTGAAACTGCCCGATAGCCTCGTCATGCTGGAGAAAGCCAGCTCACCCGGTGATGCCGCCGCAATCGTTCTCTCCCGCTGTCAGGCAGCGGATCAGGGCGACAGGGAGGACTAGCCTCGATGCGCCTGATCATTGTCAGTGGGCTGTCCGGTTCCGGCAAAAGCGTGGCCCTGAACCTGCTTGAGGACATGGACTTCTACTGCATCGACAACGTCCCGGCCATGCTCATGGAAACCATGCTGGCCGAGATCAGCAGAACCGGAGACGGCCGATACGACAACCTGGCCATGGGTGTTGATGCGCGCAACCGCAAAGATGACCTGGCCTCGGTTCCTGAACTGATCCGCAAATTGCGCGAACAGGGAACTCACTGTGAAGTGGTTTTTTTACAGGCCGCCGACGAGATTCTTCTCAAGCGCTACGCAGAAACACGACGCAAACACCCGCTGAGTGAAGACGGTTCAAGCCTGAAGGAAGCCATCCGCCGGGAACGTAGCCTGCTGGGCCCTATCATCGACAGTGCAGAACTCATCATTGATACCACCCGCACCAGCGTCTACGACCTGCGGGATAGCCTTCGAAAACGTATCGGTGACAGCGAAACCGAGCCTGGCCTCTCCATACTCATCGAATCCTTTGGCTTCAAACATGGGGTGCCGGCAGATGCAGATTTTGTCTTTGATCTGCGCTGCCTGCCCAATCCTTACTGGGAGCCGGGCCTGAGAGCTCAGACCGGGCTGGACGAAGCCGTCATCGAATTTCTCGATGCCAGTGATCCGGTGCAGGAAATGTACCAGGACCTGCTCAACTTCCTGCAACGCTGGATTCCCCGCTACATGGATTTCAATCGAAATTACCTGACCGTGGCCGTGGGCTGCACAGGCGGACAACATCGTTCCGTCTACATGGCAGAACGCATTGCGCGTGCACTGGCTGGCCAGTACGACGATGTGCTGACTCGCCACACGGAATTGCCGACAGCCGTGCAGGCGCCGGCCCGGACTGACACGTAGCCGGGGACACTCAGCCGTGACGGATGCACTGAGCAACCAGAAAACTGATCTTGGCCTGCTGCGCGAAGCCCTGGAGAGCGGGACCCTGCGGCAGGTGCGCCGGCTGGTCCATGCACTGCACCCGGCCGAGATCGCCGATCTGCTGGAGTCCCTGCCGCCTTCGGAGCGGGCCATCGTCTGGGACCTGGTCAATGACGACGACGAAGGCGATGTGCTGCTGGAACTTAACGATGAGGTTCGCTCGGGCATCATCGATGAAATGAACGCCGCTGATCTGGTCGCGGCAACAGACGGCATGGACCTGGATGATCTGGCTGACTTTGTCGCTGATCTACCCGAAGCAGTTACCCAGCAGGTCATCCGGTCCCTGTCTGACCGGGATAAAGAGCGACTGCAGGATGTTCTGGCCTACCCGGAGGACAGCGCCGGCGGCCTGATGAACCCCAACACCATCTCGGTGCGGCCGGATGTCAATCTGGAGGTGGTGCTGCGCTACCTGCGCATACTGGGTGATATCCCGGACAAAACCGAAGCGGTGTTCGTCGTCGACCGTCACGGCCGCTACCTGGGTGCCCTGTATATGTCCCGACTGGTCACCCGGGATCCGACCGACTCGGTGCTCTCGGTCATGGACGCTTCCGTCTATCCGATTCCCTGCGAAAGCCCGGCTGACGAGGTGGCAAGGGAATTCAGTAATCGTGATCTGGTCTCCGCTCCGGTCGTCAATGCGCAGGGAACGCTAATCGGTCAGATCACCATTGATGACGTGGTGGACGTCATCGAGGACCAGGCCGAGCACGCCGTGCTCAGCATGGCAGGCCTGGATGAAGAGGAGGATATGTTCGCCCCTGTTGTTGCCAGCGCGCGCCGACGAGCCGTTTGGCTGGGCGTTAACCTGGCCACCGCATTTCTCGCGGCCGCGGTGGTCGGACAGTTTGAGGCAACCCTGGAAAAGGTCGTCATACTCGCCGTGCTGATGCCCGTCGTGGCCAGCATGGGCGGCATCGCCGGCAGCCAGACCCTGACCCTGATGATTCGTGGCCTGGCCCTGGGAAGGGTGGAGCAGTCCAACACCCGCTGGCTGCTGGCGAAGGAGTCAGCGGTCGGACTGCTTAACGGTATAGCCTGGGCTGTGGTCGTAGGACTGGTGACTGTCGCTTTTTTCAGCACCTGGGAAGTGGGGCTGATCATCGCCGCGGCGATTACTCTGAATCTTGTGATAGCAGCCGTGGCCGGAATTATGATTCCCCTGGTCCTGCGCCGGCTGCATATCGACCCGGCCCTGGCCGGTTCCGTGGTGCTCACCACGGTGACCGATGTTGTCGGTTTCGTGACTTTTCTGGGCTTAGGTGCGCTGTTCCTGACCTGAGTCAGTTACCCGGCGGGACCTTAAGGGCCGGCAGCCGCTGCGAATATTCCTCACTGAGATCGGTCCAGCCACTTATGCCCGTGGGCGAATCCAGGGGCGCGCCCTCCAGAAAAGCCAGTAATTCTTGCCGGCGTGCCATGGCGTCTTCGTAACCCAGTTCAATCAGGGCGCGGGTATAACCGGCCTCGAATAACAGGTAGCTCAGCAGCTGCCGACCACCATAGTTCAATGCGCCCAGGCCTCGCATCAGCAAACGCACAGGGCGCGGCATTTCATGCATGTAGCGCAGGGCCACATCGCGCACATCGCGGCTGGGGAACATGATCAGCGCATCAATAAAGCGCAGATTGCCTGCCTCGCTCGACAACTGCCGACCGGGCAACTGATCAAGAATCAGGTTGATACGGGTCATGCGCTCCAGATCCGAGGACAAACCGTCCATCAGCAGAGCATCCAGCATATAGCCGGCAATGCGGCCGAAACTCGGGTACGGAACCTCGGCATCGGGCGCCGGCTCCGGATCTGGCACCTCGTTTCGGCAACCAATGACCAGCAGCCGCTCGGCCCCCAGTCGCACAGCAGGCGACAGAGGCGTTGCCTGGCGCATCGCGCCGTCACCGAAATACTCCCGTCCGATCTGCACCGGCGGAAATATCAGCGGCGCCGCCACGCTGGCCATGAGATGTTCCCGCGCCAGCTGCGTGGGCTTGCCCTTGCGACGGACCCGGACCCAGGGCTCCAGGTCATCTCGACCCTCATAAAAGGTCAGAGAACGGGCAGAGCCATAACCGGCAGCGGTTACCGCCACTGCATCCAGATAGCCCTTGCGAATACTCTCGCCAATGGCGTCAAAACGAATATTCCGCCCCAGCAGTTGCTCCAGGGGCGCGTTATCGAGCAAAGAGCGCGGGTTACGCACACCCAGGCCCCCAAATACCAGGGCAGACAGCCAGTGGGCGCTGCTCTTGGCCATGGCGCCCGCATCAGAGCGAAATACCTGATCGGTGCGGAAATTGCCCCAGACGCGCTCCAGGTCCGCCACCCCTCGGCGGAAAAGCCGCGCCCGGGCACCCAGCACGACAGCGTTGATAGCGCCCGCGGAAGTGCCGCTGATAATAGGAAAGGGGCTGGGCGCGCGACGAGGTAAGATTTCGGACAGCCCTTTGAGGACGCCGACCTGATAGGCACAGCGAGCACCGCCGCCTGGCAATACGAGCCCGATATTCCGGGCCCAGGCGCTCTGGTCGCCACTGGAATCGATCCGCCCCATCGTGACGAAATGTTAGCTGGTGGTCAGGCCAGCGGCCACCACTTAATTCCGACTCTGTGATGAACATCGCCAAGGAGACTACGAAATGAAGCTCAACCCCCGCCTGTCCCTGCACTTGGCCGCTTTTTTACTCGCGGCTGCCGCCCATGCCTCGCCGCCTGAGGGCGGTCCGGCGCCCGACTTCCGCCTGCAGGACCAGAACGGCGAGTGGCATACCCTGGATCAATACCAGGGCAGCTGGGTCACCCTGTATTTTTATCCGAAAGACGATACGCCCGGCTGCACCACCGAGGCCTGCGCTTTTCGCGACAATATCTTTGCCTTTGAGGAGATTGGCGCCACGGTCATCGGCGTGAGTCTGGACGATGTGGCCTCGCACGCCGAATTCGCCGAAAAGTACAGCCTGCCCTTCAGCCTGTTGTCCGATGCCGAGGGCGAGACCGCCCAGGCCTATGGCGTAATGACCAAGATCGGCAGCTTTCGCATGGCGTCACGCGAAAGCTTTCTGATTGACCCCGACGGCAAGATCGCCAAGCACTACACCAAGGTCAGTCCGGGCACGCACTCCGAACAGGTTCTGGGCGATCTGAAAACCCTGATGGCCGCCGCCGAATAAAGCGGCGCCTGGCCTAGACTTTGGTGGCGGCGGCCTGACCCGCGCCGCCCGGCTCTCCGGCGCCTGCCGGATCCTCGAGATTGCTGAAGGTCCGGCCAAGGAATGCGCCCACAGCGCCCCACGCGGCGGCTATACCTGCCCCAATGGCTGCCATGGCACCCAGACCCAGGCCGACGCCGTCCGTCAGACCCGCAAAGGCAATGCTGCTGACAGCATCACCGCCCCGGTAGACCACAATATCGATCACGGGTTTCGCCTTGAAACGCGTCTCACGATCAACCGCAGTAAAGAGCATCTCCCTACCGGGTCGAGTAATGGCGTAATTGCCAACGCGACGGGCAACCTGCAGCACCAGCGCAACCATCAGCACCGGGGCGAAGGCCAGCACAACCAGGCCGGCGGCGATAAAGAAAGGCACCATGGCCAGGGTTGTCGCCATCCCAAAGCGCGTAGCCAATCGACCGGTCACGAATAAACCAATCACAAAAGTCAGCACATTCACGACCAAATCAACGACGGCAAGAATCTGAGCGCGTTCCGGTCGATCAAATTCAGCCAGTAAATTCTTTTGTTCAAAATAAACGAAGGACCCGACGGCGGTATAAAGCAAGATGAATCCGCCGATGGCAAGCAAATAGGGATTGCTCACAAACATCTTGAAACCCGCAAAGGGATTGCCACCAATACGCGCAGAACTCAGATCCGCGTGCACGTCTTCATTGTGCAGCTCGACGATCTTAAGTCGCTCGAGAAACAAAATAATTGGGATAGGAATAATCAGCATCACGGCAGATACCAGCATCAACTGATCATTCCCCACCAAGGGTGCAAAAATTGCCGCAATGGCCGGACCAATGATGCCACCCGCCGCCGCGCCCGCGGCAATAAAAGCAAACAATCGCTGAGCCTGCTCCTTGGTATACAAATCTCCCATAAAGCTCCAGAACACGGAGATATGGAACAGACTGAAGACGCTTAGCCAAACGTAAAAAGACTTATCGACTAAATCTCGATCATCAATCGAACTGATGGCAAAGAAAAAGGCCACAAAGCTGATACCGAAAAACGCGTACACACTCGGAACCAGAACTCGAAATCGAATCTTGGATACCGCAACGCCATAAATCGCAACGACGGCACAACTGATAAAGAAATTCAGATTCCAGAGAAAACTGACCTCCGTATCTGTCCAGTCGCTCGCCATGGCATCCCTCACCGGGCGAAGGATGTAGTAAGCCGACATCAGGATTAAAACGAAGGCAAACGACAGCAGAACCGACTTGAGTTCCCGCGCCTCTATTTTCGAGGCCATCATCATGAAGCGTTGTATGAAATTGGCATTGTTTGTGGTCATGGTCCATCTCTGGCGGCCGGCCAGGTCCGGCTGCTTGAATTCATGTGTGTTGAGTCATCGCGAGTCGCCGGCGGCGCAAGCGATCCGGAGATAACCCCGGTGGGACGACTAAAGTATCTATAAACAGCTTAGCGGCTGCCGGGGCGGCACCTCGAAGCCAGACCGGAGCGTATTCACTGACTGGTCACGCGCAGGATCTTTAGCGCATTCGTACCACCGGATACGCCCTCCATATCGCCCTTGGTCAGAATGACCAGGTCACCCACGTTGACCCGCTCCATACCAACCAGAGTTTCGAAGACATTCTGGTAAAGACGTTGCGGCTCGCTGAGCACGGCATCAAAAGCAATGGGATAAACGCCGCGATACAGGGCCACCCGGCGCAGTGTTCCCGGATGCCGCGCCAGGGCAAAGATCGGGATATCAGACCGGATCCGCGACATCCACAAGGCGGTAGAACCAGACTCCGTCAAGGCAATGATGGCCTGCACGTCCAGATGATTGGCGGTGTACATGGAGGCCATGGCCACGGCTTCGTCGACACGCCCAAAACGATCATCCATGCGGTGTCGACTTACCGGAGCGGCTGACTGATGGTAGGTCTCGGCGCCAATGCAGACTTCTGCCATGGCCGCCACCGCCTTGATGGGGAACTCACCTACAGCGGTCTCTGCTGACAGCATCACGGCATCCGTGCCATCCATGACGGCATTGGCTACATCGGAGACTTCCGCGCGCGTCGGCACTTGAGAGTGAATCATGGATTCCATCATTTGCGTTGCCGTGATGGAAACTTTGTGGCGACGCCGCGTGGTTCGGATGATGCGTTTTTGCAGGCCGGTCAGACCGGCATAGCCTGTCTCCACAGCCAGGTCGCCTCGAGCAACCATGACCGCGTCACTCGCATCAATAATTGCCTCAAGGTGATCTACGGCCTCCGTGCGCTCAATCTTCGCCACGATGCGTGCATCGCTACCGGCCGCCTCAAGACAATCGCGGGCTTCCTTCAGATCGGCAGCAGAACGCACGAAGGACACGGCAATCCAGTCAAAGCCCATATCAGCAGCGTGCTGCAGATCTTCCTTGTCCTTCTCCGTCAGGGCCGGAGCTGACAAACCGCCCCCCTGCCGATTGATCCCCTTGTTGTCAGCGAGCACACCGCCGACCTGAACCGTACAAACAATGCGTGGGCCGGCCACCGCGCCAATACTGAGCACAATCTGGCCGTCATCCAGCAGCAGGGTATCGCCGGGCGAGACATCCCTGGCCAGGCTGGTATAGGCAACGCCCACCGTACGCTCGTCCCCGGCATCCGGCGCCAGGGAGGTATCGAGCACAAACTCCTGACCTTCCGCCAGCGTAACCGGACCGCTGCGGAAGCGCTGGATCCTGATTTTAGGTCCCTGCAAATCACCCAAAATCGCGACGTAACGACCAACTTCCTCGGCTGCCTGGCGCACCTCCCGTACCCTCGCCTCATGCTCGGCCCGATCACCGTGGGAGAAATTAATGCGCACAACATCAACCCCGGCTCTCAGCAACTCTCGTTGTGCCTCGATACCGTCGGTAGCAGGCCCCAGGGTGGCAATAATTTTCGTACGACGCATAAAGTTGGGACTGGGTGTTGGAACAACAGCAGATTAGCGAACTGCGGCCCTCGCGGCTATCGCCGGGGCAATAGAGACTCAGGCCTCAGCGGCTCTGGCAGTCAGCATCTCTACAGCCGGCAGGGTCTTGCCCTCCAGAAACTCGAGAAATGCGCCGCCACCCGTCGAAATGTAGGACACCCGATCGCTCAGACCATACTTTTCGAGGGCCGCCAGCGTGTCGCCGCCACCGGCAATACTGAAGGCCGGGCTGTCCGCGACCGCCTCGGCCACGCGCTGGGTGCCGTCCCCGAACTGGTCGATCTCGAATACGCCCACCGGACCATTCCAGACAATCGTGCCAGCCTTGGCCAGCATTTGCGCATACAGTTGTGCGGTTTGCGGACCAATGTCTACGATGAGTTCATCGGTCTCGACCTTATTCACCGGCCTTTGATAGGCCGGTGCCGACGGACTGACCTCCAGGGCAACGACCACATCACTGGGAACAGGAATGCTGGCGCCGTCCGCCGCATTCGCCATCAGCGAGCTGGCCTTGTCGATCAGTTCTGGCTCATACAGTGACTCGCCCACCCCGTGGCCCGCTGCAGCGATAAAGGTATTGGCAATGCCGCCACCCACAATCAACTGATCCACTGCCCCGGCAAGACTCTCGAGAACGGTAAGTTTCGTAGAAACTTTGGAGCCACCGACAATCGCCACCACCGGTCGGGCGGGTGACTGAAGGGCCCGACCCAGGGCATCAAGCTCACCCACCAGAAGTGGACCTGCGCAAGCCAGAGGCGCGTAAACACCGACACCGTGAGTGCTCGCCTGGGCCCGATGGGCGGTCCCAAAAGCATCCATCACATAAACATCGCACAGGGCCGCCATCCGGCGAGCCAGTGATTCATCGTTGGCCTTTTCACCCACGTTGAAGCGCACGTTCTCGCACAACACAACCTCGCCGGGCTCAACCTGCACGCCGTCGAGCCAGTCGGGAATTAATCGCACGGTCTGGCCAAGCAATTCACTCAGCCGGGCAGCGATAGGCGCCAGTGAGAAGGCGGGATCGAATTCCCCCTCCGTGGGCCGCCCCAGGTGCGACAGCAGGATAACGGCCGCGCCGGCATCCCGCGCCATCTCAATCGTTGGCAAGGCCGCCCGAATACGCGTGTCACTGGCCACCACCCCGTTCTTCAGGGGTACGTTCAGATCTTCGCGAATCAGCACCCGCTGACCCGACAAAGCCTGATCCTGCATTCGCAGTATCGGCATGGACATCAGACCCGCACGCTCAGGCAGCGTTGACCAGTGCTAGCGTGGTATCCAGCATGCGGTTTGAAAAACCCCACTCGTTGTCGTACCAGGAGCAAACCTTGACCAGAGTACCGTCGGCAACCTTGGTCATGGTCGCGTCATAAATGGACGACAAAGGATTGTGATTAAAGTCCACCGAGACCAGCGGGCCATCGTTGTAACCCAGAACGCCCTTCAGCGCACCTTCACTCGCCTTGCGAATGATGTCGTTGATTTCATCGACACTCGTTGCACGAGCCGCTGTGAAAGTCAGGTCCACCAGTGAAACGTTGATAGTTGGCACTCTGACGGAAAAACCATCCAACTTGCCGTCCAGTTCCGGCAGCACCAGACCCACGGCTGCAGCGGCGCCCGTTTTCGTGGGAATCATGGAATGCGTAGCCGAGCGGGCTCGACGCAGATCCTGGTGATAGACGTCTGTGAGCACCTGATCGTTTGTATAAGAGTGAATGGTATTCATCAGACCATGCACCACGCCGATACTCTCATGCAGGGGCTTGACCAGGGGCGCCAGGCAGTTGGTGGTGCAGGACGCATTGGAAATAATCTGATCGTCGGCAGTCAGCACCGAGTGATTCACGCCATAAACAATGGTCGGCAAATCTTTACCCGCAGGCGCCGAGATAACCACTTTTTTCGCGCCGGCAGCGATATGCGGTGCAGATTTTTCACGCGACTGGAAAAAGCCCGTGCACTCCAGCACCACATCCACACCCAGTTCGCCCCAGGGCAGCTTGCCTGGGTCGCGTTCGGCACAGACGCGAATCCGATCACCATTCACAATCAGGGCATCGCCCTCGACGCTGACTTCCCCTGGAAAGGGACCGTGAGCGGTATCGAATCGCGTCAGGTGCGCATTTGTCTGGGCATCGCCCAGATCATTGACGGCCACAATTTGCAGTTCGTCATTGCGGCCACTCTCGTAGAGGGCTCGCAGCACGTTCCGGCCAATGCGGCCATAGCCATTGATGGCAATCTTCACGGACATATTCGTGTCTCCTGGGACAATCTTCAGATCAGTCAGCGCTCAGCAATTCCAGAGCCAGAGTCGCGACCTGCTGCGGGGTAAAACCAAAGTGTTCAAATAATTCCGGCGCCGGCGCGGATTCGCCAAACCGATCCAGACCGATAATGCGACCCGAGGGACCGACAAAACGATGCCAAAGGTGCGGGCTGCCAGCTTCCACGGCAATACGGCGGGTGACCGTCGCCGGTAGCACGGCCTCCTGGTAATCATCGGACTGCTGCAGGAACAGGTCCCGACTTGGCATGGAAACGACCCGCACGGCGTGGCCTTTCGTCTCAAGCACCTCGGCCGCAGCCATGGCCAGCGCCACTTCAGAGCCACTGGCGATAAGGATAAGATCCGGCATGCCGGAGCCGGCCAGCACGTAGGCGCCGCGACGCGCGTCTGCACATTGCTCCTCGCTGCGCGTCTGGGGCGGCAAGCCCTGACGAGTCAGTATCAGGCTGGTCGGGCCGTCACGCCTCTCAATCGCATCACGCCAGGCCACAATGGTCTCGAAACTGTCACAGGGTCGCCAGACCCGCATGTTCGGAATCAGCTGCAGGCTGGCCACATGCTCAATGGGCTGATGGGTTGGCCCGTCTTCGCCCAGACCGATGGAATCGTGCGTGAACACGGAAATATTCTGGGCGCCGATGAGCGCGGCCATGCGCAAGGCATTGCGCGAATAGTCCGAGAAAGTCAGGAAGGTTCCGCCGTAAGGGATAAAACCGCCGTGCAGACCCATGCCGTTGTTGATGGCAGCCATGCCGAATTCGCGCACGCCGTAATAAATGTAATTGCCCGCCGGCTGCCTGGCCGTGATGACCTTAGACCCTTCATGCAGCGTCAGATTGGACCCCGTCAGATCGGCTGAGCCACCAATCAGCTCCGGCAAACCGGGTGCCAGAGCATTCAGTGCACGCAAGGACGCTTTGCGCGTGGCTTCTTTGACCGGCGCCGCGGCAACACCCGCCACGGCCTGATCCGCAAAATCAGACCAGTCGGCCGGCAGTTCACCGGACAGGCGCCGCTGGAACGCCTCGGCTAACTCCGGGTGGGCGCGGCTGTAGCCTGCAACCAGTTCCTGCCACTCAGCCTCACTGGCCGCGCCGGCGGCGCTGGCATTCCAGGCTTCGCTGATGGCGGCCGGAATTTCGAAAGGCGGCGAGTCCCACCCAATGGCGTCGCGCACTGCGGCGATTTCTTCATCACCCAGCGGCGCGCCGTGAGTAGCCGCCGTACCCTGTTTATTGGGTGAGCCGAAGCCAATTACTGTCTTGCAGCAAATCAGGCTGGGCCGGTCATCGGCCCGGGCAGCCTCAAGCGCCAGTCGCACGGCTTC